>DATBBB010000062.1:0-21678 GCA_036271215.1 Kofleriaceae bacterium | reverse complement strand
GAGGGCTCGCCGCCCCGCCCCGCCGATCGCCTGGTCGCCGGCAGCGCGGTCGCCGCGCTCGGCGCCACGCTGATGCTCGCGGTGTTCTGGACCTCGATCTGGCAGCCGCGGCTCGCGGTCCACCTGTCGTCGAAGGCGATCCTCGAGACCTACCAGGCGCTCGCCAGGCCCGGCGATGATCTGATCGTCATGGGCGACCTCGGCCAGGCGCCGCTGGCGTATACCGGCAAGCCGCCGCAAATCGCTGCAGATCGCACGCAGATCATCACCGCGCTCGGCCGCCCCAACCGGGTGTTCGCGATCGCGCCGCAGAGCGAGCTCTGCGCGCTGCACCGCGAGGTCGCCGGCAAGCCGTACTTCGTGATCGACGATCGCAACCAGCGCAGCCTCTTGCTCTCGAACCGGGTCGACGGCACCACCGACAAGAACCCGCTGCGCACCGCGATCCTCCACGAGGAGCCCAAGGCGATCGCCGCGCGCCCCAAGGCCAAGATCGTGTGGGACAACCAGATCCAGCTGCTCGGCTGGGACCTGCCCGCGAAGGTCGACCGCGGTGCAGCGTTCGACGTCACGGTCTACTACAAGATCCTCCAGCCGGTCCGCGGATCGTGGAAGGCGCTGATGCACTTCGACGGCCCGGCCGGGCGCGCCGGCAACGGCGACCACGACCCGATCGCCGGCCGCTGCCCGACCTCGACCTGGCAGCCGGGCGACTTCATCGTCGATCGGTTCACCGCGCGCGCCGGCGGTGGGGCGTTTCCGGGCGGCCGCTACGAGATCTGGATCGGGTTCTTCACCGGCGCGGCGCCGAGCTGGAAAAACATGACGATCAGCGAGGCGCCCGGGGACATCCGCGATACGACGGATCGCGTGAAGATCGCATCGCTGATCCTCGAATGACGCGTGCGTGATCTTGGCGTTGACCCCGGTCGCGACTTGAGGCTATGACGGCGGCGATGGGACCGAAGGTCAAACGCAGCGCGGTTGTGGCCGCGCCGGTGTCGGTCAGCGACGCCGAACGCCGGCGTGCCCCGCGCGTGCTCGTCGATTTCGAGGTCGATTACGCGAGTGAAGAAAATTATCTGTTCGCGTACATCACGGACATCAGCGCCACCGGGATCTTCGTGCGAACCACCACACCGGAGGAGCCCGGCACCCACCTGAACCTCCGGTTCGCTCGCGAGCGCGCGCGACCGATCGAGGTCGAGGGCGAAGTGATCTGGGTCAATCCGTACCGGCCCGGCGCCCGCGACAACCTGCACCCCGGCATGGGGATCCGGTTCGTCAGCATCGACAACGATCTGCGCGATCGTCTGCTCGAGCTCATCCGTCGCTTCGCGTATCTGTCATAGGCGTCCATGTCGATCATCTGCGGTACCGATCTATCCGAGGCGTCGCGCGGCGCCCTCGATGTCGCGCGCGCGCTCGCCGCCCAGCGCGGCGACTCCGACGTCGTGCTGATCCATGTCGTCGACGGCGAGGCCGGGGGGGAGCCCGACGGCGATCCGGCCGAGCTCGCCACGCGGCGGGCCCAGCTCGCCGACCAGGCCCGCGGCAAGGGGCCGCGGGTGCGCACCGAGCTGGTCGTCGGGCCGCCCGACGAGACCCTGGTCAACTTCGCCGAAACCGAAGGCTCGGATCTGATCGTCGTCGCCGCCCAGTCGCACGGCGATCGCGCGTCGCGGCTCGGCACCACCGCCGGCAACATCATCACGCGGACCCACGTGCCGGTGATCGCGGTGCGCGATCCGGCGCCGTGGCTGGCGTTCGCGCGCGGCGAGCGGCCGCTCAAGATCCTGCTCGGGATCGACGACTCGGCGACCTGCGAGCTCGGCGTGCAGTGGACGCTCGGCCTGGGCACCCGCGGTCCGATCGACGTCGTGCTCGGCGCGATCTACTACCCCGACGACGCCGCGGCGCACTACGGGCTGCCGGCGCGGGCGATGGTCGAGGCCGATCCCGAGATCGAGCGGCTGATGCAGCGCGATCTGCTGCGCCGGTTCGCCGGCCCGTCCAGCACGACCCACCGCGTGCACGCCCTGGCCCGCCGCGGGCTCGGCCGGATCGGCGATCACATGATCGAGCTCGCCAACGATGAGCGGGTCGACGCGATCGTGGTCGGCACCAGCCAGAAGACCGGCCTGGGTCGGCTCGGCTCGGTGTCGTCGGTGATCGTCGAGGACGCCCACCAGTCGGTGGTCTGCGTGCCGCCGCAGGCGACGATCGTCACCCACAGCATCCCGGCGCTGCAGCAGACCCTGGTCGCGACCGATCTATCGCAGTTCGCCAACCGCGCCGTGCCGTATGCGTTCGCGCTGACCCAGGCCGACGGCGAGATCCACCTGATGCACGTCGTCAAGGACGACGCCGAGGTCGACGAGCCGAGCTTGCTCCGCGAGCTGATCGCGCTGACCCCGGTCGGCGTGACCCAGCGCGTCCACGCGCACATCGTGCGCGGCGAAGACCCCGCCAACACGATCGCCCAGTGCGCGGCGCGGTTCGGGGTCGACGTGATCTGCATCGCCTCGCACGGCCGGTCCGGGATCAGCCGCGCCCTCGTCGGCTCGGTCGCCGACCGGTTGCTCCGGGTCACCCGGCTGCCCGTGCTGGTCCTGCGCCCGGCCTGAACGCGATCGTGCGCGAGCGCTCAGCGCAGCTCGCGCCGGGTGCGGAGCTTCACCAGGCCGCGCACCTCGACCTGGCGGATCCGCTCGCGGGTCAGGTTGGTGATCTCGCCGATCTCATCGAGCGTCTTGCTGCCGGAGTCCGCGACGTCGAGCGCGCAGCTGTGCTCGAGCTCCCACGGCTCGCGGTCGGGATAGTTGATCTTGATCGATCCGGTCTCGGGGTTGATGTCGAGATAGAGGTGGTGCTTGCAGGCGACCCACGGGCACGGCCGCGCCTCGGCGCCGCAGTCCGCCCGGGTCCTGGGCCGCTCGAGCTCGACCGGCGGGTACATCTCGGTCCCGACCGCCAGATCGGCGAGCGTCACCCGCTTCATCGCGATCGTGGTCCCGCGCGGCCGGGTCCGGCGATGCCGCCGGAGCTTGAGGCTGGTCTCCGGCAGCCCCAGCTCGCCGCGTAGCACCACGTTCGTCACTTCGTCTTCGAACTCGGCGGTCTGCTCGCCTGCCCCTGGCTCGTCGTCACCTGGCATCCGATCGCTTGTGTTCATCACGTCCCCGAGCGCGGCGATTGATGCACCATGATGGATTAACTTATACAAGTCCGGATTGGCTTGTCATCCGGCTGATCCCGCGATTTAGAAAAATCTCGGCGAATTCATCGCCACGCCTGGCGATCCTGTGTGATCGATCGCCGCGATGGCCCCGCGCGCGCCCTCGACACACCGCCCGCCGTCCGGACGTGAGAGCACGCTCGCGGGCCGGGGTGGCGCACGCCCCGGTGCCGGCCGCCCCGCACGCGGCCCGGTGCCGAGCGAGCCCCACAAGGTCCGGCCCGGCGTCTCGCCGCGTCATCCGGTGCAGATCACCGCGCGGGTGGTCTCCGCGGTCGGCCGGCTACGCCGGCGGCGGGCCTACGCCGCGATCCGACGCGCGGTCCGGACCTCGCTCGGCCGCACCGACTTCCGGATCGTCGAGCTCTGCGTGCGCGCGACCCGGCTCGAGCTGATCGTCGAGGCCGACGACCGCGCGGCGCTCGCCCGCGGCATGCAGGGCTTCCAGATCGCCGCCGCCCGCTACCTCAACCGGGTCGCCGCTCGCCGGGGCACGGTGTTCCCGGATCGCTACCGCGCCCGCGCGCTCACCACCCGGCGCGCGGTCTGCCAGGCGCTGCGCGAGCTCCCCGCACGCGAGCGCACCTGCTCGCCGGTCACCTGGCTGTGGCGGATCGACGGTGGCTCGCCGATCCGCACTCGCCGCACTCGCCATCGGGGACCGCCCCTGCAGTCGCAATGACTCTGCGCGTTGTCGGATACAGGACTTTATTGCGACGCGTCAAGTCATCAAAACTACAACGCAATTTATCATTCAACCGAAAAATGATTCGATCACGTCATTTTCATCTCATATAAAATCTCAGTCGGCATCTTCGTTATATTCTGGATTGCGATGGATGCGGTTTGCTGGCGCTGTGGGGATGTCACGCTCGAGCGCGCGTCGGCCAGGCGATCGGGCGGCCGGGAGACGTTTTCGTGCCCGCGCTGCCGGCGCCAGTACGCACGCGCCCCCGGCAAGGACCTCACCGATCACTGGCGCAGCGTGATCAGCCTCGTGCTCTACCCCGTGATGTTCGAGGCCGAGCCCAGCCAGCACGCCGATCGCGTGGCGCGCATGCTGCTGCGCAGCAAGTCCCAGGACGAGCTGCCCCGGATCGTCACCGAGATCCGCGACGAGCTCACCCGGCCGCAGCAGCGGGTGAGCGACATCCTCGACACCCAGGCCAAGGAACCCGAGCTCCGGACCTACCTCGCCTGCATCGCCGACTCGCTCGAGGTCGTGCTGCGCGACCCGGGCGCGGTCCCGCGGATCCAGCCAGCGAGCGACAGCGGGCCGGCGACAGGGAGCGAGTGACCCCGGCGCGGGCCGGCCGCGCAACGTGCGCGCTCGGAGCGTGAGGCCTGGCGCGAGCTTGCGAGCGCGGCTTTTCCGGATAGCCGAGCGCTTCGCGAGGCGATCGAGGCGACGGAGACCGTATGCAAATACGGTCTCCTAGCGGAACGCGCCGAACACCGTGGCCGGGCCATGCTTCCAGAAGCACTCGGGCTCGGTGAACCCGGCCGCGCGCAGCTGATCGAGCTCGACGGCGAGCGGGTAGTAACGATCCTCGCCGGCCCACTTGGCGAACAGCGCCTCGGCCTGGGGCCGCGCGATGCCGTGGGTCGCCATCGCCGACGCCCACAGGTCGTAGGTATGCGCGCGTGCCGCGCCGGTCTCGTGGACCGTGACATCGGCGACGAGCAGCACCCCGCCCGGGCGCAGCGCCTGGTAGATCCGCGCGTACAGCGCGCGCTTGCGATCGAGCTCGGGCACGTGGTGCAGCGCGAGCGAGGCGACCACGGCATCGCACGCCGGCAGCGCATCGTCGAACGAGCCGCGGCGCAGCTCGGCCCGGCTGCCGTGCGCGGCGACCCGGGCCCCGGCGACCTCGAGCATCGCGGGATCGATGTCGAGGAACTGGACCCGCGCGCCCGGCACGCGATCGAGGATCGCCGCGCCGAGCGCGCCGGTGCCGGCGCCGAGATCGATCACCGACGGTGCATCGATCGTCCGGATCGTCCGGACCAGCTCGACGACGGTGTCGATCATGATCTCGTAGCCGGGGATGTACGTGCGGATCGCGGCGTCGTAGTCGCTGGCGGCGAGCCCCAGGTGGGTCGCAACGCGGTGCTCGGTCGTGGCCATGATGGGTCAAAGGTAGCCGACCGCATGGGCCCGCGCAGCGTCGCCGGGCCGCGCGCGCAGCACACCTGCACGGCACAGCCCGCGATACAGAACCGGCAAATCGCCGACCTGTCCGGTGCCCGCGTCAGTCGTCGGCCGGCGGGGCCGGCGCCGGAACGCCCTCACCGCCGTCGGCCGCCGTCGGCCCGGGGACGCGATACTCCTCGCCGAGCCAGCGGCCGAGGTCGACCAGGTGACAGCGCTCGCTGCAGAACGGGAACAGCTTGCTCGGCCGCGCCGGATCCCGGGTGACCTTGGCGCGGCAGGTCGGGCAGGTCACGCCGAGGCTCCCAGCCCGAGCGCCGCGCTGCGCGCATCGAAGTACGACCGGCTGATCCCCAGGTCGCTGGCGGCCGAGTCGCGGTCGCCGCCGTGGCGGCCGAGCGCCGCGACGATCGCATTGGTCTCGGCGGTGGCGATCACGTCGCGCAGCGGGCGCGCCGGGGCACTGGCGGCGTTGGCCGCGCTGGTCACGCGCGCCGACACCATGTTCGGCGCCAGCTCGCGCGCGTCGCCGGCGAGCACGAGCATGCGCTCGATCTCGTTCTCGAGCTCGCGTATGTTGCCCGGCCACGCGTACGCGACCAGCCGCGCGAGCGCGCCCTGCGACAGCCGCGGCGGGGCCTCCGCATCGCTGCCCTTGACCGTGCGCCAGTGCTTGCCGACGAAGAACTGGGCGAGCCGCGGGATGTCGGCCGCGCGCTCGCGCAGCGGCGGCACGGTGATCTTGAGGACGTTGACCCGATAAAACAGATCTTCGCGGAACTGCTTGTGGGCGGCCATCACCGCGAGGTCCTTGTGCGACGCGGCGATGATCCGGACGTCGACCTTGACCGACTTGGTGCCGCCGACCGGCATGAACGTGCTCTCTTGCAGCACGCGCAGCAGCTTGACCTGCAGCGCGGCGGACATGTCGCCGATCTCGTCGAGGAAGAACGTGCCGCCGTCGGCGACCTGGAACAGCCCCGGCTGATCCTTGACCGCGCCGGTGAACGCGCCGCGCACGTGGCCGAACAGCGCGCTCTCGAGCAGGTTGTCGTTGAACGCCGAGCAGTTCTGGACGACGAACGGCTTCTTCGCGCGCGGCCCGTGGTAGTGGATCGCGCGCGCGATCAGCTCCTTGCCGGTGCCGCTCTCGCCCTGGATCAGCACCGTCGCCTCGCTCTTGACGAACTTGCCGAGCAGCTTGATCACGTCGCGCACCGCCGGCGCCTCGCCGACGATCTCGGTGAACGGATGGCTGAACGTCGTCGGCGCGACGACCGCCGGCTGGACCCGCGCCACCGCGGCCGCCGCCGATGCCACCAGATCGCGCACGCGCACCAGATCGGCCTCGGGCACCACCGGCAAGCTCGCCGCGGCCGCGATCGCCTCGTCCGGCGAGCCGATCATGCTGAGCCGCGCGGCCTCGTCGCCGACCGAGCGCTCGGCCGGCCGGCCGCCGCTGGCGTACACCACGCCGGTCAGGCCGTTGGTGCCGAACACCGGCGCCGCGACCAGCACCAGGCCGGCGTGGCACTGCCGGATCACCGGCTCGCCGCGCTTGGCCGCGGCATAGGTCGCCGCGATGTCCGCGAGCGTCCCCGCGCACGCGCCAGGCACCGCGCCGTGGATCGTCTCGCACGTCGCGTGCGACTTGCGCGTGTAGCCACCGCCGCCGGCCTCCGACAGGCCGAGCTCGAGGCCCCACCACCGCCGCAACAGGTCGCGTGCCATCGCGACGTCGGGAAGATCATCGAACGTCAAACCCACCGCCGCTCACTATAGCGGTGTGGGGTCACCGCGACCAGCGCCCGCCGCCCACGTCGATCGCACGGTGCTCCCGCGCCAGCTTGATGAGATGCGCCAGCATCGATCGCTCGGCGAGGCCCCACAGCATGCGCGGCGTGTCGCAATATGCCTCGCTCACCAGCTCGCCGAGCGTGCGCGGCGTGGCCTGCAGCGCGGCGGCGACCTTGGCCTCGCGCGCAAGGCGGTGTGAGATATACTCGCGTAGCTTGGCATGACCGTCGGGGATCACCGGTCCGTGCGCCGGGAGCAGCGTGGCCTGGGGCCGCGCGAGCAAGCGCTCGAGCGAGGCCAGGTACACCGCCATGTCGCCGTCGCTCGGGTCGATCAGGATCGTGCCGAGGCCCGCGACCATGTCGCCGGCGATCGTCGCGTCGCCGACCGCGAAGCACAGGTGGCCCTCGGCGTGGCCCGGGGTCAGGATCGCTTGCACACCGTACGCGACGTCGCCATCGCTGATCGTCTGCGTCACCCGGATCCAACCCGCGAGCCGCGCAGCGGTCGTCGCATGGGCCACGATCGGTACACCCCAGCGGTCGGCGAGCGCCTGGGCGCCACCCACGTGATCGCCATGGTGATGGGTCAGTAAGACGGCGGACGGGGGTGACCGCTCCAGCACCCGATCCAGTGCCGCCTGCTGCTCCGGGTACGGGCTCCCGGGATCGACCACCGCCACCGGGCCGGCGTCGGGTCCAACCAGGTAAACATTGGTATGTGCAGCCGGCGGTAACGTGGGGGTCTGCAGCGCAAGCACGCGAATCCCGGGCGCTACCGGTGTTGCGTTCGGCGGCGGTCCGGCCGTGCTCACAGCCGGCACCAGCCCGCGCACCTGTTCATACAGCGCGTCGACTGTCCGCTCGCTGGTCGGTCCGGCGGGCGTGCCCGGCAGGTCCCGGTACTCGCTCGGTGGATCACTCATTGTTCACCCGCGAGGCGCCCAGCGCAGCTGTCAAAGGGGGATGACCCGGGGGCGTCCATCTCGTAGACTATAGCCAGCGACCCCATGGTCAGCGTCACTGCACGCAAGATTCGCGAGCTCGGTACCGAGCGGCCATCCGGCGGCAACGGAAGGCTGTATACCGGCTATTTGATCTCGTACCCGTACATCGGGCGCGGCATGGTGATCTTTCGCGATCCGCACGGCCACCGGATGATCACCACGCCGGTCAAGCGCGTGCTCGGCGAGCCCGGCGGCAAGATGATCTACGTCGAGACCGAGAACAGCGTGTACCGGCTCGAGATCCACGGCGAGCCGCTGTTCCCGATGCGCGCCGCCGGCGAGTAAGCGGTTCGCCCGCGCCCCGCGAGGACGCGCCCCCGAAGGCCGTCGATCAGCGCTCCGATCAGCGCTCCGATCAGCGCTCCGATCAGCTCCCCGACCTGTCCACGCCACCCGAGCTGGTCATCCGCGATCACCTGCCCGAGGTCTCGCGCGGCAGCGATCATCGCCGCGAGCACCGCGAGGACGACACGGTGGTCGCTCGAGCCGCGATCGCGCGCGCGACGTCGTGCGTCCACGGTGACGCGGGCGCCGTCGCCGTGGACGCAGCACCGGCGATTTCGTGCGCCAGACGATGTTCGTCCGAATCTCGGACACTCATTGACGACGCTCCACCGTGTTCTTATGATCGTGATCAGGGTGTCATGAGCGGATTACAACCGATCTTCGTCGACGTCTATCCAGAGGATCTCAACGGCCGCCCGAACTGGCCCGCCGCCGCCGCGGATCCGCAGGTCAACGGCGCGATCCTGAAGGTCTCGCAGGGCTTCGGGGCGATGCCGTCGGGCTGGCTCGCTCCGAACTGGCAGGCGATCCACAGCGTCGACCGCCAGGTCGGGCAGGATTGGTTCTGTGGCGGCTATCACTACCTGGTCTGCCGCGAGAGCGGGGCCGGCCAGGCCGAGCTGTTCGTGAAGACCCTCGAGTCGGCCGGTGGCGGCGGGCTCGGGCCCACCGACCTGTGGCCGATCGTCGACGTCGAGCTGCCCGATAACCCCGGCGCGACGGCCGCGCAATTCGAGGACGCGACCTCGGCGTTCGCGGCGCGGATCCACCAGCTGCTCGGCCGCGGCACGATGCTGTACGGCGGCTCGGCGATCCGCGACCTCGGCATCACGTCGCGCATGGGGTGCAGCTGGTTGTGGACCGCGCGCTACGCGTCTACCCTGCCCGAGTCGGTCATCACCAGCATGGGCTGGAGCGAGGCGGCGCTGTGGGGCTGGCAGTACCAGGGCACCGGCGCCCCCAACATCGGCCACCTCGCCGGCTACCCGACGCAGATCGCCGGGTTCTCGGGCCCCGCCGGCGTCGACACGACGGTCATGGTGCTCCCGGGTGGCCTGGCGCAGCTGGCGGCTGCGCTCGCGACCTGAGCGCGCGGCCCGGGAGTCGAACGGGAAGCGAAAACTCCTCGCCCTCGGGTCGCGGTGGCGCGCGGTTCCCGCGCCGGTGGGCCGCTCGCCCGGCACGAAGTGCGGTAGGAACGGGTGTGCTGGCGCTGCAGGCGATCACGCCGTCCGATCTGATCGCGGCGGTGCCGGCGGTGACCCTGGCCGAGGCGCGCAAGGTGATCGCGGCGGTGCACCGCGGCGAGCCAGTGGCGGCGAGCTCGGCGGTGCGCCGGACGGCGGCGGACGCGGTCCACGCGGCGGGCGACACGCCGCGGCTCGAGGTCGAGGCGGAGACCGCGAGCGCGATCGATCCGTTCGTGAAGTACCTGCTCGCCGGCGCGGACGGCGCGCGGTTCGAGGCGGTGCGGATCCCGCTCGAGCACCCGGGGCGGTTCACGGTGTGCGTCAGCTCGCAGGTCGGGTGCGCGCTGGCGTGCGCGTTCTGCGCGACCGGGCGGCTCGGGCTGACCCGCAACCTGGCGGCGTGGGAGATCGTCGAGCAGGTTCGCGTGGTGCGCGCGCGCCTGCCCAGCGGACCGGAATCGATCGGTCCGGCTCGGGTCCCCACAAGGGGGACCCTCCCCGCAGGGAGATTCCGATCCTCGCTGCGCAGCGGACCGGAATCGATCGGTCCGGCTCGGGTCCACGGCGTCGTGTTCCAGGGCATGGGCGAGCCGCTGGCGAACCTCGACGCCGTGCTGCAGGCGATCCGGGTGTTCAGCGAGCCGTGCGCGCAGGGCATCGATGCGCGATCGATCACCGTGTGCACCGCCGGGCTGCCGGGCGGGATCCGGCGGCTCGCGGTCGAGGCGCCGCGCGTCCGGCTCGCGATCTCGATCTCGAGCGCGATCGCGGCGCACCGCAAGGCGGTGATGCCGATCGCCGATCGCCACGACTTCGAGGACGTGATCGCCGCGGCCGAGGTGCACGCGCGGGCGACCGGCCTGGCGCCGATGTGGGCGGTGACGTTGCTCGACGGCGTCAACGACAGCGCCGGCGACGCCGAGGCGCTCGCGGCGCGCGCGCGGGCGTTCCACGCCGCGACCGGCGTGCGGCCGCGGCTGTCGCTGCTCGACTACAACGCGATCGGGCCCGGCGATCGGTTCGCGCGGTCGCCGCGGATGCCGGCGTTCCGCGACGTGCTGTCGGCGGCGGGGCTGGCGTCGCACCGGCGCTACTCGGGCGGCTCCGACGTCGGGGCGGCGTGCGGCCAGCTGGCGAACACGCCGGCCGCGCGATAACCGCGCGCGATGCATCCGGTCCACGACCTCGACGAGCCCGATGGCCTCGTCGGAGAAGCCGATCGGCTACGCGGTCGCGCTCGGGCGCGCGCTGATCCGCGCGTGCCACGCGGCGAGGTGCGGGTGGGTCGCGGCGTCGATCCGGATCTTCGAGACCTTGCCGAAGTCGATCGCGCACAGCGCCGTGATGTCGGCGACGGTGAACCGCTGGCCGGCGATGTAGGGCCGCTGGGCCAGCTCGCCGTTGAACCAGTCGAACCGGCCGGTGATCAGCTCGCGCATGATCTCACCGAACTCGGCCGATTGCTTGATCCGGCCCGACCAGAACGCGTGCGTGTTGCGAAACACCTGCGCGACCGGTACCAGCAGCTCGAGCTCGGCGTGGCGGTTCCACTGCTCGATCTGGGCTCGCTCCCACGGGTCGGCGCCGAACAGGTTGGGCTCGGGGTGCAGCTCCTCGACGTAGCGACAGATCGCGATCGACTCGCGCAGCACGTGGCCGTCGCCCAGTTCGAGCACCGGCAGCAGCGCGAGGGGGTTCTTCTTGCGGAACTCCGGGCTCAGGTTCTGCGCCGAGGCGATCGAGACCTCGATCGTGTCGTACGGCACACCCTTCTCGGCGAGGAAGATCCGGACCCGGCGCGGGTTTGGCGCGCGGGTGTCGTGATAGAGCAGCATGGCCGCACTCTACGACCAAAACCACCGCGCCGATGACGGGCTGTCGTACAATTGCCGGGTATGCGGATCGCTCGTCTGGTCGTACGCCTCGTCGTACACCTAGGTGTCTCGCTGTGGCTCGCCGGTGGCGCCACGTCCTGCAAGGGCGGCAACGAGCCCGATGCCGCGGCGAGCAAGGCGCAGGATGACCTGCTGCGCCGGCGCGATGCGTTGCTCGCGCAGCGCGAGCGGCTCGAGGGCGAGCGCCAGAAGGTCGTCGAGAAGATCAAGGCGACCGAGGCCACCGGCGGCGACACCAAGGATCTCGCCAAGCAGCGCGATGATCTGACCGCGCAGATCGACGGCCAGTCGGCCGAGCTCGGCCAGATGTCGAACAAGCTCTCGAGCCTGTCGACCAAGCTCGACTCCGCCGCCGACATCGCCGGCCGCGAGGACAAGTTGGCCCAGCGCGAGGGCCGGGTCGCGACCCGCGAGGCGTCGATCAGCGAGCGCGAGCGCACCCTGGCGACGCGCGAGGAGCGGCTCGCCCAGCGCGAGAAGGACACCTGCGGCGCGGCGCCGGCGCCCCAGGTGATCCAGGCCCCGGCGAAGGCCGACAAGTACACCAAGGCCGACGTCCAGCCGCTGCTGACCCGCGCCCGCCAGCTGATGCAGAAGAAGGGCGTGCTGTCGGCCGACCTCGGGCCATCGCAGAGCCTCGAGGCCGAGTCGACCCGCGCGATGGCCGAGGGCGACTGGGGCAAGGCGTACTTCGCCGCGGGCCAGCTGGTCCAGAACGTCGACGCGATCAAGATCGACCGCGCGTTCATTCAGGCCAAGACCGCGCGGCTGCAGAACCAGGTCAAGGCGAACAAGGTCGACGACGCGACCAGCGCGCAGCTGTCCGGCGTTTTGTCCGACGTCATGCAGAAGTACGCCGACGGCAACTTCAACGCCGCCAACGCACGGCTGAACCAGCTCGCGGCGCAGCTGAAGTAGCGGCGCGCGCGCTCAGCAGCTCTTGCTGCCGCCGATCACGTGGCAGTTGCCGTCGGGGAAGTTGTGGGTCGCGTAGGCGACGATCACGGCGGTGACGATCGTCAGGCCGACCGCGGCGGGGCCGACGACGTACCAGCGCCGCCACAGCGGCGGATCGAGGTACTCGATCTTGTCGCGGTTGACCGGCTTGCCGGCGAGGTCGCGCTCGACGATCGGATACTGCTGCATGCCGACCGCGACGTCGGTGGTCTTGCCGTACTCGACGTCGATGAACCGCACGAAGTCGTGGTACTCGGGGTGGGTGACGCGGACCGCCTGCGCGCCGACCGCCTGCAGCGTGTCGCCGGCCGCGGTCAGCGCGACCTTGGCGCCGTTGATGTAGACCGTGGCACCGGCGACGTCGATCACGAAGTGCAGGGTCCCGCGGTAGCTGTCGGGATCGAGCAGCCGGACCGCCGCGCCGCGCGGGCCGCCACTGGCGTCGTCGCGCGTGCCGCCGACCGCCATGGTCGTCGCGCGCAGCTCCTTGCCGCTCTGGGTCGCCGCCAGGTAGACGACCTTGGACTCGCCGAGCCCGCCGACCTCGCCGGAGATGATGATCTGGGCGCCGACCAGGGTCGCGAGCTCGGTCAGGCAGGCGGCGTCGCCGTCGCACGCGCGCAGCTGCGGCTTCTTGGCCTTCTTCGCGGCGTCGGCGACCTGCGCCGCGCGCACGACCGTGGTGCCGGGCAGCGCCGCGATCGCGGCCTCGATCTGGCCGGTCAGCTTGCGGGTGCCGGCCGAGGTGTCCTCGGCGCCGAGCGCCGACAGCGGCGCGATCGCGACCACGCGATCGGCGCGGGCCGGGGTCGCCGCGGCGACGACCGCGATCACGCACGCGGCGCGCACGGTCAGCATCCGCCCCCGCTGGCGTTGACGTGGCACACCTTGGTGTGACCGAGGCCGTAGCCGATCGTCCCGCCGAGCCCGAGCGCGACCACGCCCGCGGTCACGATGAACCAGGTCCGGGTGTAGAACGGCCGGCGCTCGATCCGCTCGATCTTGCCGGTGCCGATCACCTGGGTCGACGGCACGAGCCGGACGACCACCGGGCTGACCTTCTGGAACCGGACCTCGACGTCGTCCTCGTACGGCTGGTCGTAGGCCGCGGCGGCGACCCGCAGGTGGTGCACGCCGAGCGCGAGCTTGCCGATCACGCCGTTGTTCGCCAGCGGGGTCTTGCCGAGCGCGACGCCGTCGAGCTGGACGTCGGCGCCGATCAGATCGGTCTGGATCTGGATCGCGCCGTGGAGCTGCGCGGGCGCGAGCAGGCGATACGCCGCGACCCGGACGCCTTCGATCAGCTCGTCGGGCTGGCCGCGCAGCGGATCGCTCTGGATCTTCTGCAGCGACCTCGCGCTCGCGACGTCGACCGCCTTGATCGTCAGCACGTAGTTGTCGCCGAGCTGGCCGACGGTGCCGGTCACGATGACATCGACGCCGAGCTTCTTGCCGATCGCCGCGAGGCACTTGTCCTCGCCGGTGCACTCGCTGGCCTCGCCGGAGATCATGCGCTCGACGTCGTGCCGGCTCGGGATCGGCTGCTTGTCGATCCGGCCGAGCTCGTTGCGGAACAGGGCCTCGAGCTGGGCGACCAGATCGGGGGCGATGCCGAGCGCGTCGAACCGCCACACCGCGAGCTTCTGATCGAGCGCTTCTTCGGCCGGCGGCGCTGTCGTCGCCGTCGGCGCATCCGGCGGGCCGGGGCTCGCGGGGCGAGGCGCCGGGGCGGCCGTCACCGGGGTCGCGGGCGAGGCGACGCCGGAGCCGGCACTCGAGCCAGAGCCGGATCCGGAAGATGATGCCGGGGGCGGCGACGGGGCTGCCTGCGTCGTGATCGGTGCCACGACCGCGAGCACGCTCAGCATGAGCGAGGTCAGGGCGCTTCGCACGAGAACCCAAGCCTATCATCTGTGGCGGCAACTGGGCCGTGCTAGCGTGCGTTCCCTATGGTGCGTCGCTTCGTGCTTGCCAGCGTGCTCGCGGCGGCCTCGGCGTGCTCGTCGATCACGACGGTGCGCGTCCAGCCCGAGGCGGTGTACGCCGGCCCTCACCTGCGGCCGATCGCGGTCGTGCACGCCCAGGTCACCAGCGCGTATTTGCTGTGGATCCCGATCCCCGGCCACGTCGATCTCGACTACATCGTCAACCGGATGCTGCTCGCCACCGCCAAGACCCTCGGCGCCGACAAGGTCGTCAACATCCAGGTCGACATCACCCCCGAGGACGGGATCTGGACCTTGCGCAAGCTGATCGGCTGGCGCTCGGCGGAGGCCAGCGGCATCGCCGTGATCGTCGAGCCCGACGCCCCGGCGTCCGGAGCATCGGGGGCATCGGGCGGGGCACCAGGCGCGGGCGTGCCGGCGGGGTCGTCGGCCGCGAAGGCCGAGCGATGAACCTCGACCGCCGGTTGATCCTGGTCGTTGGCAAGGGCGGCGTCGGGCGCAGCACCGTGGCGGCGGCGATCGCCGGCCGGCTGGCCGCGCAGGGCAAGAAGACGCTGCTCTACGAGACCAGCGCCACCGATCGGTTCGGCGACTATTTCGGCAAGCCGGCGGTCGGCCCCGAGCCGAGCGAGCTGGCCCCGAACCTGTGGGCGGTCAACACCACCCCGGCGAGCGCGCTCGCCGAGTACGGCCTGATGATCCTCAAGTTCAAGACCGTCTACGAGATGGTGTTCGAGAACCGGGTCACCAAGGCGTTCCTGCGCGCGATCCCGGGGCTCGATGACTATGCGCTGCTCGGCAAGGTGTGGTTCCACACCACCGAGGAGAAGCGCGGCAAGCCGGTGTGGGACACCGTGGTGTTCGACATGCCGGCGTCGGGCCACTCGGTGTCGATGCTGCGCGTGCCGTGGGTGATCTCGGAGACCGTGCCCGAGGGGCCGCTGACCCGCGACGCCCGGTCGATCAAGGAGCTGCTGTGCGATCCGGCGCGGACCACCGCGGTGCTGGTCACGCTCGCCGAGGAGATGCCGGTCAACGAGGCGATCGAGCTCGAGGCCAAGCTGTCGGCGCTCGGCATCGTGCCGCAGCACATGATCGTCAACCAGGTGTTCCCGCGCCACTTCGCGCCCGGCGCTCCGGTGACCCGCGTGCTCGACGCGCTGATCGCCGATCAGCCCCACCTGACCTCGCCGCTCGCCCCGCTCACCGCGCACGCCCAGCTGTCGCGCGACCGCCGCGAGCTCAACGAGCGCTACCTCGCCGAGCTGCGCAAGCGGACCAAGACCAAGCTCGGCGAGCTGCCGATGGTGTTCGCCCAGTCGCTCGGCCCGACCGACGTCAAGCAGCTCGGCGACAAGCTCGCCGCCCTGTAGCCACGCTGGCCCCGCGGGGCCCCCGGGGCTGCATCGAGCGGCATCGAGCGGCATATCTGCAAGTGATGACTTCAGCTTTCGTGTAGTCTGCGCTTGCGATGGAGGGTGTTCAGATCGGCGGATACCGACTCCTGCGACAGATCGGGGAGGGTGGCATGGGCTCGGTCTGGCTGGCCGAGCACGTCGCGCTCGGGCGTCAGGCGGCGATCAAGCTGCTACATCCGATGTACTCCAGTCGGAAGGACATCTTGCCGCGGTTCTTCAATGAAGCCCGCGCTGCGGCGTCCGTTTCTGATCCGGGGATCGTGCAGATCTTCGACTTCGGTCATCATGCCGACGGCACCGCGTACATCGTGATGGAGTTGCTGGATGGCGAGCCCCTCGATCGCCGGCTCCGGCGCGGCTCGATCCCGCTGCCCGAGGCGCTGCGTATCATGCGGCAGATCGCGAACTCGCTCGGCGTCGCACACGCGCGCGGCATCGTGCATCGAGATCTGAAGCCCGAAAACATCTTCATGGTGCGAGATATCGAGGTCCCTGGCGGACAGCGTCCGAAGATCCTCGACTTCGGGATCGCCAAGCTGTTCGGAGACTCGACGTCGCAAACCAACACGACCGCGATGCTGGGGACACCGATGTACATGTCTCCCGAGCAATGCCGCGGCGCGGGATACGTCGATGAACGCTCGGATGTGTATTCGCTGGGCTGTCTGCTGTTCCGGATGATCGCGGGCCGGCCACCCTTCGAGGCGGAAGGCCATGGCGAATTGATCGCGATGCACCTCCGCGAGAAACCGCCGCGGCTGTCCAGGGTCGTCTCCAAGATCCCCAGCTCGGTCGACGCCCTCGTTGCCCGCTGCCTCGACAAGGACCCAGCCCAGCGGTTCGCGACCGGCGCTGCGCTCGCCGAGGCGATCAACCGGCTCGCACTGCCCCTTGACCGGATCACGGGCCCGGCGCTTGATTCGAGTGCAGCTTCATCAAAGAACACGACACTATCTGCATCTGCATCCACCACGACGTTCACCCCGACGCCTCGATCGCGACGCTGGATCACGATCGCGCTGGTCGCGACAATTCCCATCCTCGTCTTTGGCGCGGTCTGGATCGAAACCCAGAAAGCGCGCCCGGACCCGAGCCTGACAGCGAGGACGCCACCGCCGTCAACGCCACCCGAACCTGCCGCACATGCTGTTGCGACCGGCGCATCGCCGCCGGTGGACGCATCCGTCGCCAGTGATGCATTGGCCATCTCTGGGCCAACGATCGCGGATCGTCGCGAGGCCACGCCGGCGAATCACCAGGTCGGAGACGCAGCTGGGTCCGGCGATAGCCAGTCGCACGATTCCAGGAAGCCTTTGCCATCCCGCAGCGCGAAATCACCGACCGTACGTGGATCTCAAGCTGCCGTCGCGACCTCGGCGATCGCTGCAGCGACACCCGCACCGAAGACTACGCCATCGAGCGTCGAAGTGACTCCACGGACACCATCACCAAGCACGACAGCAACGCCCGGCGAGAAAGCGCAGGACAGCGCACCCCCAATGACACGTATGACGGCCAAGCAGTCCATTGATGACGAAGACCCACCCGGAGCTTCGCACGGGGCTGCTTCAGCACATGCGCCGGTCAGAGAACAACCGGGAACGCCTCCTCGCACGCCAGCGGTCCTTCCTCAAAAGCTCGATCGCAACCTCATTGCCGGAGGTCTCGCCGGGGTACGTGACAGGATCCACATATGCGGTGAGACCTTCGCGGGCGCGCATATTGCTGTATCCGCGAAAGTGTCCCCAACAGGCCAGGTCGATAGCGTAACCGTCAAGAACTCGCCCGATCCATGGCTCACCAGTTGTGTCACCAAAGGAATGAAGGCGGCGGTTTTTCCCACAACGAATCAGGGCGGGATGTTTTCTACGCAGTATCAGTTCTAGCCTGCGCTGATCCGCCGGCATCAGCCGGCTCAACCTTCCGTGAACGTGTACGAATGCTGCGCGTCGCGCACGATCAGCGTGCGCTTGGCGCCGGTGCCGACCACGAACTCGAACCCGGTGATCCCCGGCGCGGTCGTGATGAACGAGATCGAGCCGTCCGGGTTCTTGCGCGAGCCGACCTCGGTCTGCCACTCGCCGAGATCGAACACCGTGGCAGCGCCGGTGTGCTTGACGGTGATGTCGCCGAGCGTGGCGCTGGTGTAGTGCGGCGCGAGCTTGGCAACCTCGGCGGGATCGCCGGGCACGGTGATCAGCTTGCGCTCGGCGGCGATCTCGTCGAAGTAGGTCTTCACGCTCGCCGCCATGTCGGCGTCGGCCTCGGGGTGGCCGTCGAACAGCAACTCGAGCAGCTTGCGGCGGAACGGGCCGCGGATCAGCACGCCGGCGTCGCCATTGGTCAGGATCACGGCGCCGACGTGGTGCTCGGGCAGCCAGAGCATCTCGCTGTGGTAGCCGATCAGATTGCCGCCGTGGTGGACCACCGGGGTGCCGTACCTGGTGTCGACGACCAGGCCCATGCCGTAGGTCTCGTCCTTGCTCATCGCGACCTGGGGTGCACGGCGGGCGAGCAGCGGCTCGGCGGCGATGTAGCGCTTGCCGCTCGGCAGCGCGCCGCTGGCAAGCTCCATCTGGACATACTTGAGGATGTCGCGCACGCTGCTCCACGCACCGCCCGCCGGGCGCAGCGGGATCGCCGCGTAGTTGAGGCCCATCACCGCGGGCGCCGGCTTGCCGTCGATGTCGGTCGCGTACGCGCCGGCGTGGTTGGCCCGCAGCGCCCGCCCAAAGTCGAACGTGGTCGACGTCATGCCGAGCGGATCGAACACCAGCGCCTGCATCGCCTTGTCGTACGCGGCGCCGAGCTCGAGCTTGGGGTACACGACGTGGCCGCCGACGAAGCCCGCCGCGCCGGCGAGCGAGTTCGAGTACTGGAACAGCTCGCCGAACCTGGAGGTCGGCTGGATCGTTGCGAGCGTGGCGAGCACGCTGGCCGGCGTGGCGTCCTTGAACTCGAACTGCCACTCGTAGTCCTGGCGCGGCAGGCCGGTGCACGCGCAGATCAGGTGCTTGACCATGACCTTGCGCGTCGTGTCGGCGTCGCCGAGCTTGAACGACGGCAACAGCGTGGTCACCGGCGTGTCCCACGTCAGCTTGCCGGCCTCGACCAGCTTGGCCAGCATCAGCGTGGTCATCGCCTTGGTGCTCGACGCGATCATGTACAGCGTGTCGGCGTCGGCCTTGGGCTTGCCGCCGAGCTCGCGGGTGCCGAACCCGCCGGCGAACACGATCTTGCCGTCCTGGATGACGCCGATCGAGACCGACGGGACGCCGAGCGCGGTGCGCGCCTGGTCGACGAACGCGCCGAGCGCGGCGAGCTTGGCGGCGTCGAGCTTGGCCGCGGGCACGCCCGCGAACGACTCGGTCACGTGGCCCTTGGGGAACAGCCGGCTGGTGATCACGCCGAGCTGGCCGCCGCGCTTCTCGGCCACGGCCTCGTCGAGGTTGCCGATCGCGACCGTCCAGGTATCGCCCGCGAGCCGCGAGAACGCGACGACCAGGCGGTGCTCGTTCGGCGAGGTCTGGTAGGCGTACGCGCGGATCTTCGACCAGCCGTCCTTGTCGGGTGCGTCGCTGGCGAGCTTGAGCGGCCACCTGGCGTCGGGCTTGTACGCGGCCCACGCAGCCGCGACCGCGGCGTCGGCGTCCTTGGCCTGGACGTCGACCAGCGCGACCTGCGATCCGGCCTCGGGCGCCTCGAGGATCGTCGCGGGGCCGCGCACCGAGATGCTCCACTGGGCGGGCGCGACGAACGTGGCGCCGCCGACGGTGGTCTCCGGCGTGTCGGCGGTGAGCCGCTCGGGCGGCGACGCGGTGAGCCGCTCGGGCGGCGACGCGGCGGGCAGCGCCGGTGCCGGCGCTGTGGACAGAGGCGCGGCGGGCGCGGCGGCAACGGGCGGCGTCGCGAGCGTCGCCGGGGGCGCGGCGGCACCACCATGGCAAGCGATCAGGAACCACGCAAGTGCAGCAAGGCGGTGCATGGCCCCGAATTTTACTTCATACCGGCGCGCCAATGCTGCGTCGATCGCGCGACGGTGTGAATAGCCTCGTCACGGTGTGAATGGTGGCAACACGTGGCAGTGCGCTGGAATCGCACTGAATGTATCGAGGGGCCCGGTAGTGAGGGCCCTCGAATGGATAACGTGATTCGTCACTCCGCAATCGGTCGCGGGTGAATCGTGTAGTTCCAGTCGACGAGCCGCTTCGACCGGCAGCTACCAAATTTCCGGGCAAACTCTACCTGGACATGATTATATAAATACAGCCCATGTAAATATGAACTTTGCATACTACAGCACCGCTGTGATCCCCGCTCCGACAATGGACCTCGACAAACGTCATGAGCTTGTTTCAGTCTGGTCTCGATGGGGCCAGAGACCTGGATCGATCTCGTTCGTCGCGCGTGCGCCGCACGTCCGGACGAGACGCTGTACACGTTCCTCGACGACGGAACCACCGAGTCCGCGCGGCTGAGCTACGGCGAGCTTGATCGGCGCGCGCGGTTGGTGGCCCGCCGGCTGCGAGATGTACAGCCATTCGGTGCCCACGTCGTGATCCTGTGCCCGCCGGGACTCGACTCCATCGTGGGGTTCTTTGGTTGTCTGTACGCGGGTATGGTGGCGGTGACGGCTCCGGATATGGCCTCCGCCCGCGCCCGGGCGCGGGTCGATGCGATCCTCCACGACGCGGGCGCCTCGGCGATCGTGATGCCGGCCGCGGCCGCGTTCGAGACCGCGCTGCCGCGGATCGCGACCGACGACGACGGCGCCGATCCGGCGTGGTCGTCACCGCCGATCACCGAGCACAGCCTCGCGCTGCTCCAGTACACCTCCGGGTCCACCGCGGCGCCGCGCGGTGTGATGTTGACGCACCAGAACATGCTGTGCAACGCCGAGGTCCAGCGCCGCGCGTGGCGGCTGTCGCGGGACTCGATCGGCGTGTCGTGGCTGCCGCTCTATCACGACCTCGGCGTCATCACGTGTCTGCTCCAGCCGGTCTATGTGGGGTTTCCCACCGTGATGATGCCGCCGTCGGCGTTCCTGCAGCGCCCGGCGCGCTGGCTCGAGGCGATCGCTCGTCACCGCGCGACGTTCGCCGGCGGCCCGTGCTTCGCGTTCGACCTGTGCGTGCGCAAGACGACGCCGGCCGAGCGCGCGCGGCTCGATCTGACTCACTGGACGACGGCGTTCAACGGCGCGGAGCCGGTGCACGCCGAGGTGCTCGCGCGGTTCTCCGAGGCATTCGCGAGCAGCGGATTTCGCGGCGACGCGCACTACCCATGTTACGGCCTGGCCGAGGCGAACTTCGTCACCGGTCCGGCCGCCCCGCGCGCGCCGCTGGTCCGCGGGTTCGACGCCGCCGCGCTCGAGCACGGACAGGCGCGACAGGCCCGCGAGGGTGGCGGGCGCCTGCTGGTCGGGTGCGGGACGATCGGCGAGGGTCACGCGCTGCGCATCGTCGATCCCGAGCGCGGCGTGGCGCTGCCCGACGGCGTGATCGGCGAGATCTGGGTCGCCGGGCCGAGCGTCGCGCGCGGGTACCACGGGCGCGACGACGACACGCGGGAGACGTTCTGCGCGCGGATCACCGGGGATGGACCGTTCCTGCGCACCGGCGACCTGGGCTTCGTGCAACGCGGCGAGCTGTTCGTGACCGGCCGCCGGAAGGATCTGATCATCGTCCGCGGGCTCAATCACTATCCACAAGATCTCGAGTTGACCGTCGAGGGCTGTGATCCGCGGCTGCGGCGCGGCTGCGGCGTGGCGTTCGCGGTCGAGGCCGGCGCCGGC
>DATBBB010000061.1:0-3992 GCA_036271215.1 Kofleriaceae bacterium | reverse complement strand
GGCCGACAGGCTGGTCGCGCCGCGGCACACCGCGACCACCTCGGCGAGCTGGACCGCTGCCCGCCAGCCGGCGCGTATCCGGCCCAGCTCGGCGTCGACCTCGGGCTCGCCGATCCGCCCGCCGTCGCCGAGCGTCGCCATCCGGCGGATCGCGGCGCCGAAGTCCCGGAAGTTGGTGCGCCAGCTCGCCTCGCCGAGCGCGAACCGCAGGAACCGATCCCGCGCCGGCTTGCTGATCGACACCCGGTGGCCGCGCTCGGCGCCGACCCGTTCGAGCTTGTAGTCGAGGTTGGGTGCGATGTCCTCGGGGCGATCGCGCAGCGCGGGCAGCCGGAACTGCCACGCGCCGAGCCGCGCGAGCAGATCGTCGCGGAACCGGCCGGCGCGCACGGCGGCGGCGAGGTCGCGGTTGGTGCCGGCGATCAGCTGGAAGTCGCTCGCGACCTCTTTATCTGCGCCGACCGGATAGAACCGCTTGTCCTCGAGCGCCTTGAGCAACATCGCCTGCTCGTCGGCGCCCAGCTCGCCGATCTCGTCGAGGAATAGCAGCCCGGCGTCGGCCTTGCGCAAGAACCCGGCGCGCGGCTCGACGGCGCCGGTGAACGCCCCGCGCGCGTGGCCGAACAGCGCGCTCATCGCGGTGTCGCCGCGCAGGGTCGCGCAGTTGACCACGACGAAGTCACCGGTCAGGTGCTGGCGGGCGCGCTTGAGCTCGTAGATCCGCCGGCACAGCGCGGTCTTGCCGGTGCCGGTCTCGCCGGTGAGCAGGATCGGATCTACGTCCACGGCGGCCGGGTGACGACCAAGATCGATCACGCGCACGATCCGCTGGACGCGACGTTCGAGCTGTGGTTCCCGAACGACCAGGTCCCGGATGCCGAGGTCCCCGAGCGCGTGCAGGCGCTGGTCGACGCGCTGTGCACCGGCGCCGGCCCGCTCGCCACGCTGCGCATGGCCGGCCACCTGCCCGCCTGGCGCGACGTCTTGACGCCGGCATTCGCCGAGGCCCACCTGACGATCGGCGTCGCGTTCGACGACCTGCAGGCCGGGTGCACCGCGCTCGCCGCCGTCGCGTCCGCCGCCGGCGCCCGGCTCCAGGCCCACGTGTTCGAGGCCCAGGACGAGCACGATCCGTTCGCCCACCTGCGGCCCTGCCAGCCGCCACCGCGCCCGCCGACGTCGCCGGGTGAATAGGTCCTATACCGAATTTGTATTCTTCATGCGTACGACAGAGCTATGCTGCTGTTGCATTCTCGGAGTGCACGTACAACACAATCAAAGCAACGGCAAGAAATGGGTATTCACCGCCGCCTCCAAGAGCCGCCGCGATGCGCTCGAGCTGGCAAAGAAGCTCTCGCGGTGGCGCTGCCCGGTACTCATCCTCGGGCCCACGGGAGTGGGAAAAGAGGTGCTCGCCGAGGATATTCACGCCCACAGTGACCGGGCCACGGGGCGGTTCGTCGCCATCAACTGCGCGTCGTTGACGCCGGGCTTGTTCGAGAGCGAGCTGTTCGGCCACCACCGTGGTGCCTTTACCAGCGCCTTCGCGCACAAGGTCGGCCTGGTGGAGCTCGCCAACCGGGGGACGCTATTCCTCGACGAGATCAGCGAGCTTCCCCTCGAGGTCCAGGCCAAGTTGCTGCGGTTCCTCGCGCGCGGCACGTTCTGGCCCCTGGGGGGCACCGAGGAGCGCTCCGCCGATGTCCGGGTGATCGCCGCGGCGAATCGCGATCTTCGCAAGATGATGCCGGCGTCGTTCCGCGAGGATCTGTTCTACCGCTTGAGCGTTGTCCCGATCGTGCTCTCGGCGCTGGAGGCCGAGGACACTCAGCTGATTTGCTGCGAGCTCACCGAGGACATCGCGCGACGTTTGGCGTGCACGATCACCAGCGCCGAGCTCGCCGCGCTGCCGCACCTTGCCGCGAGATCGAGCTGGCAGGGAGGCGTTCGCGAGCTGTCCAACGTGCTGGAGCGCTACTTCGTCCTGCGCGAGCACAACACCGCGATCGAGGAGACCTGGGACGCCAGTATCGCGCTGAGCGCGGTCGAGCTGCACAGCGCGCGGTCGTCCATACCGGAGCCGCCCCTTGGCAGCGTGCCCGAGATGCTGCGGAGTGTCGACGATCTGGTGTTCTTGCGCCTGGCGGGCCAGGTACACAGCATCCGCGAGCTCGCGGAACGCGTCGGGCGAACACCGCAGGCGATCTACAATCGCCTCAAGCGGCTCGGGGTGGGCCCCGACGAGCTGCACGGCGATCAGCTGGCCAAGCGCATCCTCGAGGTTCGCGGCGCGCTCGCACCCTGTCGCGAATGGATTCAAGCGGTCTTGAACGACTGAGTTGAAGGTCATCGCGTCGGTCCGGGGCCGCTGCCGCCGTAGCAGACGACGACGCGATCAAGCCGACTTGACGTTCCAAACGAATCGGCATGCGCAACTCATCGAATTTCCTATAAGTCACGGTGGTACGAGAGGTGCATAGCGTGGCCCGCGATGCAAGGCGGTTGGATATCATGAGTGCATTCGTCGCTAAGAAACATGTGAAGTCACCGCCACAGCGTGCATTCGCCAGGACGTCACTGTTCGAGCACGACACCTGGCGAGTCCTCAGCCGCGAGTACCGGCGTAGCGTCCCGCGCTGGCACTTCGCGATGTTGAACGACGAAGGGCGCAATCGCGCGTTCGCCGAGGCGATCTCGCAGGCAGGAGTCAAGGACGGGCTGGTGCTCGACATCGGCTCCGGGTCCGGCTTGCTGGCGATGATGGCGGCGCGGGCCGGCGCACGCCGCGTGGTGTCGTGCGAGGCGGTCGAGCCGATCGCACGCGTGGCACGCGAGATCATCGCCCACAACGGGCTCGCCGACCGGATCACCGTGGTCAACGCCTTGTCGACGTCCCCGCTGGTCGCCGCCGCCCTCGACCGACCGGCCACTCACCTCGTCACCGAGATCGTCGATTGCGGCTTGCTCGGCGAGGGTCTGTTACCCACCTTGCGGCACGCCCGCGAACACCTGCTCGCCAGCGACGCCACCTTCGTGCCATGCGCGGCGCGCATCTTCTACCAACTGGTGGAGAGCTCGGCTATCTACCGCAACAACTTCGTGTCGACCGCCGCCGACCTCGACGTGGGGCTATTCAACATGTTCTCGACGCGAGATCACTTCCCGGTCCGGCTCGAGACCTGGCCGCACCGGCTGCTGTCGCCTCCCCGGCTGGCGCGCGCGTTCGATCTCACCGTCGATCCCCTGCTCCCGACGATCAACGAGGACCAGGTCGAGATCGCCAGTGGCGGCACCGCCCACGGCGTGATCTTGTGGTTCGAGCTCGACCTGGGCCGTGGCATCACGATGTCCAACGCGGCGAGCGGCGAAGGCACACACTGGATGCAGGCGGCCTATCTGTTCGACCGACCGATCGCGGTGCGCGGCGGCGACACGCTCCAGCTCCGGATCGTCCACGACGACTTCAGCATCACGTTCTCCCCAACCAGCGAGGAGCGCAGCCATGAGTAACAAGGTCATCCCCCCGACCCCGGAAGCTGCGAGGATCCTCACCGATTATCGCATCGCGCGAGAGTGCCTGAGCCAGTTTGGCCGCGGCGAGATCTTTCACGACACCGACACCTGGACGATCAACGACAACCCCTACCGGCGGCCGATTCGCCCACATGTCTTGCATCACCTCGACTTCTCGAAGCCAGCCCATCGCGACGAGATCCTGAATTATGGGTCGCTGGCTGCCAATCGAGCACTCCTGGCCATGTACGAAACGGACTTCGTGTTCCTACCCGACCGCGGCTTCGACGCGAAGCGCGCGGACCGCGACGCGTTCTACAGCGATGAGCGCGCGGTGATGGCAGCGGTCGCGCGACCATGGCTCGAACGCTATCTATTCGGGTTCCTCGACGATGAAGTCAAGATCTCCGGCAACTGGAAGCCAGCGACGCTGGTAGAATATTTTACCACCTTTGCCGACGGCGCGCGCGACCACCACC
>DATBBB010000060.1:0-13996 GCA_036271215.1 Kofleriaceae bacterium | reverse complement strand
TCCGACTCGACCCGGAACAGGATCGGCTTGCCGCTGCCGGTGGCGGCCTGGACCCGCGCGACAAACTTCGCCGGCTGCCAGATCGGCACCCGGACGTCGTGGCGGCCGCCGGTGACCACCATCGCCGGGTACTTCGTGCCGTCGGCGACGCGCTGGTACGGGTCGGTCGCCAGCAGGTGCTGGAAGTCCTCCGGATCGGCGACCGTGCCGAGCTCGGGGACGTTGGCCGGGCCGCCCTCGGTCGCCTCGAACCGCAGCGGGTTCACCATCGGCACGCGGAGCAGCGCCACCGCGTACAGATCGGGCCGCCGGGTCACCGCGCCGCCGACCAGGATCCCGCCGGCGCTGGTGCCGGTGACGGTGAGCCGGGCAGACACGGTGTACTTGTGCGCGACCAGGTACTCGCCGCACGCGATGAAGTCCTCGACGCCGCGCTCCTTGTGATGCCGGGTGCCGTCGAGCCGCCACTGCTCGCCGAGGTCGCCGCTGCCGCGGCCGTGGCACGTCGCGAACACCCCGCCGCGATCGACCCAGGTCAGGAACAGCGGATCGAAGCCGGGCCGGGTGATCGAGCCGTAGGCCTGGTAGCCTTCGAGCAGCGCAGGCGCGGCGCCGTCGAGCACGAGGTCCTTGCGGTGGACGATCGACAGCGGCACCTGGGTGCCGTCGGCGCTGGTCACGGTGACCGCCTCCGACGTCAGGTGCGAGTAGTCGATCGGCCACGGCGGGCGCAGCGCGAGCGTGCGGACGCCGCGCTCGGGCTCGAACCGCAGATCGGTCACCGGGTGGGTCCAGCTCTCGGCCCAGATCTGGACGCCGGGGCGATCGGGCTGGGTCGCGATCTCGGCGGTGCCGGCGAACGGCAGCGCGACCTCGGTGCGCTGCTTGCCGTCGTAGCTCAGCCGCTCGATCCGCGACGTGCCGCCGTCGAACCGCAGCAGGTAGATCGCGTCGGCGGCGGGCTCGAGGTCGTCGATCAGCGCGCCCTCGGGCACGACGAGCTTCGCGGTCGCCAGCGTGCCGTGCGCGGCGTCGAACGCGAGCACCTGGTAGCGCGGCGCGCCGGCGTAGCTCAGCGCGTAGATCGTGTCGCCGTGCGCGAACATCTGGCGGATGTGATCGTTCGGCCCGCTGACCCGGCGCCACGGCGTGCGGCCAGGCGCGACCTGGGCGAGCGGCGCGACGAAGTACTCGGTGTCGGCCGAGGTGCCGGGCGATGCCTGGGCGAGCGCCCACCGGCTGCGCGGCGACGGCGTCACGCCGGAGAAGTCCTCCTCGGCGAGCCCGAGGTCCTTGAACATCGGGCCGAACACCGGCTGCGCGGCGGCCGGATCGTCGCCGAGCACGTGCAGGTAGGTCGCGCTGTTCTTGAACCAGTCGGCGCGGGTCGCGCCCGGCCCGGGTGCCTGGCGCCGCCAGTAGAAGAACGACCGGTTGTCGCGCCACGCCAGGTTCGCGTACTGCGCACGGTCGATGGTCTCGCGCAGCACGGCGCCGCGATCGACGTCGAGCACCTCGATCGTGCTGTCCTCGGAGCCCGACGCCGAGATCCCGTACGCGAGGTGCTTGCCGTCGGGCGACGGCGTCGCGTAGTCGATCGTGTGGTGGACGCCGCCGGCGTCGCGGGTCCGCGGATCGACGACGAGGCGATCCGCGCCGGTCCAGCCGTCGCGGACGTAGAGCTGCGCGGTGTCGTCATCGGGCTCGCGCTTCCACAGGAACACGCGCGGCGCGCCGATCGGCCCGGCGAGCGCGGCGAGGCTGATCCGGGTGACGCCGTGGTTGGCCGTGTGGAGCGCGTCGCGCAGCTGATCGCGGCCGGGGATCGCGGTGAGCGCGCCGCGGGCGTAGCCGGCCTGATCGTCGAGGAACGCGTCGAACACCGGGCCGCCGCGCTCCATCCAGCGATACGGATCGCGGACCTCGCGGCCGTGCAGGGTCTCGGCGAACGGCTCGAGCTTCGCGCGGATCGGGCCGGCGGGCCGGGGCGTCGCGGGCGCGACGGCGATCGGCGCGGTGGGGGCGGCAGACGCGGTGGGCGCGGGCCCCGCAGGTGCCGCGGGTGCCGCGGCGGGTTGCGACGCACAGCCGGATAGCCCGAACAGGATCAGATACGGCCAGGGAGCCTTCACGCGCGCTACCGTAACGCACGGGTCGGCGGCGTAGCGCTGCGGTGGCGGTGCGCGGGCGAGATTTACACGCGTGTTCCCCGGGCGCGGCGCGCGCAGCGTGTCGTGGTCGATGGCAAGGTGTGTCAATGACCGCGGCCGGCGCGCTGATCCTGTAT
Source organism: Kofleriaceae bacterium (assembly GCA_036271215.1). GTDB lineage: Bacteria > Myxococcota_A > Polyangia > Haliangiales > Haliangiaceae > JABFXX01. The sequence goes on along the minus strand of DATBBB010000060.1, from coordinate 11,709 downwards.
CCGTCGTGGGCGATCGCGGTGCTGCTGGTCGCCACCGCGGCCCGGCTCGGGCGCGCCACGGGCCGGGGGCTGCTGGTGCTGTGCAGCCTGCTCGCGATGTGGATCACGCTGGTGATCCTCATCGAGCTGCCCGCGACGTGCGGGCTCGCCGAGCACCTGGTGCCGTTCGGCATGCTGCAGGCCGGCGGCTACGTCCAGGCGACGCTCGATCTGAGCGCGCAGCACGGGCTCACCGCGCGGCGCGGGCAGCGGTGGATCCCGTGGCTGGGCTACGGCTGGGGCGCGGCGTGCGGCGGGCTCGGCGCGGTGTGGCCGCGCGGGCTGTACGGCCCGGGGCTGGTCGGGCCGGGGCCGGCGTTCTGGCCGATCACCGGGCTGGCGGCGATCGGCGCGGTGACGGTCGCCGGCTGGATGGTGCACGAGGCGCGGCGGCGCCACGGTCCAGCGCGGCGGCAGATGGCGATGCTCGCGGCCGGCAACCTGCTCGCGATCACCGCGGGCGGCGGCGCGATGCTGCTGCGCGTGGTCGGGATCGTCCACGACCTGCGGTTCACGGCGCCGGCCTCGCTCGCCGGCGCGATCGTGATCGGCGCTGCGGTGGTGGGCGGTGAGGTCGGCCCGGCGCGCCGGATGATCGTGCAGACCTTCGCGTACGCGGTGATGGCCGCAGCGATCACCGCGATCGGGATCACCGCGCTGATCGTCGCGCTGCCGGCGCTCGCACCGGGGCCGGCGCTCGGCTGGACCTGGTTCGTGGTGCTGGTCGCGGCGATCCCGCTCGACGCGGTGCGGACCTGGATCGTCGACGCCGCTGGGCGCCGGCTGTTCGCGGCGCCGATCGGCGTGCGCGATCTCGCCGAGCAGGCCGAGCGCCACGAGGTCCGCGCCGATCACGCCGAGCGGCTCGCCGAGCTCGGCGCGCTGGTCGGCGCGGTGGCGCACGAGGTCCGCAACCCGCTCGGCGTGATCAGCGCGCACGTCAAGCTGCTCGAACGCGCCGGTGCGCCGGCGGCGAGCCTCGAGGCGGTGCGCGCGCAGGTCCGCCGGGCGAGCCGGTTCGTCGACGATCTGCTGGCGTACGGCAAGCCGCGGCCGCTCGCGCTCAAGGCGATCGACGCGCGCGCGGTGATCGACGAGGCGATCGCCGCGGTCAAGGCGGTGCACCCGGCGCTCGCGGTCACCGCCGCGGTGGCGCCCGGCGTGCACGCGACCGCCGATCGCGCCGCGCTGCTCGACGTGCTCGTCAACCTGATCGGCAACGCCGCGATCGCCGTCGCCGATCGCGGCTGCGTCGCGATCGCCGCGGCCGAGCTGGCGGGCGGCGCGCTCGAGCTCGCGGTCACCGACGACGGCCCGGGCGTGCCGGCCGAGCTCGCCGGCCGGCTGTTCGCGCCGTTCGTCACCGGCCGCGGCCGCGATCACGCACACCCCGGCACCGGCCTCGGGCTGGCGACCGCGCGCGGCCTCATCGAGCGCCACGGCGGCACCCTGCGCCACGAGCCGGCGCCCGGGGGCGGCGCGCGGTTCGTGGTAACGTTGCCCGGTGGCTGACGCTCGCGAACGCGTCCTGATCGTCGACGACGATCCGGGCTTTCGCGAGGTCTGGCGGCTGTTGCTCGAGCAGGACGGGTTCGCGGTCGACGAGGCCGGCGCCGCCGAGGACGGGTTCGCGCGGCTCGCCGCCGGCAGCGCGCGGCTGATCGTCCTCGATCTGATGCTGCCGCCGAGCGGGCGCGCCGAGGCCGGGGCCGAGCTGTGCCGGCGGATCGTCGCGCACCGCCCCGAGGCCAAGGTCGTCGTGGTGTCGGGCGCCGGCGAGATCCCGCTCGCGCTGGGCCTGTTGCGCGACGGCGCCTACGACTTCCTGGCCAAGCCGGTCGATCCCGACGTCCTGCTCGCGGTGATGCACCGCGCGGCGGCGCGGCTCGCGCTCGAGGATCGCGTGCGCGACCTCGAGGCCCGGCTCGGCGCGCGCGACGACGCGCAGATGATCGGCGGCTCGCCGGCGATCGCCGCGGCGCGCACGCTGTGCGATCGGCTGGCGCCGACCGACGTCCCGGTGCTGCTGACCGGCGAGTCGGGCACCGGCAAGGAAGTCTTCGCCCGCCGGTTGCACGCGCGCAGCCGGCGCGCCGAGCGGCCGCTGATCGCGGTCAACTGCGGCGCGCTGTCGGCGTCGCTGCTCGAGTCGACCCTGTTCGGCCACAAGCGCGGCGCGTTCACCGGCGCGGTCAGCGATGCGCCGGGGCTGTTCGTCGAGGCCGACGGCGGCACGCTGTTCCTCGACGAGCTCGGCGACCTCGAGCTCGGCCTGCAGGCCAAGCTGCTGCGCGCGCTCGAGAGCGGCGAGGTCCTGCCGGTCGGCGCGGCGCGCACGATCCGGGTCGACGTCCGCCTGGTGTGCGCGACCAACCGCAAGCTGCCGGACATGATCGCCGACGGCCGGTTCCGCGACGACCTGTACTGGCGGGTCCGCGGCGTCGAGATCGAGCTGCCGCGGCTCGCCGACCGGCCGGGCGACCTCGCGGTGCTCGCCCAGCACTTTCTCAACCTGGCGCGCGCGATGATCCCGGGCGCGCGGGCCGCGCGGCTGTCGCCCGAGGCGCTGCGCATCCTCGAGAGCCACGCCTGGCCGGGCAACCTGCGCGAGCTGCGCCACGAGATGCAGCGCGCGCTGGTGATGGCGGCCGGCCGCGACGAGGTGCTCGCCGAGGATCTGTCGCCGGGCGTCCGCCGCGCAGCACCGGCCGCGGCCGACGATCCGGCCGGCCTCCCGGGCGCCGCGCCGGCCACGCTCGAAGCCAAGCTATCCCAGCTCGAGCGCACCGAGCTCGCCGCCGCGATGGCCGCGACCGGCGGCAACAAGGCCCAGGCCGCGCAGCGCCTCGGCCTGTCGCGCCAGGGCCTGCTCAACAAGCTCACCCGCCACGGCCTGTAGCTCCAACGAAGCTATCGCCGGAACGACAATGCGCAGCGCGTTTTTCACAGCCTGCTAATTACCAATGCTGATCGTGACTGGCTTGGTCCAGGCCTTGTCCTCGGCGGTGTAGTACAGGTACGCCGAGCTCGCCGGGGCCTCGTAGTTGCCGGGCACCGCCGCGAGCAGGTTGAGGTCGACGTCCTTCTTGGCGCCCGGCGCCATCGCGCGCCAGTACAGGATGACCTCGCGCGGCCGGGTCTCGTAGAAGTCGATCAGGCCCTTGTCGCGCAGCTCCTTGAGCTGCCAGGTCTGGAACACGGTGCCGCCGGGCAGGCCGATCCGGGCCAAGGTCATCGGGATCCCGGTCTGCGTGGTGTTCTCGATGTGCGCGCGCAGGGTCACGCCGTCGCCCATCGCGGCCTGCGACCGCAGCAGCTGGGTGGTGACCGCGACCTTGGTGCGCGGCGACGACGCCGGCTGGGCCGAGCGGTAATCGACCGCGATCGTGTAGGGCAGGGCCGCGTCGCTGTCGAGCCGGAGCTCGATCGTGTTCTTGCCGGCGACCAGCTTGCCCGCGAGGTCGTTCCACACCAGCGCGTCGCGCCGGCCCTTGTCGAACGTGATCGTCCCGGCGTCCTTGCCGTTGATCACCAGGGTCGCGCTGCCGCCGGCCGTCATCTGGCGGGCGTGCTCGGTGTACGCGGTGAGCGCCTTGAGCCCGAGCACGGTGGCCTGGGTGTTGCCCCACGCGCCGTAGCCCCCGCGCTTGCCGTTGAGCCAGTCGACCGCGGCGCGGATCTGGGTCTCGTACTCGCGGCGGGGCGACGCCTTGATCAGCGCGAGGGTCGCGAGCGCCGTCGACTCGATGGTCAGCGATTCGCCGCCCGACATCGTGATCGATTCCTTCGCGCCCGACCAGCTGCCGTCCTTGGCCTGCAGGCCAATCAGCTTGGTGACCATCGCGCTCGCCTCGGCCGACTTCGGCGCGGTCACAAGGCTCGTGTTGGCGGCGAGCGCGAGCAGGTACGGATCCTTGGTCTCGGCGCCGAGCGCGGTCTGGGTCGCGAGCTCCTGGGTCAGCCCGCCGGTGCGCCGGGCCTCGGCGAGCGCCCACAGGATGTACGCGTTGGTCGTCGCCGGGCCGGCGCGGCCGAACGAGTCGAGCGCCTGGGCGCTGCGCTGAAACCCGCCCTGGTGATCGCGCCGGCTCATCAGCCAGTCCGCGGTGCGCTCGACCATCTTGGGGTCGACGTCGTAGACCTTCGCCATGTCGGCGAACTCCATCAGGCCGTACGCGGTCAGCGCCTCGTGGCCGGGCGTCTTGCCGAACCACTCGTAGCCCTTCTCGGGGGTCTCGTAGCCGGTGAGCAGCTTGTAGCCCTTGTCGAGCACGCCCTGGGTCTTCTGGACCAGCGCGGGGTCGGCGGTCTCGGCCGAGTTGAGGTAGCCGAGGATCATGATGTTGGGGTAGTTGGTCGACGACGTCTGCTCGAAGCAGCCGCCGGGCTCGCGGATCATGCCCGCCATGCCCTGGGTCATCGCCGCGACCGGCGACGGGTACATCGTCACGCTGGCGTGCAGCGAGCCGGCGAGCGCGCCGGTGAGATCGAGCGTGTGGTGCGCCGGGGTGCCGCGCTGGGCGGTGCCCGACGCCGCGCCCTCGATCGGGAACCCGCGCGGGACGACGCGGATCGTCTTCTTGAGCTCGTCGGCGAGCCCGCGCGCGGTCAGCTGGATCGCGACGTCGGCGCTGCCGTCGGTCGCCACGACCTCGAGCGGGAACCACCGGCTCTGCTTCTCGTGCGGCCGCAGGTGGATGGTCCCGGTCGCCGGCGCGGCGGTCAGCTTGAACGCCGCGCCGAACTGCGCCGCGAGCTGGGCATCGAGCGGCTGGTCGGTCTCGTTGGCGAGCGTGATCGGCAGCCGGATCAGGTCGCCGGACGTCACCTCGACCGGCAGGTGGGCGTCGAGCGTCAGCGGTAGCCTGGACTGGAACGTCGCCTGGCCGCCGCCGGCGAGCCCGGCGGCCGAGAACCCCTCGGCCGAGGCGCGGAACGAGGTCACCGCGTCCGAGGTCACGAACGCCACGTCGGCGTCGCCGCTGGCGGAGGTCTCGACCGTGGGGTTCCAGTACACGGTCTCGCGGAAGTCGGTGCGCGGGCCATCGAACGCGCGGGTGTACTGCGGCACCGGGAACACGCGCACCGGGGCCCAGCCGGCGGCCTGCTGTTGCGCGACGAAGACTTCACCGCCGCGGTGGGGCGCGCGCAGTTGCTTGCCGGCGATCGCCTGAGCGTTGCGGGCGTCGAGCTGGACCGGCTGGTTCGGCATCGCGAACCCACCACCGGCGGCCCGGGCGGGCATCGGCTTGGCCGCGGCGATGGCGCCGGCGGGGCCGCGGGGCGCGGCCTGGGCCGCTGGCGGCGGCGGAGGCGCTGCAGGTGGCGTGGTCGCCGCGGTCGGCGTGGCCTGCGCGCGGCCGACGTTCATCGGCTTGGGCGGCGGCGCGCCCGGGGCCACCACCGGCGCGGGCGCGGGTGCCTTCGGCGGCGCATGCATCGCCGGCATCGGCGGCATCGCCCCCATGTCCTCCATCGGGGCCAGCATCGGCGGGGCGTCGGCCGGCGGCATGCCACGCCCGGCCATCGCGTGCGCGGGGCGGGGCACGCTGCGCATCCGCGCGCGCTGCTCGTTCGCCGACGCGGTGGTCATCACGTTGACCAGCACGGTCGCGATCGATCCGCCGGTCACCGCGACCGCGAGCGTCGACACCTCGTAGGCGCCGCCGCCGACGGTCAGCGTGCAGGCGCCCTCGGGCAGCCCGGCGATGCTGAAGTGGCCGCCGGCGTCGACCGCGCCGGTCTTGTGGACCGCGCCGCAGGTGATGCCGACGGTGAGCCGGCCAGCGACGACGGACCCCGACGACGCGTCGAGGATCGTGCCCTCGATCGCACCGGTGCCGCCGGCGAAGGCCGGCGACGGCTGGGCGGCGAGCGCCGCGGTGGCAAACAGCGCAAGGCTCGAGACGACATCGCGGCGCATCATCGTTGGCTCCCCTGGGCGGGCAGGACCTGCCGCCACTCGAATCGGCGATAGCCGCGGGTCGCGAGCAGCGCATCCAGCGCGGCCACGGCCTCGGGCTTGTCGGAGAAGTAGAAGTTCGGCTCTTCGATCGGGTCGGCGGCGGTCGCGCCGAGCTCGGGCTCGAGGTACGTGTGCGCGAGGATCTTCGCGGCCTTGTCGTCGGCGAACGACAGCACGGTGTCGTCGACCACGGCGAGCGCCACGCTGGCCTTGACCGGGTTGCCGTGCGCGTCGGTCGCGTGGACGTGCAGCTTCACCGGATCGCGCGGCGCGTACGCCTTGCGATCGGGCGTGATCGTCACTTTGAGGTTGGCGCCGCGGCCGTGATAGATCAGGCGCTCGGCGAGCGGCTCCTGCTGCATCGAGAACAGCGTGACCCGCACGGCGCCCTGCGCGGTGCGCTCGACCGGGAGCTCGACCAGCGCGGGCTTGCCGGCCGCGACCTCGATCGCGCCGCCGGCGAGCCGGGTGTCGCGCAGGGTCGCCTCGACCTGCAGCCGGCGCGGCGCGGTGCAGATCGCGGCGACCCGCACGGTGTCGATCCCGCGCTGATCGACGCCGCGCAGCACGCAGCCGTCGGGCCGCGCCGCGGGCACGTCGACCCGGGTCGTGATGCCGACCGGCCGGGTGACCTCGACGTGGTAGCGCCGGCCGGCCGCCGGCTGCAGCTCGAACTTGCCCATGCCGTCGTGGATCGACGTCAGCTCGGCGACGACCTGGCCGCGATCGTCGACGACCTTGCCATCGATGTCGGCCGGCTTGCCGATCAGCGTCTTCGCCATGAAGTAGACCCGGCCGGGCAGGCCCTCGACCAGCTCGCCGCCCTCGGGGAACACCGCGAGCTGCAGGGTCTTCATCACGATCGGGATCCGCTTCTGGATCGACTCGGTGACCCCGCCATCCTCGGCGAGCACGGTCAGGAGGCCGTCGCCGCGCGCGAGCTTGCCGGGCAGGGCGAACCGGATCACCGCCTTGCCGTCGCGATCGGTCGTGACGGTCAGCCGCGAGACCTCGGCGTCGTCGATCGTCACCACCGCGGTCACCGGATGATTGGCGAATGGCTCGCCGGTCGTGCGCTTGATCTCGAGCGCGGCGGCCACCGGATCGCCCTCGCCGTACGCCTTGCGGAGCAGCTCCAGCGTCTTCATCAGCCGCGGCGCCTCGTAGGTGTTGACGATGAACTTCTTGAGGTCGGTCGCGCCGCCGTCCGACTGCAGCTGCAGCGTGTACTCGCCGCCCTCGATGCCCGCGTCGAGCGGGAAGTCGTTGCGCGCCACGCCGTTCTGCACCAGCGTGCGCTTGGTAGCGACCACCGCGCCGCGCGGCGAGATCAGCTGCATCGTCACGCCGGCCGGCACGCCGCCGGTCAGGGTCTTGGCCGCCCGGACATCGGCGCGAAACCACACCGTCTCGCCGGGCTGATACAGCGGCTTGTCGGTCTGGATGTACGTTCGCTGGCTATTCGACGCCGCGAACACCGTCGCGATCGCCTTGTCGAGCGTGCCGGCCCCGGCCAGCGGCGCGGGCGACAACGCCGCGAGCTTCTTGTCGACGGGTGGGCTGGGATCGGGAGAGGGCGCCGCTTCAGAGACGCCGTAGCCGGCGACCGCGGCGAGGAGCAACCAGTGGATGCGCTGCATGCGTTGGGTCTGGAACGCCCGAGCCGACCGAACGATCTTTGCACAGGCGAAATTCGTCTGTGGCACCTGATCAGGGGCCGGCGTCGACCTCGACCAGCCACGCGGGGACCGGCGCGCCATCGAACGTGATGCGCTGCTGCTCGTAGATGCGCACCAGCCGGGGGCTGTGATCGTGCAGGCTGTTGTCGTAGAGCACGACCACGTCGAACACCGCGAGCGCGCGGGTCAGGTTGACCAGGCTGCGCCGGTAGATCTCGACAATGCGCGTCTCGGGCGCGCTGTGACCGCCATCCAGGCCGCGGCGAGCCACGCGGTCGATGTTGCGCTGCACGTCATCCGTGGCCACGAAGATCATCTTGATCGTGAACCCGACGGCGTGTGCCCGTGCTGCTTGATCGATCGCGATCGTACTGCGGAGCGTGGTCTCGACGGCAAAGCTGATGCGCTGGGCCGTACATCGCGCGACGAACTGTTCGCATTCGTGCTGCGCCTGGGCTCGAACTTGGGCTGGCGTGCCGTGGTAGAAGCCTCCATTCAGCTCGGCACAGCGATCATCTACATTGAAGAATGCGACTCCGAAGCTGTTGGCTGCAAAGTGCCGCGACTTCCCGCTGCCGGAAGGACCGGCGATCACGATCATCTCGGGCGTCATCGACTATAGGTCGGTGGTCGAGCCGGGCTGCATGTCGTCCGGCCACGGGACCAGGACGTTGCCTTCTTCATCGATCTTGCCCTGGCCGCGCAGGCGCTGGAGTTGCTCCGTGACCTCCGCCGTGCCACGTGCGATCGACGCCTGCGCGCGGCGGACCAGCGATGACGACAGCGCGCCCGAGGGCGCGACGCGCTGGATGATGGCGTTGCCTTGCAGCAGGGCCCCAGCGACGAAGATCTGCTGGATCTCGAGGTGGCGGCGCAGCGCTTCGATGAACGACACGTGCTTGCGAAGCGTGGTGCCGTCCTCGACGAACAACGGGACCGGTGCGCTCGCCGGGCCGGTCTTCACCTGGATCAACGTCTGCATCCCATCGCGGGTGACGACGATGAGATCGGTCTCGGCCTCGTCGGTGTGGAGATAACCGCCCGTGGGGCGGGTCCCGATCGATACGCGGCCCGAACCGACGATGAGCATGGACTCCTCGACGTGGCCGGCCTCGTCGACGATGTCGATCTGCGCCTGCAGCATCTTCATCGAAGATAGCACCTGCATGCGTGGCTGGTGCAGCCCATGTAGCGCGAGATTCCTGATGGCAATGCTTGGTACCGGATCCCAGGTCGATGCTTCGTGTGGCCTGGATCGCGGGTGAGCCATGGTAAGCGTAGCGCCATGCCCGTTCAGCCCCGGACGCCGCCTGGTGTGCTCGAGCTCCTGCCGCCGCAACAGCTCGCGTTTCAACACATGCTGGATACGATCCGGCGCGGCTTCGAGCGGTTCGGGTTCTTGCCGGTCGAGACCCCGGCGTTCGAGCTGACGGATGTCCTGCTGACCAAGTCGGGGGGCGAGACCGAGAAGCAGGTGTACTTCGTGCAGTCGACCGGGTCGATCAAGCAGAGCGATGCGGGCAAGCAGGGGGATGCGGGGTTGCCCGAGCTGGCGCTGCGGTTCGATCTGACGGTGCCGCTGGCGCGCTATGTCGCCGAGCACGAGCACGCGCTGAACTTTCCATTCCGGCGCTATCAGATCCAGCGCGTGTATCGCGGCGAGCGGGCGCAGAAGGGCCGGTATCGCGAGTTCTATCAGTGCGACATCGACGTGATCGGCAAGGACAGCCTGGCGCTGGCGTACGACGCGGAAGTCCCGGCGGTGATCCACGGCATCTTCCGCGAGCTGGCGTTCGGGCCGTTCACGATCTACCTCAACAACCGCAAGCTGCTGCGCGGGCTGCTCGAGTCGCTCGGGTTCGCCGATGACCAGCACACCACCGTGCTCCACGAGGTCGATCGGGTCGGCAAGCAGCCGGCGGCGGAGATCGCGGCGCGGCTGGTGAGCTTGCTGGCGGGCGGCGGCGAGGTCGCGGCGGTGATGGAGGATCATGTGCCGGAGGCGATCGCGCCGATCGCGCCGATCGCGCCGATCGGGGCCCGCGTGACGCGGCTGTTCGAGCTGCTGACCGCGCACGACGGCGACTCGCGCGCGGCGTTCGAGGCGCTGCGCCGGTTCGAGGCGCCGAACCCGACGTTCACCGAGGGGCTCGACGAGCTGCAGCGGGTGTACGACGGCACCCTGGCGCTCGGCGTGCCGGAGCGGGCGCTGCAGCTCAAGCTGTCGATCGTGCGCGGGCTCGACTACTACACCGGCACGATCTACGAGACCTTGCTCGATGACCATCCCAAGCTCGGCAGCATCTGCTCGGGCGGCCGCTACGAGAACCTCGCCGGGCACTACACCAAGTCCAGGCTGCCCGGGGTCGGGATCTCGATCGGCGCGACCCGGCTGTTCTCGCAGCTGCTCGAGCGCAAGGTCATCGGCGCGACCCGCGCGGCCGTGGCCCACGTGCTGGTGCTCGCGGTCGAGCCGGCGCTCGCGGCCGACTGCGCGCGGATGGCGGCCGAGCTCCGCGACGCCGGGTTCAACGTCGAGGTCTACGGCGGCGACGACAAGCTCGGCAAGCAGCTCAAGTACGCCGACCGCTCGAAGATCCCGCTCGCGCTGATCTACGGCTCGCGCGAGCAGGCCGCCGGGATCGTCAAGGTCAAGGACCTGCGCGAGTCGGCGGTGACCAAGGAGCACGACACGCCGCGCGGCGAGCTGGTGCTGCACATCAAGCAGCTCGTCGGGTGAGCGAGCGTCGCCGAGATAGCGTTGCGGCGCGCCTGGCAAGCCCGCGCGCGGCAGATCACGCCGGGAGCACGCCGCGCGAGACGGTCGGTTGCGGGCCGGGCGTGCGGCACGCGCCGCGTGCACTTTACGTGGCTGGTCGAGGCTGCTAAGACCCATCCCCGATGGACCCCGGGGATCTGGTGCTTCGCGGTGGTCGGGTGTTCGACCCGGCGGCGGCGCGTCCCATGGACCAGGTCGGCGACATCCGGATCGCGCACGGCCGGATCGTCGAGATCGGCCGCGGGCTGGTCGGCGGCCGGATCATCGACGTCCGCGACCTGTGGATCGTCCCGGGGCTGATCGACCTCCACGTCCACCTGCGCGAGCCCGGCCAGGAATACAAGGAAGACATCGAGACCGGGACGCGCGCTGCGGCGGCCGGCGGGTTCACCACGATCTGCTGCATGCCGAACACCCGGCCGGTCAACGATCAGCGCACGGTGACCGAGCTGATCGTCCGGCGGTCGCGCGAGATCGGCGCGGTCCGGGTCCGGCCGATCGGCGCGATCACCGCTGGCCTCGAGGGCAAGGCGCTCGCCGACATCGGCGACATGAAGGAGGGCGGCATCGTCGCGATCTCCGACGACGGCCGCCCGGTGATGAACGCGGGCCTCCTGCGCCGGGCGTTCGAGTACGCGCGCACGTTCGATCTGCCGGTCGTCCAGCACGCCGAGGATCTCGACCTCGCCGAGGGCGGCGCGATGAACGAGGGCGCGGTCGCGACCCGGATCGGCATCAAGGGCCAGCCGGCGTGCGCCGAGAGCTCGATGGTCGCGCGCGATCTCGAGATCGTCGAGTGGACCGGCGCGCGATACCACGTGGCGCACGTCTCGACCGCGCGGACCGTGGCGCTGATCCGCGAGGCCAAGCGCCGCGGCCTGCCGGTGACCTGCGAGGTCACGCCGCACCACCTCGCGCTGACCGACGAGGCCTGCGCGCACTACGATACGCGCACGAAGGTGATGCCGCCGCTGCGCACCGCCGCCGATCAGGAGGCGCTGCTCGAGGCGCTCGCCGATGGCACCATCGACGCGATCGCCACCGACCACGCGCCGCACTCGCCCGTCGAGAAGGAGGTCGAGTTCGAGTGCGCGGCGCCCGGCATGCTCGGCCTCGAGACCGCCCTGCCGATCGTGCTCGACTTCGTCCGCATGGGCACGCTCGAGGATAAGCGCGTGATCGCCGCGCTCACCGGCGGCCCGGCCCGCGCGTTCGGCATTCCGGGCGGGTCGCTCGCCGTGGGCGCG
>DATBBB010000059.1:0-8705 GCA_036271215.1 Kofleriaceae bacterium | reverse complement strand
GTTGACCGTGTAGCTGCCGCTCGCCGCCGGGGTCAGCTTGACCGAGAACGCGAGCTGCTTCTCGTCGAACGCGTCGGCGTCGCCCTTGCCCTGATCGTGGCCACCGGCGTGGAGCTCGGTCTTGGCCAGGGTCACGCCCTGCGGCGTCTCCAGGGTCAGCTTGACCGGGTACTCGGTGTTGACGTGGAACCCGGCGCCCGGGGTCACCGTGATCTTGGCGACCGCCTCGCTGCCGGCCTTGGCGTCGACCGGCGCCTCGATCGAGAGCTTGCCCTCGCTGGCCTGGAGCCGGCTCCGGTCATCGCCCGCGGCGGCCGGCGGCGGCGCCACCGGATCCTTGTGGCCCATCGACGGGCCACCGACCGGCGCCGCGCCGGGGACCGCGACGACGTCGCTCGCCCCGCCCGCCCCGCTGGACGGCGGCGGCGACGCGACCTTGTCTTGGTTACCGGCGGACTTCGAGCACCCGCCGAGCGCGGCGGTGACACAGAGGGCAAACAGGGCCAGGCGAGACATGGCGCCTAGAATAGCGAATCTTGGCGAGATCGCCCACAGGTGGGACATGTAGACCTGGTCTCCTGGGAGACCGGCGCGGTACCTTGGAGTGCCGGTGAGAAGGGCGCAACAGCTCGGCCGCTACCATTTGCTCGATCGCATCGCGTTCGGTGGCATGGCGGAGATCTACCGAGCCAAGACGTTCGACGGCAACGGCCAGCCGCACCTGGTCGCGGTCAAGCGCGTGCTCGCCCACCTCGCCGAGGACGACGACTTCATCCAGATGCTCGTCGACGAGGCCAAGATCGCCAGCGTCCTGCGCCACATCAACATCGCGCGGGTCTACGAGTTCGCGCGCGCGCACGGCGAGTACTTCATCGCGATGGAGCATGTCGACGGCAAGGACATGCGCACCGTGCTCGAGCGCTGCCGCACCAAGAAGAAGCCGGTGCCGCCCGAGCACGCGGCGTACGTCGCCGCCGAGGTCGGCTCGGCGCTCCACGCGGCGCACTCGGCGATCGACACCCGCGGCCGCCCGCTGCGCATCATCCACCGCGACGTGTCGCCGTCGAACATCATCTGCAGCTACGCCGGCGAGGTCAAGCTGTGCGACTTCGGGATCGCCAAGGCGACCCTGTCGCGGGTCACCACGAAGACCGGCGTCATCAAGGGCAAGGTCAAGTACATGAGCCCCGAGCAGGCGCTCGGTCGCAAGCTCGATCACCGCAGCGACGTGTTCTCGCTCGGCTCGTGCCTGTACGAGATGCTGACCCGGATCCCGCCGTTCACCGCGACCAACGAGATGGACCTCCTGATCAAGGTCCGCGACGCCAAGTACCGCCCGGTCAGCGAGCTGACGCCCGGCCTGCCGCCCGAGCTCGAGCAGATCACCGATAAGTGCCTGACCCGCAGCCGCGCCAACCGCTACCAGACCGCGGCCGAGGCCGAGACCGATCTGCGCGCGTTCCTGCGCAAGTACATGCCGAACTACTCGCGCAGCCACCTCGGCCGGTTCATCCGCAAGATGTTCGCGACCGAGATCGAGCGCGAGCTGCGCATGCTCGAGGAGTACGTGCTCGACGAGGAGGTCAGCGACGACGTCGGCGAGAGCCTGATGGCGCGGGACGAGGACTTCGAGCCGCCCGAGGTGCCGTTCCAGCCCAAGCCGACCTCGGTCTCGATCATCGCGGCGCGCGACTCGTCGAACGACTTCTCCGGCGACTCGAACTTCACCACGATGCCCAAGGCCGATCGCCCGGAGGACCTGGTCTCGGGCCAGGTCGAGGCGGCCGATCGCGACGCCGGCGGTGACGACGATATCCACGGCGCCAACACCGTGATCCTGCAGAACGGCCGCGGCCGCAGCATACCGCACCCGCCCGATCCCCGGCCGCAGCCCGGAATCGCGCGGCCGCCCGGCGCCCAGCCGCCGGCGCGACCGTCACCCCGCGCGGCCAGCCACCCGGTGCCGCCGCCCACCAACCGCAACGACTACGACGAAGATCTGCACTCCGCGCCGACGATGATCATCGACATCGGCCGGGTCCGCGGCCGCGGCTGACCCGCCCGGCGACCTCGCCTCCGCCGCGCCCGCTCCGCGAGCTCAGCGCTCGACCGGGACCCGGAAGCTCGCCGGCGCGTGGGCGTGGGCCGCGCCCGGATGCGGCGCGGTGCGGTGCGGTGCGCTCGGGGCCCGCACGCTGTCGCCGCCGTCGTCGCCCGAGCCGTCATCGCCCGAGCCGTCATCGCCCGAGCCATTGTCGGACCCGCCGTCGCACGAGCCGTCGTCGCACGAGCCATCGTCGCCCGAGCCATCGTCGGACCCGCCGTCGCACGAGCCGTCGTCGCACGAGCCGTCGTCATCGCCGGGGTCGCTCCAGCTCACGTCATTGGCGCTGCTGCACTGGACGCGCGGGACGTAGACCACGCGCAGGTTCGCGCCGCGCAGCTTCGAGACATCGACCGTCGGCGCGATCGGCCCAGTCTGCGTCGAGAGATCATCGCGCATCACCGAGGTGACGTCGCACTGCTCGACGTCGCCGTCGATCTGAAACACGTCGGCGCACAGCGGCTTGCACTCGTGGTGCTGGATGCACGCCGCCAGCTCGTCGCTGTGCTCCGCGCTCCGCGCAAACCCCACGGTCGCGACCTGATCGCCGACGCAAAAGTCGGTACAACCACCGAGCGCGAGCACCGCGACTACCAGCCACATCCGGTGTGTCGTCATGCCCCAATAACGTGCACCCACCATTCCATATGCCGACCCATTCACTCGCTTCAGAGTGCTTCATGCCGGCGCAACCCGCGCGCAGCGCTGCGCCGCTAACTGCCCGAAGCCTCGATGCATTCAGCGCGATCCCCGCGCGCTGCCACGTGTTGCCCCCATTCACACCGTGACGAGGCCATTCACACCGTCGCGCGATCGACGCACGCGCCGGTGTGCCGGTATGAAGTAAAATTCGGGGCCATGCACCGCCTTGCTGCACTTGCGGGGATCCTGATCGCTTGCCATGGCGGCGCCGCCGCGCCCCCCACGACGCCTGCCGCGCCCCCGGTTGCCGCCGCGCCCGCGCCCCCGTCCACGGCGCCGGCACCGGCGCTGCCCGCCGCGTCGCCGCCCGAGCGGCTCACCGCCGACACGCCGAAGACCACCGTCGGCGGCGCCACGTTCATCGCGCCCGCCCAGTGGAGCATCTCGGTGCGCGGCCCCGCGACGATCCTCGAGGCACCCGAGGCCGGGTCGCAGATCGCGCTGGTCGACGTCCAGGCCAAGAACGCCGACGCCGCGGTCGCGGCCGCGTGGGCCGCGTACAAGCCCGACGCCAGGTGGCCGCTCAAGCTCGCCAACGACGCACCCGACAAGGACGGCTGGTCGAAGATCCGCGCGTACGCCTACCAGACCTCGCCGAACGAGCACCGCGTGGTCGCCGCGTTCGCGCAGCTCGCGGGCGATACCTGGACGATCGCGATCGTCAACCTCGACGAGGCCGTGGCCGAGAAGCGCGGCGGCCAGCTCGGCGTGCTCGCCAGCCGGCTGTTCCCCAAGGGCCACGCGACCGAGTCGTTCGCGGGCAAGGCCGCGGCCAAGCTCGACGCCGCCAAGCTCGCCGCGCTCGGCGCGTTCGTCGACCAGGCGCGCACCGCGCTCGGCGTCCCGGCGGTCTCGATCGGCCTCATCCAGGACGGCGTGGTCGTGTTCGCCGGCGGGTTCGGCACCCGCGAGCTCGGCGGCAAGCCCAAGGCCGACGCCGACACGCTGTACATGATCGCGTCGAACACCAAGGCGATGACCACGCTGATGCTGGCCAAGCTGGTCGAGGCCGGCAAGCTGACGTGGGACACGCCGGTGACGGCGCTCCTGCCATCGTTCAAGCTCGGCGACGCCGACACGACGAGCAAGGTCATGGTCAAGCACCTGATCTGCGCGTGCACCGGCCTGCCGCGCCAGGACTACGAGTGGCTGTTCGAGTTCAAGGACGCCACGCCGGCTACAGCGCTCGCCACGCTCGCGACGATCCAGCCGACCTCCAAGTTCGGCGAGATGTTCCAGTACTCGAACTCGCTCGCCGGCGCGGCGGGCTTCGTCGGCGGCCACGTCGTGTACCCCAAGCTCGAGCTCGGTGCCGCGTACGACAAGGCGATGCAGGCGCTGGTGTTCGATCCGCTCGGCATGGCGTCGACCACGTTCGACTTCAAGCGCGCGCTGCGCGCCAACCACGCCGGCGCGTACTCGACCGACATCGACGGCAAGGCCGCGGCCGCGGTGATGGGCCTCAACTACGCGGTGATCGCGCTGCGCCCGGCGGGCGGCGCGTGGAGCAGCGTGCGCGACGTGCTCAAGTACGTCCAGATGGAGCTCGGCAACGGCGCGCTGCCCGGCGGCAAGCGCTACATCGCGGCCGAGCCGCTGCTCGCCCGCCGCGCGCCCCAGGTCGCGATGAGCAAGGACGCGACCTACGGCATGGGCCTGATCGTCGACACCAGGTACGGCACGCCGGTCGTCCACCACGGCGGCGATCTGATCGGCTACCACAGCGACATGGTCTGGCTGCCCGAGCACCATGTCGGCGCCGTGATCCTGACCGATGGCGACGCCGGCGTGCTGATCCGCGGCCCGTTCCGCCGCAAGCTGCTCGAGCTGCTGTTCGACGGCCACCCCGAGGCCGACGCCGACATGGCGGCGAGCGCGAAGACCTACTTCGACCAGATCGCCGCCGAGCGCAAGCTGATCACCGTGCCCGGCGACCCCGCCGAGGCTGCCAAGCTCGCGCCGCGCTACACCAGCGCCACGCTCGGCGACATCACGGTCAAGCACACCGGCGCTGCCACGGTGTTCGATCTCGGCGAGTGGCAGACCGAGGTCGGCTCGCGCAAGAACCCCGACGGCTCGATCTCGTTCATCACGACCGCGCCGGGGATCACCGGGCTCGAGTTCGTGGTCGGCACCGGCGCCAAGCGCACGCTGATCGTGCGCGACGCGCAGCATTCCTACACGTTCACCGAAGGCTGATCAGCGCAGCTCGAGCGCGAGGCTCAGCACCTCGTCGCCGGCGCGCACCGTGGCGCGCACCGCGCCGCGCGCGTCGGCCTTGGTCGCCGAGACCTCGATGTCGCCGGTCGGGCAGTCGCGGAGCCGGAACTCGCCCTGGCCGTCGGCGTCGCCCTCGCAGGTCGGCCCGCCGCCGGCCACCAGGGCGGCGACCACGTGGGCGGCGGCGATCCGCTGGCCGCGGGCGTCGCGCACCGTGCCGCCGAGCAGCGCGCCGCGCGCCAGCTCGAACCGGACGTCGCGCACCGACGTCGCGCCCGGCACGCTGGCGACCGGGACGTCGAGCTCGCGGGTCAAGGTCAGGTAGCCCGGCTGCTTGATCACGACCTTCCAGCGCCCCGGCCGGAGCGGGCCGAGCGTCCACCGTCCGGCCTGATCGGTCGACGCCTCGGCGAGCCCGTTCGACGGCCCGGACGCCGCCAGGCTCACGCTCGGGATCGGCGCGCCGCTCGCGGCGTCGAGCAGGACGCCCTCGGCGCCGCCGCCGAGCGCCAGGCGGAGCCGCAAGGTCGCCGGGTGCCCGGGCTCGGCGACGACCTCGACGTCGTCGGGCGGATACCGCGGATGATCGATGTGGAGCCGCACGTGGCCGGCGGGCAACAGATCGATCGTGAACGTGCCGTCGGCGGCGACCGTGGCGTGGCGGCCATCGCTCGGGCCACCGACCACGTCGAGCTGCGCGCCCGCGACCGGCGCGCCGGTGGTGTCCTCGAGGATCCCGGTGATGCTGGCGTCGGCGACCTCGAGCACCAGATCCTCGCGGCGCTCGCCCGGAGTCTGGCCGCGCACCGCCGCCAGCTCGAGCGTCCGCCGGGCCTCGCCGTGGCCGTACGCGGTCGCGTGGAGCTCGACCGTGCCGGTCACCGGTCCGAGCTTGTACGCGCCGTCGTCGTCGGTGAACACGTCGATCTCGGCGCCGAGCGTCGCCGCGGCGGCACCGGCCCCGCTCGGCCCGGCCGCGGCGTCGCGCGCGCCACCCGGCGTGGCCGTGACCTGCGCGCCGACCACCGGGGCGCCGTGCTGATCGGTGACCCGGCCGACGATCATCGTGCCCGGCGTCAGCACCAGGTCGACCCCGGCGATCACCTGCCCGGGCTCGAGCGCGACCTGCCGGCTGCGCGCCTCGGCGAACCCGGCCGCCGCCGCGAGCACCGTGACCTTGGCGCGGCCGAACCCGCGGATCCGGTAGCTGCCGTCGCTGCCGGTGGTCCAGATCGACGCGCGCGCCGGATCGCCGGGCAGCGGCGGCGGCTCACCCGCGAGGCTCGGATCGACCGCCTGGGCGACCTGGGCGACCTGCGCCACGCCGGAGCCCGGCGGTGGGATCGGCGGGATCGGGCCGACCAGCACGCCGAGCTCGCCGCGCGCGATCAGCTGCGGATCATCGCCCTGCGCGCCGGGCGTCACCGGCACCGGCGCCGCGGTCCGCCCGCTGAACCGCCGCAGCTTGTCGCGATCGACCTCGGCGGAGACCTCGGTCGGGTTCTGCCCCGCGGTCAACGCGCGCACCGCGGCACCGGCGACCGGATGGCCCTCGCCGTCGACCACGCGGCCCTCGATCGCGCCGCCGCGGCTCAGCGCCAGCTCCGGCACGCCGCGCCCGGCGTCGAGCTCGACCCCGCCGGGGCTCAGATAGCCCGGCACGAACGCATCCGCGATCCACTTGCCGTTCGGCACGCCCTCGATCCGGAACACGCCATCCTCGCCGCTGCGCGCGTAGCGCGGCGCCTGATCATCGCCCGACGGCCGGAGCTCGATCGCCGCGGTAAGGCCGGTGCCCTCGTCGCGATCGATCACGCGGCCGACGACGATCGACGCTGCCTCGAGCCGCAGCTCGACCGGCCCGAATGGCCCCGCGCCGAGCCGCGCGACCCGCACCGTGCGCGCCGCCAGCGCGGCCTGCCACGCGAACAGCTGATAGCGGCCCTCGGGCAGGTTCGGGAACTTGAACCCGCCGGTCGCGCCGGTCTTGATCTCGATCGTGCCGCCGATCGCGTCGCCGCGCAGCCCGACCTGGGCGTTCGCCACCGGCGTGCCGCCGTCGGTGACCGTGCCCTCGATCGCGACCTGGCGCGCCACGACGATCCGCGCCTCATCCGACGGCACCGGCACGTAGCGGACCTCGGCGGGCAGCAGCCCCGCGCCGGTCACCCGCAGCCGGAACCGCCCCGGCACGAGGCCTTCGACGACAAACCGGCCGTCCGCGCCGGTCGGCGCCGCGACCATCACCAGCGGCCCCGCGGCGCTGCCGCTGCCCCCCCCACCCGCTCCGCTGCCGGCCGCACCCGCCGCTCCGCTTCCGACCGCACTCGCCGCTCCGCTTCCGGCCGCACTCGCCGCTCCGCTACCGGCGGAACTCGCCGCTCCGCTACCGGCCGCACCCGCCGCTCCGCTACCGGCCGCACCCGCCGCTCCGCTACCTGTTGCACTCGCCGCTCCGCTACCTGTTGCACTCGCCGCTCCGCTACCCGCCGCACTCGCCGCTCCGCTGCCCGCCGCACTCACTGCTCCGCTACCTGTTGCACTCGCCGCTCCGCTGCCGGCTGCGTTGCCGGATCCGCTTCCGCTACCAGTTGCACCGCCAGGTTCGCTTCCAGCCCTGCCGGCTCCGGTTTCGGATGCCGTGACGGTGCTGGCTCGCGGTGCGAGCGCACGATCGGGTGCGCCGTGCTCGAGCTCGGCGCTGACCTCGGCTCCAGCGACCGGCATACCTGCCCCATCCACGACGAAGCCGGTCAGCCGGACGCCGGTGACCGCCGCACCCGGGATCCTCGGTCCTTCCGGTACGCGGATCGCCGCACTACCACCACCCTGGTGAGCCACCGGGCCGACCGGGCTCGCAGGATGCCTTCGCGTCGCAAAGAAAATCGCAACGATCACCAGGACCGTCGCAACGCCGGCCACGGCGAGGATCATCGCGCGGCGACGGGTCGCGGGTAACGCAGGATCCACGCTGGCCGACTCGGGTGCCGGCGGCTCCGCGGAACCGCTTTGTGATCTGTCCGGCGGCTCCGCAGAACCGCTCCTTGCGACGTCCGAGGTTTCCGCGGAACCGCTTCGTGACCTGTCCGACAGCTCCGCGGAACTGCTTCCTTCAACGTCCGGTGTTTCCGCGGAACCGCTTCGTGACCTGTCCGACGACTCCGCGGAACCGCTTCGTGACCTGTCCGACGACTCCGCGGAACCGCTTCGTGACCTGTCCGACGGCTCCGCAGAACCGCTTCGTGACCTGTCCGGCGGCTCCGCGGAACCACTTCCTTCAACGTCCGGTGTTTCCGTGGAATCGCTTTGTGATCTGTCCGGCGGCTCCGCAGAACCGCTCCCTGCAACGTCCGAGGTTTCCGCGGAACCGCTCCCTGCAACGCCCGAGGTTTCCGCGGAACCGCTTCGTGACTTGTCCGACGGCTCCGCGGAACCGCTTCGCGCCTTGGCTGCCTTCCTGCGAGCGGCCCTGGCCGCCTTGCCGGTCTTCGGCTTGCCTGCGGGCCCTCCGTCGGATCCCGGCGCGGCCTGCGGCTTCGCGCCATCCGCCCGGGAATCGGTCGGCGCGGCCGCGGCCTTGCGCGTCGACTTGTCGTCCGGCACCCCGCCAAGATAGCGCGATCCTGAGGTACGCTCCGCGGGTGACGTCTCTGTTCGCGAACCAGCGCGAGACCAGCCT
>DATBBB010000058.1:0-3210 GCA_036271215.1 Kofleriaceae bacterium | reverse complement strand
CTGCCTCGCCGGTCGTCCCCGATGACAAAGCCGCGCCCGAGGCACCCAGGACCTGGGCCGAGGGCGATCACCTGACCGGCGACTGGGGCGGCGCGCGCGACGCGCTCGAGGCCCACGGCGTCACGATCGACGTGCTCTACGCGACCGAAGCCTTCACCGCGCACGGCCACGCCGCGGTGCTCGGCCACGTCGACGCCGCGCTCACCTTCGACACCAAGAAGCTCGGCCTGTGGGACGGCGGCACGATCTACGCGCTGGGCCAGAACAACCACGGCAGCGGGATCAACGATCGCGTCGAGTCGGCGGACAGCGTGTCCAACCTCGAGGCCGATCCGTACACCCAGCTCACCGAGCTGTTCCTCGAGCAGACCCTGCTCGGCGACAAGCTCCGGTTCCGGATCGGCAAGCAGGACGCCAACCGCGATTTCGGCACGCCGCGGTTCGGCGGCAACTTCATCAACAACAACTTCGGCATGTTCCCTAACTCGCCGCTGCCGACGTACCCGACCACCGGGCTCGGCGCGATCGTCATCATCCAGCCGGTGCCGTGGCTGGTCGGCAAGGCCGGGGTCTACGAAGGCAGCCCCGAGGTCGGCGGCCTCGGCCTGTCGACCGCGTTCCGCGACGGCGCCGGCGCGATCTACGCCGCGAGCGTGGCCGCGATCCACCGCTACGGCCCGGCCGGGCGCGACGGCGGCACCACCATCGCCGGCGCGTGGGGCCAGTCCGACGATGATGGCGCCACGGGGATCACCGACCCGGCGATGTTCCACAGCAACGCCGGGTGGTTCGTCCAGGACGACGAGCGGATCTACCTCCACCCGACCGACCCCGACGACCCGCGCGGCCTGACCTTGATCGTGCGCTACAGCGGGGCGCGCCCGGATCGCAGCAGCTTCCCGACCTACTGGGGCGGCTCGGCGGCGTGGCACGGCCTGGGGCCGCGCACCAATGACACCACCGGGCTCGGCGGCGGCTACTTCACGATCGCCGATCAGGTCGGCGGCACGCCGGGCCGCGGCAGCGAGTGGTTCCTCGAGGCGTTCTACAAGCTGCGGCTGACCAACTTCCTCAGCTTCCAGCCCGACGTCCAGTGGTTCGCCCACCCCGGCGGCGACGAGCGCGACGCCCTGGTCGCCGGGATCCGGATCAAGGCGAAGCTGTAACCCCAGTGCGATCCGGGGCATCTCGGGCGAGCCCCGGGGTTAGCCACGGCGTCACCGGTGCGCGGCCGGGCCGGGCTCGGGTACCATCGCCGGATGGCCGGCCGGGCCACGGATCCACCTGAGCGCCCCAGCGGTGAGATCACCGCGATGTTGCCGCGCGATCAGGTCCCGGCGGTCGCGCCGCTCGCGCGCGTGCTCGCCCCGACCCCGGGCACCCGGCCGGGGCCGGCGCCCGAGGCCGCGCACGACTCGGAGAACCAGAATCTTTCGATTCCCGCCCTCCGTCGATCGGCTTCGCCCGACGAGGAACGTCGGTCTCGCCTATCCGGAACGGGATTGATTCTCGATCCCTCCGGCCGGCAGGCCGCGGTGCCGCCGGCCGGGACCGCAGCCGACGCGCTGCGCGCCGAGGAGATCGAGCGCACCCGGCTGTTCATCCGCATGGGCTGGCCGCTCAGCGCGGTCGCCGCCGCCTCGGTGCTCGTGATCGACGCGCCGCCCGTGCTCGCGGCGCTGTTCATCGCCGGGATGGTGCTCGGGATGGTCGTCAGCGCCGGCTACCACCGCGCGTTCGCCGACCCGCGCAACTACACCGAGCGCGCGCTGATGACGCTCGCGGTGATCTGCGTGATCAACGGCCAGCTCGCGGTGGTGATGTACGGCGCGTTCACCGCATCGCCGCTGATGATCGTGATCGGCATCCACTTCGTGGCGCGCACCGAGGCCGAGCGCGTCGCGCGCTGGATCTTCGCGACCGCGGTGATCTCGTACGCGGCGATCGCGATCGCGATCACCAGCGGCGCGGTCGCCGACCCCGGCGTGTTCGCCTCGGATCGTCCGGTCAGCCGCGCGACCCTCGCGACCGGCGCGTGCTTCGTGCTCGCGGCGTGCTGGCTCGCGTACTACACCGCGCGCCAGTTCCGCCACGCCTCGCTCGCGGCGATCGAGGACCTGCAGCGCGCCACCCGCGTGGCGTCGCAGCGCGAGGCGCTGATGGCCGAGCTGCGGGTCGACCTCGAGCGCGCGCTGCTCGCCGGCCCGGGCCGCCACACCGATCAGGTGATCGGGCGGTTCCAGCTCGGCCCGGTGATCGGCCGCGGCGCGATGGGCGAGGTCTACGCCGCGACCGACCTGGCCGCGGCGCCGGCCGCGCCGGCCGCGATCAAGCTGCTGCGCCGCGAGCTCGCCGCCGACCCCGAACAGCGCGCCCGGTTCGCCCGCGAGCTGCGCGCCGGCCGCGCGATCGCGTCGCCCCACGTGGCCCGCGTGCTCGACGGCTCGGCCGACGCCGCGCTGCCGTTCCTCGCGATGGAGCGGCTGCACGGCCACACCCTCGCCGAGCTGCTGCGCCGCGAGCCCCGGCTCGACGCGCCGGCGCTGCTCGCGCTGTGCCGCCAGGTCGCCGCCGGGCTCGACGCCGCCGCAGCGGCCGGGGTCGTGCATCGCGACGTCAAGCCGCACAACCTGTGGTTCGGCGACGACGGCGCGTGGAAGGTCCTGGATTTCGGCGTGGCGCTGATCGCCGGCGATCCGGCGGCCGACGAGCGCGGGGTGATCGGCACGCCGCACTACATGGCGCCCGAGCAGGCCCAGCGCCGGCGCGCCGACCCGCGCAGCGACCTGCACGCGCTCGGCGCGGTCGTGTACCGCTGCGCGACCGGCCGCCAGCCGTTCGACGCCGCCGACCCGGCGGCCCTGCTGTACGCCGTGGTCCACCGCATGCCGGTGCGGCCCGGCGCCCTCGCCGAGCTGCCGGCCGACGTCGACCGGTGGTGCGCGATCGCGCTGGCCAAGCCGCCCGCGGATCGGTTCGCGACCGGCGCGGCGATGGCCGATGCGCTCGCGGCCGCGCTCGCCGGCGAGCTCGACGACGCGCTGCGCGCGCGGGGCGACGACGCGATCCGCGCCCGGCCGTGGGAGACCGCATGACCGGCGCCCCGCCCGGGCCGCCATCGGCGCCGCCGAACGCACCGCCGAACGCGCCGCCGAACGCGCCAGCCGACCGCCTGTCGCGGCCGGTGTTCGACGCCAGCGCCGCGCTCGC
>DATBBB010000057.1:0-16755 GCA_036271215.1 Kofleriaceae bacterium | reverse complement strand
CAACACGATCCGGCAATTCATGGCAACGATCTGTCTCGGTCGCGTCGCGGCGTGCTGGGGCGAGCCGCGCGCCGCCGCCGCCGCGCGCCGCAACCTGACCCACAACCTCGGCAAGTACCTCGAGGTTCGCGGATCGCTCGGCATGATCGCGTACGACGGGTCCGCGAAGCTGGGCGCCACGGCGCTCGCCGCGCTCGCGATCCTCGAGCAGCAGGGTGTCGCCGGGCCGGATCGCGAGGCGCTCGCCGCGCTCACCCGAGGCATCGAGGCGCTCTGGCAGCCGGACGGCGCGTTCCAGACCTTTCATTACCCGGCCGGGCGCAGCGGCAATGAAAATTTCTATCCTGGAGAGGCCTTGTTGTACTGGGCCGCGCGGTGGCGCACGACCGGCGACTCGCAGTTATTGCAACAATTCATGACGAGCTTTCGCCATTATCGAGACTGGCACCGAACGAATCCCAACCCGGCGTTCATTCCCTGGCACACCCAGGCGTATACGATTGTCTATCGCGCGACCCTGGATCCCGAGCTACGATCCTTCATCTTCGATATGAACGATTGGCTACTGTGTCTCCAGCAAGGCGACGAGGTCGAGCAACCCGACCTCGTGGGCCGGTTCTACGATCCCGATCAGCCGGAGCTCGGGCCACCGCACGCCTCGTCCACCGGGGTCTACCTGGAGGGGCTCGCCGATGCGCACGCCCTGGCGCAGGACGCGCACGACGAGCGCCGCACCGCCGCCTACGCCGCCGCGCTGCGGGCGGGGATTCGCAACCTCCGTCAGCTGCAGTTCAAGGACGCCGCCGACATGTTCTACATCACCGAGCGCGACCGCGTGGCGGGCGCGCTGCGGACCAATGCATATGACAACACGATCCGCATCGACAATGTCCAGCACGGGCTGATGGCGCTGCTGAAGCTCGTCGGGGCGGCGGCGTGATGAACTTTCGCCGGATCCGCCAGGGCGTCGCGGTGCGCGCGTTCACCGACGAGATCGAGCAGCGCGCCGAGCTCTGGCTGGCGGAGACCCGGCGCCAGGACCGGATCAAGGTCCAGCGCGAGACCCAATCGATCCCGCTGCGGACCGGCTCGGTGCCCGCCGCGAGCTCGCTCGCGCTCGAGGACTCGGAGCAGCTCGAGCCGTCGCCCTACGCGGCCGCGTTCCCGCGGATCGGCGCGTTCATCCATGGCTTCGCGGCGGCGATCGGCGGCGAGCTCGGCCGCGCGTACCTCGTCCGGCTCCGGCCCGGCGGCCGGGTCTATCGCCACGTCGACCGCGGCGCGTACTACGCACGTCGCGATCGCTACCACGTCGTGCTGATCAGCGAGCACGCCGAGCTGACCTGCGGGGACGAGACCGTGGTCATGACCGAGGGCGAGCTCTGGTGGTTCAACAACAAGCTGCCTCACGAATCCCACAATCCGTCGGACGCCTGGCGCGTCAACCTGATCTTCGATGTCCTGCCCGGGCCCGCGCCGGCGTGATCCGAGCCTGAGATGGCGTCGCGTGGCAGATTCGGGGCGGGAACGCTCCCGCGCTCGGTGATGGCCGGCGCGATGGCTTGCGGCAATGCCGGGGGCGGAGTACGCCCGGGGCATGGAGTCGATCGTCCACGTCTGCAACGGCGATAGCACCGCCGATTCGCTCTCGCTCGCCGACCTGCCCGGCGAGATCCGCGTGTGGGCCGACGCGCTCAACCAGGGACCGGTGCTGCCGCTCGCCGATGACGCGTACTGGAAGCGCCGCGGCGAGTTCTTGGCGTCGCGCGGCGTGGCCGGCGGCGAGGCGCGGGTCGCGGGCTACGATCGCGGGGTGGACGAGGCCGCCGGTGCCGGCGAGCTGATCCTGTGGTTCGAGCACGATCTGTTCGATCAGCTCGCGCTGATCCGGCTGCTCGCCCGGCTCGCGCGCCGCGGCCTGCCGGCCCAGCTGACGATCGTGTCGATCGATCGCCACCCCGAGGTCCCCGGGTTTCTCGGCCTGGGCCAGCTCAAGCCCGAGCAGCTCGCCGAGCTGTGGCCGCGGCGGACCACGCTGTCGCGCGACGCGATCGACGAGGCGATCACGGCGTGGATCGCGGTCACCGCGCCCGACCCGCGCGCGCTGCCGTTCCTCGCCAAGCGGATCAAGGCGATGCCGTTCCTCGCCGGGGCGCTCGAGCGCCAGCTCGAGGAGTTCCCCGATCCGACGAGCGGGCTGTCGCGCACCGAGCGCCAGGTGCTGGCCGCGGTGGCGCGCGGCGAGGCGACCGCCGGCGCGATCATGCAGGCGACCCAGGCGATCGACCCGCGCTACCCGATCACCGACACCGATCTGTTCTGGACCCTGCACGGGCTCGGCCGCTGCGGGTTCATCGCCGGCGCGCCCGAGGGCGCCGCGACCCCGGCCGCGATCAAGGCGCTCAACGTCAGCGTCACCGCGCGCGGCCGCGAGGCGCTCGCCGGCGCGATCGACCGCGTCCACGACCACGGGATCGACGACTGGCGCGGCGGCGTCCAGCTCACCGGCAAGGGCCCGGTGTGGCGGTGGGACGGCGCGCAGCGCAAGCTGATCGAGCGCTGAGGACTCGCTGGCTCAGGCGCCGCGATCGGCCGACGGTACCGAGCGCAGCTCGCGGATCCCGGTGTGCAGCCGGCGGCGCAGCAGCGTGCGCAGGGTCGAGCCGTCGCCGTAGCCGACCGCGCCGGCGATCTCGTCGACGCTGCCCTGGGTCACGCGCAACAGGTGCACCGCGCGCTCGAGCCGCAGGTCCTGGACGAACGCGACCGGCGGCTTACCGAGCACCGCGCGGATCCGGCGCTGCAGCGTGCGCTCGCTCGAGCCGACCTGGCGCGCCACGTGAGCGAGCGCGAACGGCTCGGTCAGGTGGCCGCGGATCCAGGCCTCGAACCGCTTGACCAGCTCGTCGTCGTGCGCGATGTGCTCGGGCGCGGCGAACGCGGCCTGCGACGCCCGATCGTCGATCAGCAGGTGGCGCGCGACCACGCTGGCCAGGCTCGGGCTGCGCTCGCGGATCACGGCGAGCGCGAGATCGATGTGGGCGAGCGCGGCCCCCGCGGTCAGCACCTGGCGATCGGCGACCAGCATCGCCGACTCGTCGAGCGTGACGCCCGGGAACTCGCGGCGGAACGTCGGCCCGAGCCACCAGCTGGTCGTCGCGCGCCGGCCGTCGAGCACCGCGGCGCGGCCGAGCACGAACGTCCCGGTGCACGCCGCCGCGAGCCGGGTGCCGCGCGCGTGCCAGCGCTGCAAGATCTCGACGGTGTCGGCGACATCGGCGCGGCCGAGCGCGGCGACGATCGTATCGGGCTGCTTGCACGCCAGCGCCGGCACGATCACGAGGTCGGGCGGGCGGCGCGGCGGCGCGACGACCGGCACGAGGAAGCCCTGGTGGGTGCGGACCCGCGCGCGCGGCGAGACGATCATCACCTCGTGGCGCATCGCCTGCGAGCCGGCGAGCTCGTTGGCGGCGTCGAACGTGTCGAGCACCGAGGCCAGGCCGGTATCGAACACGTCATCGAGCGCGAGCACGGCGATCCGCATGGCGCGAACGATACCATACGTGTCGTTTGCGCCACTACCGCCGCGTGCCGCCTTGCCCTAGTCTGGGTTTCGTACCCAGTTCTGCAACCACTACTCAACCACTACTCAGCCAGCTCTCAGGAGGACGTCATGGTGAAAGTCGGAATCGTCGCGATGCTCGAAGCCAAGCCCGGTAAGGAAGAAGAACTCGCAAGCCTGCTGCGTGGCGCCCAAGCGCTCGCCGAGCAGGAGGCCGGCACCGTCGCGTGGTACGCGCTCCAGTTCGGACCGTCGACCTTCGGAATCTTCGACGCGTTCGCCGACAACGCGGGGCGGCAGGCGCACATGTCCGGCCAGATCGCGGCGGCGCTGATGGCGAAGGCGCCGGAGCTGCTGTCGGAGCCGCCCTCGATCCGCAACTGCGACATCCTGGCTGCGAAGTAGCGCCGCTGGCCGCGAAGTAGCGCCGTCCGCTGGCCGCGAAGTAGCGCTCGCCGGCCGCTGGCCGCGAAGTAGCGCCCGCCGGCCGCTGGCCGCGAAGTAGCCTACAGCGCTGCCGCTACAGCAGCGGCACCAGCAGCGCGAACGCGGCCACCGCGAGCAGGCCGGCATGGACCCGGCGGCAGATCTGCTGGGTCCGCCGGCGGCCGGTCATCACGACCAGCACGGTCGCCGCGCGCCGCATCGCCAGCACGCCCGGCACGATCGCCGCGAGCGTCACGAGCGCAACGACCCGCGAGGCCAGGTCGCCGCCCCCGGCCGCGCCCAGAAAGGCGCGCGGCCACACGGTCGGCAGCAGGAACAGCTCGGCGATGACGATCAGCGCGATCGCCCAGCGCTGGCCGGCGAACAGCGCCACGGCCGAGATCGCGAGCACCGCGGCGACCTCGGGGCCATGCCAGGTGCTCTGCGCCAGCGGGAGCGCCAGCATTCCCCCCACCAGCCCACTCGTAGCGAGCCATACATCGCTGTGCGAGTGACGTGGACGCACGACGGGTCGACGGATTTCTGAGGAATCACGGGATCCGGCAGCGTCGGCCATCCAGAAATTGTAAGGAAACCAGAACAGCTGTCTAGCAGCGCCACGAAGTTAGCCTCATCTTACTAATCCTAAATAGTCTTATTTATTAGAATTATTCCGATGTTTGCTCACAGTGAGGCCAGGTATTTCCGACCTCAACAATCCCCTTGATATTCCTGAAGAATAGCTCGATGGCCCAGCGGGGACCCAAAGCAGGGGTGCCATGAATTTCTGAGGTAACCGAAAACCCGAACGCGATTTAGCCGGAGAGCTCGAAACGTTGTGTTCCAATAGTCAGTCGTGAACCTGGCAAATCACGACATTACTGGAACATTGTTTTGCCCGAATCCGCATATCGGGGCGTCAGCGCACAGGTATGACGCCAATCATCTATTCCATTAGTCATGGAACATTTCAACTATAGCGGAGAACCTCGCTCAGGATCTCACGCGCCAATCGAGTCGCGATTCGTCGTCGGGCGGCCGAAGATCTGGCTTCACAGGGCCATGGGGCCGCGCGCGGCGCTGCCAGATCAGACCCAGGCGCGCGCGTTGTAAAACATGCGCATCCACGGACTGTCATCGTGTTTCCACTCCGGTGGATGCCACGACAGCTGCGCAGTGCGAAACACGCGCTCGGGATGCGGCATGATGATTGTCATACGACCGTCCGCGCTGGTCAGGGCCGCGATGCCGCCGGGTGAGCCGTTGGGGTTCGCGGGGTAGCGGGTCGCGATCGCGCCGTGGCCGTCGACGTAGCGGGCGGCGACCAGGCCCTGGGCCTCGAGCGCGGCGAGCTGGGCGGCGTCGAGCTCGGCCCTGCCCTCGCCGTGCGCGGTGGCGACCGGGATCCGCGAGCCGGCCATGTCGCGGAACAAGATCGACGGGCCGGGCTCGATCCGCAGCAGCGCGAGCCGGGCCTCGAACTGCTCGGAGCGGTTGCGCACGAACCGCGGCCAACCGGCGGCGCCCGGCAGCTGATCGGCGAGCTCGGCGAGCGCCTGGCAGCCGTTGCACACCCCGAGCGCGAACGTGTCGCGGCGCGCGGTGAACCGGGCGAGCGCGTCGCGCGCGCGGGCGTTGTAGCGGAACGTCGCCGCCCAGCCGCGGCCGGCGCCGAACACGTCGCCGAACGAGAACCCGCCGCACGCGACGACGCCGCGGCAGTCCGCGAGATCGGCGCGGCCGGCGACCAGGTCGGTCATGTGGACGTCGACCGCGTCGAACCCGGCGCGGGTGAACGCCGCCGCCATCTCGACGTGGCCGTTGACGCCCTGCTCGCGCAGGATCGCCACGCGCGGCCGCGCGCCGGTCGCGATCGCGGGCGCGGCCCCCGGCGCCAGCGCGGGCGCGGCCCCCGGCGCCAGCGCGAGCGCGGCCCCCGGCGAGGACGGCCGCACCGCGGGATCGAACGTCAGGTGCGGGACCAGCCCGACCTCGCCGGCGGCGGTCCGCGCCGCGTGCTCCTCGGCGGCGCACGCCGGATCGTCGCGCCGCAGCGCCATCTGGTAGGTGACGTGCGACCACCGCGCGCGCAGCTCGCCGCGCCGGGCGTCGACCACGAGCGCGCCGGCGTGGCGGATCCGGATCGCGTCGCCGTCGACCGCGTGGCCGATCGCGTGGACCGCCGCGCCGGCCGCCGCGAGCTGGGTCCGGACGTGGTCGGCGTCCGCGGCGGCGACCTCGACGATCGCGCCGAGCTCCTCGCTGAACAGCGCCGCGAACGGATCGGCGGCGACGCCGGTCGTGTCGAGCTCGAGCCCCAGGCCGGCGGCGAACGCCATCTCGAGCGCGGCGACCACCAGGCCGCCGTCGGACCGATCGTGGTACGCGGCGAGCTTGCGCTCGGCGACCAGCGCCTGCAGCACGCCGTAGCACCGGCCGAGCCGGTGCGGATCGTCGAGATCCGGCGGTGCGTCGCCGAGCTGGCCGAACACCTGCGCGAGGCACGAGCCGCCGAGCCGGTGCCGGCCGCCGCCGAGATCGATCAGCAGCAGCGCGCGACCGCCGCCGCGCAGCTCGGGGGTCACCGCGAGCCGGACGTCGTTGACCGGGCCGAACGCGGTGGCCACCAGGGTCACCGGCGACACCACGGTGCGGCGGCCCGCCGCGTCGCCCCACACGGTGCGCATCGCCATCGAGTCCTTGCCGACCGGGATCGCGATGCCGAGCGCGACCGCGCACTCGCTCGCCGCGCGGACCGCGTCGTACAGCCGGGCGTCCTCGCCGGGGTGGCCGGCCGCGGCCATCCAGTTGCACGACAGCTTGATCCGCGACAGCGGACCGATCGGCGCGGCGGCGAGGTTGGTGATCGCCTCGCCGATCGCCATCCGGGACGCGGCGGCCGCGTCGAGCAGCGCGATCGGGGGCCGCTCGCCGATCGCCATCACCTCGCCCGCGGTGGTATCGAACCCGGCGAGCGTGAGCGCGCAATCGGCGACCGGGACCTGGAACCGGCCGATCATCGGATCGCGCGCGACCAGCCCGCCGACCGTGCGATCGCCGATCGCGACCAGGAACGTCTTGTCGGCGACCGCCGGCAGGCCGAGCACGCGGTCGAGCGCCTCGGCGACCGTGGCCCCGCCGAGCGCGAGCGGCTGGTGCGGTGGCGCCACCGGCTCGGCGCGGCGCACCATGCGCGGCGGCTTGCCGAGCAGCATCTCCAGCGGCAGGTCGATCGGCGGCGCGATCGCGCGCGGGTTCGCCCGGTCCTCGAGCACCAGGCGGCCATCGCCGGTCGCGGTGCCGACCTGGGCCCACGGCGCGCGCTCGCGGGCGCACAGCGCCGCCAGCTCGTCGACCCGATCGGGCGCGACCGCGAGCACGTAGCGCTCCTGGGCCTCGTTGCACCACAGCTCGAGCGGCGACAGATCCGGCTCGCCGGTCGGGATCGCGCGCAGCTCGAGCCGCGCCCCGAGCCCGGCGTCGTGGACCAACTCGGGCAGCGCGTTCGACAGCCCGCCGGCGCCGACGTCGTGGATCGACAGGATCGGGTTGCGGTCGCCGAGCGCCCAGCAGCGGTCGATGACTTCCTGGCACCGGCGCTGGATCTCGGGGTTGTCGCGCTGGACCGACGCGAAGTCGAGGTCCTCGGCCGACGCGCCCTGGGCGAGCGACGACGCGGCGCCGCCACCGAGGCCGATCAGGAACGCCGGGCCGCCGAGCACGATCAGCGCGGCGCCCTCGGGGACCGGGGCCTTGGCGATGTGGCCCGGCCGCATCGCGCCGATCCCGCCGGCGAGCATCACCGGCTTGTGGTAGCCGCGCGCGGTCACTTCATCCGGCCGGGGCCGGGGCCCGGGCCCGCCGGCTGCCGGGCCATCGGCCGCGGTGGACTCGAACGTGCGGAAGTAGCCGAGCACCGCGGGGCGGCCGAACTCGTTGTTGAACGCGGCGCCGCCGAGCGGGCCGTCGGTCATGATCTCGAGCGCCGACGCGATCCGCGCCGGCGAGCCGATCCAGCGCTCGGCCGGCGGCTCCCACGGCTCGAGCGCGCCGGGCAGCCGCAGGTCCGACACCGTGAACCCGACCAGGCCGGCCTTGGGCTTGCCGCCGCGGCCGGTCGCGCCTTCATCGCGGATCTCACCACCCGAGCCGGTCGCGGCGCCGGGGAACGGCGAGATCGCGGTCGGGTGGTTGTGGGTCTCGACCTTGCCGAGGATGTGCGACGGCTCGCGGTGGCCGCGGTACACGCCGTCGGCGTCGGGGAACAGCCGCTCGGCGACCACGCCCTCGACCACCGCGGCGTTGTCCTTGTACGCCGACAGCACGCCCTCGGGCGCGTGCTGGGTCGAGCGCTTGATCAGCTGGAACAGCGAGTCGGGCTGGCGCGCGCCGGCGACGTGAAACTCGGCGTTGAAGATCTTGTGGCGGCAGTGCTCGCTGTTGGCCTGCGCGAACATCATCAGCTCGACGTCGGTCGGATCGCGGCCGAGCTCGCGGTAGCGCTCGACCAGGTAGGCGATCTCGTCGTCGGCCAGCGCGAGGCCGAGCCGCGCGCTCGCGGCGGTCAGGGTCGCGACCGCGGCGTCGGTGCCGGCGCCGAGCGCGATGAACCCGAGCGGCCGCAGCCCCCCCGGGTCCGCGAGCCTGGCGAGCTCGGCCTCGCGGACCACCACGCTCTCGGTCATCCGGTCGGCGAGCGCCGCGCCGAGCGCGCGCACCGAGAGCTTGCTGCCGGTCGCGATGTACCCGACCGCGCGCTCGATCCGCGCGATCGCGAAGAGCCCGCACACGTGCGCGATGTCGGTCGCCTTCGATGACCACGGCGACGTCGTGCCGAGCCGCGGCGTGACGAAGAACGTCATGGTCTCGACCGAGCCGAGCGGGCTCTGCGCGAGCCCGTCGTCGGCCGGGCCGTACGCGAGCATCTCGTCGAGCTGCGCGGCCTCGCTGCCGGTCAGCGGCCGCTCGGTGTCGACCAGGTGGACCCAGCGCGCGGTGAGCCCGCGCAGCCCCGGGCACGCCGCGCGCGCCCTGGCGAGCGCGCGCGCGTGGCGAGCCTGGCTCAGCGCGCTCCGGCCGCGCAGGATCAGCACGACACCCCGGACCGCAAGACGATGGTCATCAGGCGGGAAAACACCACGAAGCCCGACCCCTCGCAAGCGTTTCCGGGGCGCGGGATCACCCCGGAGATCCGACGCTCCCGATGCCCGCAGCGCATTCAGCGGGCGCCGCGCCCGCGCGAGTCACGCGATGCGTGGCTGCCCGATCGCGGTCGATCGCCCAGGGAGCTACACCCATGACGTCGCCGCGCCGACCTGGCGCACGCCGTGGTAGCGAGCCAGATCATGCCGCGCGATGCCGTGCTCGGCCGGTCGCGCAAATGAGTCTCCGTGGAACCGTCGTGCTCCCCTCACAGCGCCATGACGCATCGAGTCCTCGAGCGAGCCCACGTCGAGCTTGCCTCGGCCGTGCGACGAGCCCGTGGCGGTCGTGCGACGAGCGCGCCGCGCGTTCGGTTCGCGTGCCGCGGACACGGGAGCGGATTGCCTGCGATGCGTAGTGCAATCGCCCGCACAATCATTTGGGCCACCGCAACACCCGATCTCTCGCAATGCGTAATGCAATCATCCGCACAATCATTTGGAGCTGGGCTGAATACCGAGGATTTTGACCAGCTTCCGATCGACGAGTCACGTGAACCTACACTGCCTGATGTGGCGAGGTAGGACGATTCAACCCTGCGAAATAGTTATTCTTCGTCGGAAATTGCCGCTGTTTTTTGGGCGCGCGCATGTACCATCGAATACTCGCAGAGACGCTGCCGGCAGCTGCGTCTCCTCACCCGAAGCGTGGAGGGTCTCTATGATGTCCGACTCTAGATTCCAATGCTCGTGGGCCGTGGCGATCATGTTGGTGATTGGCGGCTGTGCCGCCCGGCACGACGACGGCACGCTGTCCGGCGACGAGACCGGCGATGATCCGTCGGGCAGCGCCGCGTCGGGCGACGAGGCCGCCGCGTACCACCGGCCGCCGCCGCACCGCGACGCCGGCGTGCCGACCCCGGATGCGCACCAACCCGACGCCGGGAACACGACGATCGGCAGCGGCGGTGGCGCCGGCGCGGCCGCGGGCGTGGTCAGCTGCTACCTCGAGGGCTACCCGAGCACGACGTGCGCGCTGCCGACGCACTGCTGCTTCAACAACTTCTCCGCCGCGCACGACGGCGACTGCACGTCGTCGACGTGCGGCTGGGGCACGCTCGAGTGCGATGGCCCCGAGGACTGCGCCGGCGGCCAGCACTGCTGCGCCCACGTGCTCCAGGATCCCGACAACGGCATCACCGGCTACAAGGTCGCGTGTCAGGCCGCGGCGTGCGGCGCCGCGCCGATGGCCGAGGAGCTGTGCCACCCGGCGACGGCTACCAGTGGCGGCAACACGTGCTCGAGCGGCAAGTCGTGCGTGTCGGCCGCGGACAACGACACCGACCTGCCGCGCTCGCTGTTCATCTGCCAGTAGCGCACCCGCGTGGCCCGGCGCCATCACCTGGCGCCACGGAGCGCCAGCGACCTCGAGCGACGGTCGAGGCAGCCGAGAGCTGCGCTTCGTGGCGTTCGCGACCGCGTGCGCTAGCGGGCGTTCGATCGAGCCCGCGCCGACGAGCGCGCGGGGCTCATCGGTAGTGCTGCTGCTTGTGACGGCTCGGTGGCATGACATAGAATCTCTACGTGCCACGTGCGGGCGACCAGCTCGGTAAGTATCGGCTGGAGCGCCTTCTCGGCCGCGGTGGCATGGGCGAGGTGTGGGCGGCGCGCGATCCGGATCTCGACCGGCGCGTCGCCGTGAAGGTGTTGATCGGGGCGCTGACCAACAGCGCCGAAGGCCTCGCACGCTTGCAGCGCGAGGGTCGCGCGATGGCGCGGCTGCGCCACCCCAACGTGATCACCGTCTACGATGCCGCGTTCGCCGACCGACCCGGGTTGATCGCGATGGAGCTGATCGACGGCGAGAACTTCGCGAGCTGGCTCGCCAGGGCGCATCCGCGCTCCGAGGTCGTCGACACGTTGCTCGCGGCCGGACGCGGCCTCGCGGCCGCGCACGACGCCGGCATGCTGCACCGCGACTTCAAGCCGCACAACGTGCTCGTCGAGCGCGAGGGCCGGGTGCTCGTGACCGATTTCGGGCTCGCGCGCGCGATCGGCTCGCTCGCTCCGCCGCAACCCGCCGAGGTCGCCGGCACGCCTGCGATCACCATCGACCCGATGGCGGCGACGATCGAGCCAGCTGTCGCTCCGGCATCGGACGCGCCGGGTGGGTTCAGCTCGACGATCATGTCCGGCATCGGTGACACGGCGGTCGCAACGACCGTCGCGCCGGACCGAGCTTCCACGGGGAGCGCACGCGATGTCGGAGAGTCGGGCTCGCTCGACAGCGCCCTGACCCAAACCGGTTCGCTGCTCGGCACTCCGGCGTACATGGCACCCGAGCAGTTGCTTGCACGCGCTACAGACGCGCGTTGCGATCAGTTCGCGTTCTGCGTCACAGCGTGGGAGGCGCTTACCGGCGCGCGACCGTTCGGTGGCACCGACCAGCGCGCGCTGCTCGTCGCGATCGAAGGTCACGAAGTCGTGAACGAAGCGCGGGTGCCGCGCCGATTGCGCGCGATCCTGCACCGCGGGCTGGCGAGCGACCCGAACGCGCGCTGGTCGTCGATGGCCGAGCTTCTGCGTGCATTCGAGCGGGCGTGGCGGCGGCCGCGACGGATCGCGCTCGCGAGTAGCGCGATCGTCGCGCTGGGTGTGGTGGCGGCCGCGTTCGCGATCGTGCGGCAGCCGACGTGCGCGGACGAAGGCGCCGCGATCGGCGAGCTGTGGAGCCCGACGGTGGCGAGCCAGCTGCATTTCAAGATGGTCGCGACCGGTGCGCCGCACGCGGAACGGATGTACGGCGGCGTGGCGGCGGCCTACGCGCGCTACACCGCGGCGTGGGCGTCGCTGCGCACGTCCGCGTGCACCGCGCGTCGCGAGGGAGACGCGGCGGCGGCCCGCACGCTCGCCTGTCTCGACGTGCGCCGGACCGCGCTGGCGAGCAACATCTCCGACGTCATGACCGGCCCGGGGGCAGGCATGATGGCGGTGATACCGTCCATGACCACGTCGCTCGAGCCGATCGCGACGTGCGCGCACCCGACCGATGCGACGGGACGGTTCGACGACGCGGCTCGCGTGCGCAAGGCGATCAGCGACGCCACAGATCGCTATTGGAACAAAAAAGGTGAAGCCCAGGAGGCCCGCCGCGCGCTCGACCGCCTGGCCTCCGAGCTCGCGGCGCTCGGCTATCCGCCGCTGCGCGCCGAGGTGCTCGTCGCAGCGGCCCGTCTGGCCCAGCTCGATCACGATGGGGCCGGCGCGGAAGCCGACCTGCGCCAGGCGCTCGCGTTGGCGGAGGGTGGCGGCGACGATCGGGTCAGGATCGAGGCGGGCATCAAGTGGGCATCGGTGTTGGTCGGGCACAGACAGCTCGACGAAGCCAAGCGGATGCTCGACAGTGCCGAGGCCTCACTCGCAGGTTTCGGTATCGACATCAGGTTGGAGGCCGACATCGCTCGAACGCGCGGCTCCCTCGCACGCGAGCAACACTCGCTCGACGAGGCAGCACGCCAGTACGAACGCTCGCTCGACCTCGAGCGCGCAGTCGGTGGCACGAGTGCAGGCCCCGAGTTGATCGACGTCTACACGGAGCTCGGTCGAACCGCCGACGCGCAGGCGCTGAAGTCGCGGCTCGAAGCCGAACGCGCCGAGCACCACACAATATTGAGTAGCACCCTGGACGCCGTCAGCGCCGCGGACCGCGCCAAAGAACAGTGCGAGCATGCAGAGCACAACGGCGAGCTCGAGGAAGCGATCGTGCGCTGCAGCGAAGCGCTCGCGATCGAGGAGGCCAAGTTCGGCCCGGATGCATCGTTCGTTGTCATCCGGCGCATGGCGCTGGGGCGGGTGCTGGCGCTGCACGGCGATCACGCCAAAGCACGCGCGCAGTATCTCGCTGCGGCGGCGAGCTCCGAAACGCACCACGCCAAGGACGCGCTCATGGTTGTCCTGCTCGTGGCTGGAAAGGAATCGCTGGCTCTCGACGATGCGCCGGCGGCAATCGACCAGTATCGTCGTTGTGCCGACGTCGCGGGCGAGCTCGGCAAGCCCGGTGAGGAGGTTCGTCTGCTCGCGCGCGCCGGGCTCGGTCGCGCGCTCGCTGAGGCGCAGCAGGACGCGGAGGCGATCGCCGAGCTCGAGTGGGCGCTGCCTCGCCTCGAGAGCCTGCCCGTCCCGCGCGCGCTCGGCACCACCCGGTTCGCGCTCGCCGAGGCGCTGTGGCGTCGCAACGGCAGCAACGATCGGGCGCGCGCGCGCCTGCTCGCGATCGCCGCCCGCGAATTCGCGGTCGCTCAGAAAGCGGCGCTGAAGGACTCAGATGCGCTCCGAGCGATCCAGACCAAGGAGATCGACGAGGTGATTGCACGCATCGACCGCTGGGTATCGAAGCACCGGTGACGGTACGTCAGGCAGCCTCGGGCAGCCTCAGGCGGCGGCGATCGCGGCGGCGATCCGGGCGATCGGCTCGCGCGGATCGGGCACGAAGCGCTCGCCGGTGACCAGCTCGTACGACGCGATGTAGCGCCGCGCCGCCTCGACCCGCACCTCGTCGGGCATCACCGGTGGCGGGCCGTCGCCGGACCAGCCGGCATCCTGCGATAGCCAGCGCCGGACGTACTCCTTGTCGAGGCTGCGCGGCTCGTCGCCGCGGGCGAGCCGGGCCTCGTAGTCCTCGGCGTACCAGTAGCGCGACGAGTCCGGCGTGTGGATCTCGTCGATCACGACCAGCTGATCGCCCTGGGGCCGGCTGCGATCGAGGCCGAGCTCGTACTTGGTGTCGGCGAGGATCAGCCCGCGCGACGCCGCGTGGCGCTGGCCGGCCGCGAACAGCCGCGCCGCGAGCGCGGCGGCCTGGTCGAACAGCGCCGGCGAGATCCGGCCCATCGCGAGCAGCTCGTCGCGCGACACCGAGACGTCGTGGTCGCCCTTCTGGGCCTTGGTCGACGGGGTCAGGATCGCGTGCGGCAGCGGCTGGTTCTTGCGCATGCCGTCGGGCAGCGGGTGGCCACAGAACGTCCGCGCGCCGGCCTCGTAGGCCTTCCAGATCGACGTCGAGGTCACGCCGGTCAGGTACGCGCGCATCACCAGCTCGACCGGCAGCGGCTCGCACTCGCGCGCGATCATCACGTTCGGATCGGGGACCCGCAGCATGTGGTTGGGCGCGATCGCCGAGGTCTTGTCGAACCAGAACTGCGCGAGCTGGTTCAGCACCTGGCCCTTGAACGGGATCGTGCCGACCACGGCGTCGAACGCGCTCAGCCGATCGGTGACGACGATGATGCGCTCGCCGCGCGCGGCATCGATGAAGCAGTCGCGGACCTTGCCGTCGTAGCGCACCAGCGCCACGCCGCCGACGGTGCGGAACGGCGTGGCGTCGAGCGTGTGGCCGAGCTGGGCGCGCAGCGCGTGGTCGAGCGAGCCCGGCGTCGCGGCCGGCGTTGCGTGGTCCGTCATCGCGGAGGCCTCCTGGCGCTGGGATCCCGGCGCCCGCGGGTCATCGCTACAGCCTCCCGAGCGCGCGCTCGAGGATCGCGGGGGCGTGGCGCAGGTGATGCTCGAGATCGAACAGCGCGTCGAGCTGCGCGGTATCGAGCCGCGACGCGACCTCGGGGTCGGCGCCGAGCAGCGCGCGGAACCGGCCCGGCAGCGCGCCGACCTGGCCGACCGCCGCGGCCTCGTGGATCGCCGCGAGCGCCGAGCGCTGGACCATCACGTACGCGGCCTGGCGCGGCAGCCCGGTCTTGACCAGCGCGAGCAGCACCGCCTCGGAGAAGTACAGCCCGCCGGTCCGGTCGAGGTTGGCGCGCATCCGGCTGGGGTGGACCACCAGGCCCTCGACCAGCGAGGTCGCGCGCGCGGTCATGAAGTCGGCGAGGATCGTGGCGTCGGGCAGCGCGACGCGCTCGACGCTCGAGTGCGAGATATCGCGCTCGTGCCACAGCGCGACGTCCTCGAGCCCGGCCTGCGCGTACGACCGCAGCAGGCGCGCGAGCCCGCACAGGTTCTCGCTGAGGATCGGGTTCTTCTTGTGGGGCATCGCCGAGCTGCCCTTCTGCCCGGCGCCGAAGCCTTCTTCCGCCTCGCCGACCTCGGTGCGCTGCCAGTGACGGACGCCGAGCGCGATCTGCTCGATCGCGGTGCCGAGCAAGGCGAGCGCGCACAGCACCTCGGCGTGGCGGTCGCGCGCGACGATCTGGGTCGCGACGGTCTCGGCGGCCAGCCCGAGCGCGTCGAGCGCCTCGGCCTCGATCTGCGGATCGAGGTTGCCGTACACGCCGACCGCGCCGGCGATCTTGCCGACCGCGATCGTGTGGGCCGCGACCGCGACCCGCTCGGCCGCGCGAGCGACCTCGGCGTACCACCGCGCGAACGTCAACCCGGCGGTGATCGGCTCGGCGTGGATCCCGTGCGAGCGGCCGATCATCGGCGTGGCCGCATGCTCTCTCGCGCGCCTGGCCAGCGCCGCCTGCAGCTTGCCGATCGCGTCGAGGATCTGGTCGAGCGCGCGGCCGGTCTGGAGCGCGAGCGCGGTATCGAGGACATCGGACGACGTCATCCCGAGGTGCAGCCAGCGCGCCGGCTCGCCCGCGAGCTCCTCGACGTGGGTCAGGAACGCGATCACGTCGTGCCGCGTGGTCGCCTCGATCGCCAGGATCCGCGCCGGATCGAGCTTGCCGGCGGCCACCGCCCGCACGGTCTCCGCGGTTCCCTCGGGGACCACCCCGCTACGCTCCATCGCGGCGCACGCCGCGAGCTCGATGTCGAGCCACAGCTCGAACCGGGTCTTGTCATCCCACAGGGCCGCGAGCTCGGGTCGACTGTAGCGTGGGATCATCGTGCGCCGTCCGCGGCTCTTGTACCGAACCCCACCGCCACCGGCAAGCGCGACGGCGCAGCTTTGCTACCTCGTCGCCGCGGCAGTGGGATACCGAGGACCATGGCAGTGGAGATCCTCCCACAGCGCCCGATACACCGCCGGTCGAGCTACGCGGTGATGGGCGCTGGCCAGAAAGTGATCGCGTCGATGCTCGGTCATGCAGACACAGCAGCGACTGAGCGGTACACGCACGTCGGCAGCGGCGCGACCGTCGTGCTCGTCGAGGTAAGGTGGTGGCGGTTGCGGGGCGCACTCGGAGGTCGGCATAGATCGATGGCAAGTAACCAAGAAGTGGAACCAAACTCAGGAGACGTCTAGGATCACGGGGTCCGCCTATGGCCAAGAAGTCCCCACCGGGTATCGCTGGTATCATCGTCGAGCGCTACCGCGTGTTCCAGAAGCGGACTGAGTTGGAGGTCGGGGCGCTCACACTGCTGGCCGGAGAGAACAGCGCTGGGAAATCCAGCGTCATGCACCCGCTCCTATTGCTCAAACAAACGATCGAGGCCCCGCTCGATCCCGGGCCCCTCCTCTTGGACGGCGAGAACGTTCGACTTACCTCGGCGGATCAGATGTTCTCGATCGGTTCGCGCGGACCGATGCGTTTTGGACTCCGGACAACGGAGCAGCAGCGCCTCGAATTGACCTACTCTCGTCGTGACCGGGGGGGCATCGGGCTGGACGCGATGACATGGCAAGGCGCGCGAGGTCGCGAGACGACGATCAACGCCCGCGGACGGTGG
>DATBBB010000056.1:0-26028 GCA_036271215.1 Kofleriaceae bacterium | reverse complement strand
CGGCGTGGCGATGTCGGCGGTCACCGAGCACGCCTCGACCATGCTGGTCGGCAAGTGGCTCTACATGTCGCCCGAGACCACGGCCAGCCAGCAGGTCGATCACCGCTCCGACCTGTTCTCGCTCGGCGTCATCCTGTATCTGCTGTGCTCGGGCTACATGCCGTTCACCGGCCCCGAGCCCAAGGAGATCGTGCAGAAGATCCGCGCCGGGCAATACCGGCCGCTGCGCGAGATCCTGGCGGTGCCCGAGCAGCTCGAGCAGCTGATCGCGCGCATGCTGGCGCCCAACCCGGACGACCGCCCGCAGACCGGGCAGGAGGTCGCCGTCGAGCTGACCGAGATCGCCCGCCAGTACGGCATCGAGAGCTCGGCCCCGCACATCGCCTACGCCCTCCAGCAGCTGTTCCCGCCCACCGCGGACGGCGCGGTGGAGTACCAGGCCCCGGTCGTCGTCTCGACCCGGCCGAGCGCGACCCTGTCCGCGCCGCTGTCGCCGGGCTCGCGCACGCCCACCCCCGGATCGGACAGCGCCGGGGTGCCAGTGCCGCGCACGCGCAGCCGCGAGCTGTCCGCGCAGGTCCACCCGGTCAGCGAGCAGCCGCAGATCAGCGATCCGCGGTCGCGCCCGGTCAGCGTGCCGCCGCCGATCGGTGATCTGCGGTCGCGCCCGGTCAGCGTGCCGCCGCCGATCGGTGATCCGCGGTCGCGCCCGGTCAGCGTGCCGCCGCCGCCGCCGCCGCGGCGCAGTCGCGAGATGCCTGCGCAGGTCGACCCGTTCAGCATGCAGCCGCAGATCAACGATCCGCGGTCGCGCCCGGTCACCGTGCCACCGCCGATGTCCGGCGCGTACCCCGCCGCCCCACCCCCACCGCTGCCGGCCGGGTTCGCCAGGCCGCCGATGCTATCGCGCCCGCAGAGCTCCGGGGTTCGCACCACGCGCGTGCTGGTCATTGTCACGATCACGATCCTGCTCGCGGTCGTCATGTTCCTCCTGGTCCGGCCCAGCTGACCGTCGCCCCGGGTAGGTGGTCGGGAGCCAGCGGTGGTATATTGACCAACGCAGATCATGAGGCGTTACCTCGTTTTCGCAGTGCTCGTCGCTGGCCTGACGACTCACCCGGCGTGGGCCAGGGTGCCGGTCAAGAACGCGCACGCCGAGGCCCAGCCCGCGCCCGCGCCCGTGCCCGCGCCCGCGATCGGTGCCGACAAGACCGTGCAGCGCCTCGCGCCGCCGCTCGGCTGTGATCGGCTGACCATCGGCGATGGCCTGCCCAACTCCAACGTGCGCGCGATCGCGCAAGACCACCGCGGCTTCATCTGGATGGGCACGCAGGACGGGTTGGTCCGCTACGACGGCATCGAGATGCGGATCTACCGGACGGTCGAGACCGATCCGACGTCGCTGTCGTCGGGCTACATCACGGCGCTGGCGGTCGACGACAGCGGCAGCGTGTGGGTCGG
The DNA here is from genome assembly GCA_036271215.1 of Kofleriaceae bacterium. Classification (GTDB taxonomy): domain Bacteria; phylum Myxococcota_A; class Polyangia; order Haliangiales; family Haliangiaceae; genus JABFXX01. The sequence goes on along the minus strand of DATBBB010000056.1, from coordinate 24,567 downwards.
AACGGCCGAGCACGGCGTCAACCTCTACGACCCCAACACCGACACCTTCACCCGGTTTGGCAAGGGCGCGCTGTCGTCGGAGGGCGTCACCGCGATCGCCAAGGACCGCAAGAACCGCATGTGGTTTGCGATGAGCGGCGGCGGGCTCAACCGGTTCGAGCCGGCCAGCCGGACGTTCACGCCGTTCCTGGGCAAGCCGCTCGACACCGCGATCACCGCGCTCGACGCCGATCCGGTCGGTAACCTGTGGCTGGGCACCGCGAGCGACGGCGTGATCCGCTGGAACCCCGAGGGCAACTCCAGCGCGATTCGTCCGACGCCGGGCGATGACACCGGCCTGGGTAGCGCGCCGATCACCGCGATCCTCGCGGGCTCGAGCGGCAAGATCTGGATCGGCAGCGACGGCGAGGGCCTGATCGGCCTCGAGCCGGCCACCGGCAAGCTCACGCACTTCCGCAACGCGGCGGACGATCCGGCGTCGCTCAGCGACAATCACCTGTCCGTGCTGTTCGAGGACCGGTCCAAGAACCTGTGGATCGGGACCACGGATGGCCTCAACAAGATGGCGCCCTCGGGGCGCATCGTTCAATACCAGAACGATCGCAACGATCCGTCGAGCCTGGCGTTCCACGGCGTGGAGTCGATCTACCAGGACCAGGGCGGCGTCATGTGGATCGGCGGGTTCACCGTCGGCGTGTGCAAGTTCAACGAGTTCCGGATCAACTTCGGCTATCACCACACCGCGAACCTCGCGACCTCGTTCTTCGAAGACCCCGACGGTGCGCTGTGGGTCGGCACCTACAACGACGGGCTCTACAAGTACGAGCGCGCGGCGCAGCGGGTGACGGTCTATCACGCGCTGCGCAACCGCACCGATGGCAAGACCGAGCCGGTCACCCTCGAGTCGGGGACCTGGATCTCCGCGCTGTACCGCGATCGCCGCGGCACGCTGTGGATCTCGCTCAAGGGCCACGGCCTCCTCGCATTCGACACCCACGCCGAGACGTTCCGCGAGTTCGTCCCCGATGCCAAGAACCCCAAGAGCCTCCCGAGCGATTCGATCTTCGATCTCTGGGAGGACGATCAGGGCAAGCTGTGGCTCGCGACCTGGGGCGCCGGGCTGGTCCGGTTCGATCCGAAGCTCGAGGTGTTCACCACGTTCACCGCCGATGACTCGTCCGGACTCAGCTCGGACCACCTCTACCGGCTGTACCCCGACCCCAAGGACAAGAAGATCCTGTGGCTCGGCACCGGCAAGGGCGGCGTCGTGCGGTTCAACATCGCGTCGGGTACCGCGACCAGCTTTCGCAGCCGACCCGACGATCCGACCAGCCTCAGCAGCGACGACGTCCTGGCGATCTACCGCGAGCCCGGCGGTACCGTATGGCTCGGCACCTACGGCGGCGGGCTCGACCGGCTCGATCCGGAGACCGGCAAGGTCCAGCGCTTCACCACCGGCAACTCCGGGCTGACCAACAACGTGATCCTGGGGCTGCTGCCCGACGACGAGGGCAAGCTGTGGATAGGGACCAACGGCGGCGGCCTGGTCCAGTTCGATCCCAAGACCGGCACGTTCCTGGTCTACGACTCCTCCGACGGCGTGCAGGACAACGAGTTCAACCAGGGCTCGTTCAGGCGCAGCGCCTCGGGCGAGCTGTTCTTCGGTGGCCCGGGCGGGTTCAACGCGTTCTTTCCGCGCGATATCAAGCGCGACACCTACGTGCCCCCCGTCGTGATGACGACCTTCAAGGTGTTCAACCAGGAGGTCAAGCTCGACCGGCCGATCTGGACGCTACCGGCGCTCGAGGTCTCGTACTCCGACTCGTTCGCGCTGCAGTTCGCCGCGCTCGCGTTCGCCGCTCCCCGCAAGAATCGCTACGCGTACAAGCTGGAGGGCTTCGACGACAAGTTCATCGAGACCGATCGGCCCTACGCGGTCTACACCAAGCTCAGCGGCGGCAACTACACGCTCAAGGTGCGCGCGGCCAACCGGCACGGCGTGTGGAACGAAACGGCGATCGCGCTCAAGCTGGCGGTGACCCCGCCGCTGTGGCGGACGTGGCGCGCCTACGTGGTGTACTTGATGCTGCTCGCCGGCGCGGCGTATCTGCTGTACTCGCTGCAGCGCCAGCGCGTGCTGCGCGCCGAGCGCGAAGGCCGCCTGGCGGTGGTCGAGCGCGACCTCGAGCTGACCGGGGCCGTGCAGAGCGGGTTTCTCCCCGAGCACAACGAGATCTCCACGTCGCGGGTCCAGCTGTTCGGGCTCTACCGGCCGGCCGATGCCTGCGGCGGCGACTGGTGGTGGCACGAGCCGCTGTCGGGCGGGCGTCACGTGGTGATGGTCGGCGACGTCACCGGCCACGGCCCGGGCCCCGCGATGGTGACCGCCGCGGTCGCCACCGCGTTCCGCGTGCTGATGGATAACGGGCTCGACGACGTCAGGCACGGGCTCGAGATGCTCAACCGCGAGGTGCTGCGCGTCGCCAAGGGCAAGTACCACATGACCATGGCGGCGCTCGAGCTCGAGGAGTCCACCGGCTGGTGGGTGTTCCACTCAGCCGGCGCGCCGCCGATCTTGAGCCTGAACCAGAACGGCAAGCACAAGGTCCACTTCTGCGCCGGCGCGCCGCTCGGCACCGAGATCGGGTTCGAGACCGGACGGATCGAGGGCCAGTTCGAGCCGTTCGATCGCATCCTGCTCTACACCGACGGCATCCCCGAGATCGCCGCGGCCAACGGCAACGTGTTCGGGATGCGGCGGTTCGCGCAGCTGTTCGAGCGCACCCGCGCACAGTCGCTCCGCGATTCGGCCGACACGATCCTGTTGCACGCCGACGAGATCATCAAAGGTCAGCCGCAGGTCGATGACTGGACGTTCGCGATCGTCGAGTGGACCCCCGGCCAGATCACGATGACCAAGCCGTGATCAGTGCCGGAGCTCGATCACCTGGGCCGGCGCATCGCCGGTCTTCACCGTGAGCGAGATCGCGCCAACCGCCCGCTCCGCTTCTCCGAGCCGCCGCACGAAACTCTGCGCGTCGACCACCTGCTGGCCTCCGACCGCCACGACCAGCGACGCCGGCGCGAGCGTGGCGCCCGCGGGCGGCTTGCCGATCTTGGTCAGCAGCGCGCCGCCGGTGAACTCGGGCGACTGCCACGCCACCCCGGGAAACGCGGTCATCGCGACCATCCCCTGCGCCGAGCTCGTCGCCGAGTAGCGCTCGACGAGGCCCCGCACGGCGTCGAGCGGGACGTCGTAGCGAACGAACACCAGGACCTCGTTCGGCTTGCCATGCTCGCCCGCGTACTCCTCCCAGTACCAGTCCGATCGCTCGCTGGGCACCATCGCGCCGCCCGACGCGCGCAGCACCTCCACCACGCGCTTGCGCGCCTTGCGGGCGGCAGCGACCGCGTCGAGGTAAGCGCGGCTGCTCCGATCGACATCGGCGGTTTGCAGCGCCGACAGCGCCTTGGCCCGGGCGTCGGTGTAGCCCGGGATGACGTTGTCGCGAAAGAACGGCTCGGAGATCTTCAGGCCGATCGTGTTGATCAGCTCCTCGAGCGCGGCGTCATTCGCCTCGGTCACCCCGTCTTCGCGGGTCGGCCGAAACGCAGATACGCCGATACACGTCAGCCGGTTGATCGTCTCCTGGCAGTACGCCGAGGCCGGCTCGTCGAACAGGATCCAGTCCGGGCGGGTGAAGGCCGCACGCGCGGGGGACGCGACCACCGGAGCCAGCACCACCGGTGGCGTCGCCGGTGCGCGCTGGGTCCACAGCGTGATCGCCACCGCCGCCAGGCCGCCGATCAGGAGCGTACCGACGGCCAGCGCGATGACCATGGTGCGGTTCGAGCGGGGCGCGGCCGGCAGCTTGGAGGGCGACCGCGCCGTCAGGCAATTCTCGAGCTGCTCCGAGGGCAGCGGGCGGACCTGGGCCAGGAACCGATCGAGCTCGGGATCGCGCGCGCGGGCCGGCAGGATCCGCAGCTGGTTCAGCTGCTCGGGCGTCAACGCCGCGACCAGCGGGGACTGACAGGATGTGCAGGTCACCGCCGGCACGATGCCTCGGACCAGCTGCTCGAGGTTGTCGGCGACGTTGATCGTGTGGACGCTCGCGGTCTCGCACTGAAAGCAGTCGTAGGGGACCGCGAATGTCCGGACCTTGAGCTTGGTGCTCAGATCGGCGGGCACCACGGCGCTGTCGAGAAACCCGGCCGGGCAATCGAGTAACTGGAGCGACTTCAGCTTGGGCAGCGCCTCTTCTATATAGAGCCGCCATGGCGCGATCTCGGCCGGGTCGAACATGACGCTGGCGAGGTCCACGATGGCCGTGCCCACCGACGCTTCCGCCAGGACGTGGCTCGGGAGCAGGGCCAGGCTGCCCGAGAGCCTGAGATAGCTGTAGTCGTTGAGCGTGCGGCGAAACGCCCGGAACCGGCTCAGGTCGGGCACGAGGTCGTACCGGAGCTGCGAGCGCAGGACCGCGAGCACCTCGTCGTCGATATCGAACGGCGGCTGCGCGGTCATGGTCTCGAAGAACGCGGCCGGATAGTCCTCCATCCGGGCCTGGCCGCCGCAGGTCTTGCAGTCATGCTGGCTGCCCGCCAGGTTGCGAATCGCCGCGCGATCGCGCGGAACCAGCAGCAAGCTCTGGATCTCCTCGCCGCAGCTGCCGCAGCGATACGCAGCATAGAAGCTCACCAGCTTGCTGTGACCGAGCAGGCCGGTAACGAGATTGAGCTGTCCCGCCGCATAGGTAGAACACTCAACGAGATAAAGATCACAATCTGCTGTAAGGCGCAGGAACTCCATCCACTCGGTCATTCCCCACGAGGCGAACCGGCGAACGTCGCGCATGCTGACGATCAGCTTCTTCGTGCGGGCCGACTCGGCGAGCCGCCGGCCGTCGAATCCCTCGTGCAGCGTGCCCTGCAGGGACAGCATGGTGACCCCGCCGATCGCTGATTTCTCGACCGTGAACCGCTGGGTTTCCCTGGGGCGGGGTCTGGGGCCCGTGGGCATAGGTCAGTCGTCCTTCCCGGGTTGCCCAGGTTGGAAGTCGCAAGTAACTCTCATTACTCTCATTGCCCTCTCCTTGTGGCGGCGGCGGCAGCCCAGGACAGCTCATGAGTATCATAGGAGACCACGACCGCGAACTCGCGTGGCTTGCAAGGCGATAGGTGGCCTTGTAGAGTGCCCACCTGCATGGAGGAGGTAGGTACGTCATGAAACGCCATATCGCTGCAACCCTGCTCGCAGCTTCCGCCATGGTCGTGCAAGCGAGTCCGCGGGCCGAGGCCTGTGGCGTCAAGCTCACCGTCAAGAGCTCCGGGCCACGCAAGGCGATCGCCCGGACTTCCAACCCCTCGGACATCCTGGTGCTCGGCGACCCGCCGCGCCGGCTGGAGAGCGATCTGTCCGCCGCGGGCCATCGCGTCGAGGTCGCGCCACACGCCTCGGCGGCCAAGCGCAAGTCGTACGCGGTCGTGATCACCGACGCGCCGCTGCAAGCGGAGGCGCGCTCGAGCTTCCCCGGCGCCGTCGTCGTCGTGCGTTCGGATGATACGGCCGCGGATGAGCGCACGATCGAGCAACAGGTCGCCCGCCGGCCGGTTCGCACCGGAGAGGATCGGGCGGTGGTCGCCGCCGCCGCGCGCCGCGCGCCGATCGCCGCGGGTCCCCCACAATCGCCGAGTCGTCAGGTCGTCGCGGCCAGCCCGCCCGGTGATGTGCGCCACACTCCGGATGTGCCGCCGCCCGCACCAGTGCCCGCGCCCGCGCCTGCACCGGAGCGCATCGCCACGACCGTGCCGGCGACCAAGCCGGCCGAGCCCCGAGCACCCCGGCCGGCCGAGGTCGCGCCTGTGGTCAAGCCGGGCGTCGTTCGCTACGAAGTCTACTTTGCGCTTGGCAGTGGCGCGCTCAGCGTCGAAGATGCTCGCTCGCTCGCGCGGGCGGCCCGCTGGTTGACCGAGAGCCACGATGCCCAGGTGATCATCGAGGGCCACGCCGACCCGTCCGGAACGCCAGAAGGCAATCTGGCGCTCGGCCAGAAGCGTGCCGAATGGGTCCGCGATTACCTGATTTCGGCCGGGATCGACGCCTCGCGACTCGAGGTGATCTCGTACGGCGATACCCGTCTCAAATATGGACGGACCAATCCCCGCAACCGCCGGGCCGCGATCGTCGCGAAGTAGTCGTCTGGGCTACATCGCACCGTCGCCTTTCATCCACGTTTAAAGCGGACTCGCAATGGTAAAAGTCGAACAATCTGGATCTTCGTGAGCGGCCGGTGTTAGTGTCGCCGTTCTCGTTCGTATCGCGTTCGTACTCCCGGGAGGTTTCAATGCGCTCGTATCTGCTTGGTCTATCATTGGGAATCTTGGCTTCAGGCATCATCGGCTGTGGTGGCGATGACGACAAGGGCGGCGCCGACGCCGGCTCGACCTTCAAGGGCTACGGCGCCAACGAAGGCGGCGAGTTCCGCGCGGAGTACGTCACGTTTGCAGATGGCACCATCGGCACGCGCGTCGTCTCCTTCTTCTATGCGGATCCGGGGCCCACCAAGTACTTCCCGTTCCCGGCCATCCCGGGCTGCACGGACATGACCGGGCTCAAGAACTGGCCGATGGCGACCAACCCGGTCGCCGAGCGGACCTACCTGGATCCGGGCACCATCACCATGTCGGGTGGCGCGAAGACCCTCACCGTCCCGCGCCAGACCGCAGAGGGCGTCGACTTCCTCAACCGGACCCACTCGGCCAACAACTGGTTCTTCTACTTCAACCCCACGGATGGCGCGGACTACGTCAAGGCGCAGACCCTGCAGTCCGTGGCCATCACCGGCTCGGACAAGTTCCCGGCGCAGACCTTCACCGATGTGCTCTACACCCCGGCCGCCTTCCAGCTGAACGCGCCGGGCCTCGGTCCGGTGGCGGTCCCCGCGGGAATGGACCAGACGTTCACCTGGGGCACCCCGGACTCGATGGCGGGTTCGATGCCGCCGGCCGGCTTCACGATCATGTCGCTGCTCGCGTTCTCGGGCGATCAGGGTCCAGCCGTGCTGTGCGTCGAGCCCAACGACGGCTCGATCACGGTCCCCGCGGCGATGGTCGACATCGCGCGCGCCAAGTACCCCCAGGGCGGCACCCTGGCGCGTCAGACCTTCGCCCACAACCCGATCCAGATGAAGGACAGCACCGGCCTGACCGACCGGCGCATCGACTTCATCTCGACGTGGTGCTTCGCGACGTCGTGGACGGCTCCCTGAGCTAGTGGCGTCGCGCGGTTGGGCTCCGATGGCTCCCGACCAAGGCGACGATGTATAGTCTCCGCGAGCGCGCATGAGGATCGTCGCGATCGCCGCCGTCACCGCCGCCGTCATGGCAGGTGTGGCGGGTGCGCTCGCCGGCTGCGGATCGAGCGCCAGCCCGCCCGATGCGATCGGGCCGTGCTGGCCGGATACCGTGGGACCGGCCAAGGGCACCGCGACGCTCGGCACCGGGCGCGCGGCGTTCGAGGACATGCCCGACATGTTGCCGCTCGAGTACGGAGCCCAGGCGGGCTTCGATCTGGTGGCCAATGTCCGGATGTCGGGGCTGGATCCTGGCGACCCCGCCAGCATCATCTCCCCGACCAATCCGCGCACCCGGATCCGCGCGTTCTTCGCCGACACCAACATCCCGCTCAACTACGACGCGAACTGCCCGTTCCGGGAGGCCTACGTTCCCTCGGCCACCGGTGACTATCAGATGGCCATGGGCGTCGCGATCGTGTTCGAGATCTGCTGGCGCTCGGATCGGCTGATCGGTCAGCGGATTCGCGTCGATCTCGAGCTCGAGGACGACACCAACGGCTACACGTCCGACAGCAAGACCGTGACCGCGGCGGCCCCGAGCTCGCCGTATCCGATCGATCAGGACTCGCCGGGCTGCATGCACTAAAGAGACCGTACGGGATACGGTCTCCGTCGTATCGATCGCATCGCGAAACCGCGCCGGGCTATCCGGCAGGGGACGCGTATCCCAGAACGACGTGCTCGCAAGCTCGCGCTGGTCAGCGAGTCTCTTGTCGGACAAACTTGCCGTCCGCCGCGCATACTGGAATATCATCGCGCCATGGGTTTACGCATCATCGCCGCCTCGTTCGCGATCTTCTGGCTGACTGCCTGCGGTAGCGATTCCAAATCCGCGCCCGACGCGAACATGGCGTGCGCGGCCCCCGGCCAGACAGCCTTTCTAGCTGTTTGCACGGCGAATACCGATTGTCAGTCGTGCCTGTGCACCAACTTCGGCCACGAGATGGCGTGCAGCAAGGCCTGCACGGTGGACGGCGATTGCCCGGCCCCGTCGGGCGGCTGCACCCAGGGCGTCTGCCGGCCGTAGCCCGCAGAATCTGCGAAAACTGGGGGCGCAGCGGCCCAGCGTGGGCAACGCGAGGCCCGCCGTGGGCGCCCGCGAGCGGATGGGGTCGGGGCAGCGACTGTAACTACGGCGGTGGGTCCGCGCCCGCACGTACCTCGCCCTCGTCCGCGCATGCGTCGGCGGTCCTTCGGCAGGCGCTGCCCCGATGCCCCATCCGCGCAGCAGCCCACGGCGAGCCTCGCGTGTACGCGCTCTCCTGAGCGTGAGCGCTACGTCCTACGGTGGGGCGGCGACGGCCTTGCGCGCCTCGGCCAGGCCCGGGGTCTGATCATCCGCAGCGCTCCACTGCGCGACCAGCTGCTCGTACCACCGGCGGGCCGCCTTGCGATCGCCGACCCGCGCGGCCGTCCGCGCCGCCCCGAGCAGCGCGTGGGCGCGCCCGGGGTGCGCTTGAAGCACCAGCGCATATTCAGCCGCCGCTGCAGCCGGCTGCCCCAATCGCAACAGGGTGTCGGCGAGATCCTCGTGGACCACGAAGCCGCTCGGGTTGCTCTCGCCGCCGGACTCCTGATCCTCGACCACCGACTGACGCAGGACCTCGACCAGCGCCCGATCGTTGCCGGCCGCGCGCGCGAGCAGCGCCTGGCGCCGCCGCGCGTCGGTCGCGGCGATCCGCGCCAGCGCCGCCGGGGGCTGCGTGGCCTCCATGAACGGCCGCAGCTGGGCACGCACCGCGTCGAGCTCACCGAGGTAGCGCTGGGTCTTGGCCAGATCGTGCTGCATCGCCGCCGCGCGCGCGCGCGTCGCGCTCACCGTCAGCTGCTCGAGCAACGCGATCGGTCCCGCGGCCGGCGCCGGCGCGCAGTGGCTCGGCGCGACCCCGGGCTTCGCGTCGGGCGGCGGCAGCGGCGGAGCCCCACCGTCCTCGGCCACGGGCGCCGCGAGCGGTTGCAGCAGCTCGTCGAGCCGCCCCCATTCGCCGGTCCGCATCAGGTACGACGCGACCTCGCTGGCGTACTGCGCGCGATACTGGTGACCCAGGCCGGCGCGGACCTCGTCCGCGAACACCTGCAAGGCGCGATCGGCGGCCTGGCGCTGCCCGAGCTCGAAGCTCATCTCGACCAGCCAGCTCAGGCTGTGAAAGTCGTGGTGGTTGGCGGAGAGCTGGTCCGCGCGCGCCGACGCGACCGACGCGTCCCACGCCGACTGGCAGCTCGCGATCGCGTCTTTCCACATCCCGAGCCGCGAGAAGATGTGCGCCGGCATATGCCGCGCGTGAAACGCGGCCGGCGCGATCGCGGCGTACGCCCGCGCGAACGGCAGCGCCTGCGCCGCGAGCTCGGGCGTGTCGTAGGCGTGGATGACGTAGTGCGCGGCGCCCGGGTGCTTGGGGGCGTGTGCGAATACGCTCGCGGCCAGCGCCCCCGCGCGCTTGCGCACCGCCTCCGCGTCGGGGTCCCCGGGCCGCATCGCCGCCAGCAGCGCGATCGCGAGGAACGTCGTGGATTCGTCGTCGGGAAACTGGTCGTGGATCGCCGTCATCGCCGCGGCGAACCGCTGGCGGCTGGTCCGCACGTCGCCGGCGCGCACCAGCTCGACCGCCGCCGAGACCCACGCCTGCTCGCGCGGCGTCAGCCGGCCGGGATCCGGCATCCGCGACAGCAGGTCGCGCGCGCCGGCCAGATCGTCGTCGCCCCACAGCAACTTGCACCGGCTCATCGCCGCGCCCCAGTAGGCCATGTTCATCGTGGGGTCGGCATCGATCGCCGCCTGGAACTCGCGCGATGCCTTGTCGTACCAGAACGAGTGGAGCGCGAGCAGGCCGCGCGTGAAGTGGCTGCGCGCGGCCGGCGTGCCCTCGGACAGCGCGAAGTTGAGCGCGCCGAGCGATCCCGGATCGTAGGGGTCGTCGCGATCGGGAGGGACCGCGGGCGGGGCCCCGGGCGGAACCGCAGGCGGCGCGGCCACCCGGGCGGTCACCGCCGGCGCGGTCGGCGGCGGCTGGGACTGGCTGGCATCGCTGCCGCCCGAGGAGCACGCGGCGAGCGCGAGCCCGAGCAGCCACCCGCGCCGGATCACGGCCCCTCCGTCACGACCAGGCGCCCGGGCGGCGGCGCGGTCAGCGTGGTGTGCCGGCCCGACGGCCACTGCACGTCCACCGCAGCGACGGTGTCCTGGCCCAGCCCGAAGAACGCCTCGGCCGGCGCGGACGAATGGATCACGCCGCCGGCGCCCACGGCCCGGATCTGCACGCGCCCGCTGGCCAGGTGCACGGTCACGGTCGCGCCGACGCCGTCGCGGTTGCTCGCGCCGCCGATCAACACGACGTCGAGCCAGGTCCCGGCCGCGGGCCGGCCGACGTTCTCGTAGATCACCAGCGGCCCGTCCAGCTGGGCGATCGCCACGTCCTGATCGCCGTCGCCGTCGAGATCGGTCACGACCAGGCCGCGGGCATCCATGCACGGGATGTCGGGCGAGACCTCGTGAAACGCCGCCGCGTCCGGCCCGCGCGTGAACAGCAGCACCGGGGGTGGGTTGCCCGGCGAGGTCTCGCCGTTGACCACCAGCAGCTCGTCGTAGCCGTCGAGGTCGAAGTCACTGAGCGCCGCGCTCCACGACAGCAACAGGCAATCCTCCGACGTCGAGCCCGGCGCGCACAGCGCATTGCGGCGAAACGCCGCGTCGACCCCGAGCCGCGCGGCGCTCTCGACGAAGCCACCGTCCGCCGTGCGCAGGAACAGCTTCTTGGCGCCGTAGTTCGGAACGTAGAGATCGAGCCGGCCATCGCCGTCGAAGTCACCGAGCAGGCCGCCCATCGAGCTGCGCGGCGCGGCCATGCCCAGCGCGGCCGCGGTGTCGGTGAGCTGCAGCGCGCCGGCGGTCCCGCGCCCGTCGTTGCGGAGCATGAGGTCGCCGGGCCACGAGGTCGGCATCGCCACCCCTTGCCCGAAGTCGGCCAGCAAGGTGTCGTGCGCGATGTAGAGATCCTGATCGCCGTCACCGTCGAGGTCGAACGCGGTCGCGCTCCACGTCAGCCCGTCGCTGCCCGCGCCCGAGAACCCAGCCACCAGCGCAAACTGCAGCGCGCCGTGGTTGAGGTACAGCCGGTTCTGCGAATTTTGGCTGTTGCTGCGGTCGTAGTTGCTGACGTAGAGGTCGAGCTGGCCGTCGCCGTCGAGATCGACCGGCAGCACGTGCGTGGTCGTCCCGACATCGTCGAGCGTGGCCACCGCCACGAACCGGCCGTCGCCCTGGTTGGCCCAGATGGTCGCCTTGCCCTGGCCGGCGATCACCAGATCGCGATCGCCGTCGTTGTCGAGATCGACCGCGGCGATCGCCGTGACCGCGGTCGCCGGATCGAGCCCGGCCGCGGTGGTGACGTCCGCGAACTGCAGCCCGCCGAGGTTGTGATAGAGCGTGAGGCCGCCGTCGCGCCCGCCCGCGAGGATGTCCGGCAGGCCATCGCCGTCGAGATCGACGACCGCGAGCCCGCCGCCCTGGATGCCCGTGGTCGTATAGACGAAGTGGACGCCGGAGCGCGCCGTCGCGTCGGCAAACTGCGCCATCCGCGGACCCCGCGGAGGGTCCCCGCACGCGGCACCGGCCGACGTATCGGTGTCGGGGGCTCCGCCGCATGCAGCGACCACAGCGAGCCCTCCAAACCAGCAGCTCCGGTAGACCCAGCGTAGGACGGACAACTGCGCGCCCCGATGCTGCTTATTTCTTCTCGCCCGGCTTCTCGACCGGGTTGTTGGCGGCGACCCACGCCTTGAACCCGCCGCCGATGTGCGCGACGTTTTCGAGGCCCATGTCCTTGAGGGTCTTGGCGGCGAGCGCCGAGCGGCCGGCGCTCGCGCAGTACAGCAGGAGGGTCTTGCCCGGCGTCGCGAACACCGGCTTGTGATACGGGCTGTCCGGATCCGCATAGAACTCGAGCATCCCGCGCGGCGCGGGCTCGGCACCGGGGATCTTGCCGTCGGCAGCAAGCTCGTTCGGCTCTCGAATATCGATCAGGACGACCTCGCCTGCATGGACGGCCTTGGCCGCTTCATCGACGGTCATCGTCTTCACCGCCGCGTTAGCTTCGCTGACCAACTGCTTGAATCCCATCTTCATAACCAGACCTCCTTGGGAGGGCGGGACGATATCCTGGCCTCGCGTGGGTCGCAATGTCGTTATCTCGTTTCGGGGCCTCCGTTCAGCGCGTCCGCGCTCCGGATCCGCGCGGCCGCGCCGGAGATGGTGGTGAACACCAGCCCGTCCTGGTCGGGACGCGCGCGCAGCTTGGCCAGCGCGTCCGCGAGCCGGCCCGCGAAGTCATGCGCGGTCTCGAGGTGACAGCCGATCACGACGACCACATCGCGCCGGGGGTTGGCCCGCCAGCGCGCTCGCGCGGCCTCCAGCGTGGCGGCGATCTGGTCGGCGGTGGCGTAGTCGGCCAGCGCGGCGATCGGCAACTCGAGCATGCCGGGTCGCAGTTGCCAGGGCGGCGTCGACGGTTCGACGTTGGGCCACAGCTCGCCGAGCCGCCTGGACAGCACCGCGTCGTGTTGTTCGTCGAGCCGCCGGAAGTCGATCGCCGAGGAATCCACGGTGAACCCCTCTTCCTGGATCGCCTGGAGGACCTTGGGGGTGCCGAGATATCCACCGGCGCGAAATGCGCCTGACACGGGGCGCTGGGTCTGGGCGAGCAGCAGCCTGGATGTGCGTAACATCACACGTAGCTCGGCCACGCTATAGGCGTCGAGATCGGTATCGAACCCGATATCGCCATCCTCGAACGTCAGCAGCTGATCGGTTCCGGTGAGGAACGATGGGCTGAGCTTGGGCTCGATCCCGCTGGCCATGACGAGCGAGCGCCACGCGTGCAAGTGGATCGCGAGCTCGTCGTCGGCGCGGACCGCCTGGCCGATCGTCGCGGCGGCCGCCGGATCGGGGCGGGACTTGGTGAGATAGGCGGCGGACACGAAGTGGGTCACCGGCACGGGGCCGAGCCGGCGACGCAGGCTGTCGAGCGCATCCAGCCCATCGAGTGACAGCTCCGCGCCCTCCCAATCGACGGTCACCACGACGACGATGCGGCCGCCGTCCGGCGCGCGCGCCGGGCGCGAGCATGCCGCGCCGGCCAGAGCCGCAGCAAGCGCGATCGTCGCCATGAATGAGGCCCAGATCTGCGTGGGCATGTGAAAGGCCCCTCCAAAACTCTGATAAAATGCGCGTCCACTGTACTCTGGTCTTGTGGGAGCGCAAATGACACCGTGCCTTGCTCGATGCAACATCTTCGTCGCCGTCGTGCTCGTTGTACTTGGAGCGGTGGGAACTGACGCACGCGCGCAAGCATGGGTGGGCGATCGCGGCACCCTGGACATCAGCCTCGACTACAACTTTGCGCACTCCGACAAGATCGTCGGTGACAAAGACATTGAGTTTCCGAACGCCGGGACCACGACCAATCAGTTCACGCTGGGGGCCGAGTATGTCCCGATCGACAAGCTGGCCGTCAGCGTCGGGCTCCCGCTGGCGCTCTTGGCCTACAACGGCCAGCTGGGGCTGTATCCTCACCTCGGTGGCGGGAGCTACGACGATGGCAAGACCCATGCGACGCTGACCGATCTGCGTGCCGGCGTGCGCTACCAGCTGCTCGAGGAGCCGTTCGTGTTCACGCCGCAGATCGGCGGATCGATCCCGGTCGCGGACTACGAGACCGTGGGCAACACCGTGGCGGGCCGCCACCTGAAGGCGCTGCACATGGGCGCGGCGATCGGCCGCGTGTTCGGCGCGTCGACCTACGTTCACCTCGCCTACGACTTCGGCCTGACCGAGCACTACGACCGTACGGCCGCCACCGACAAGCAAGGCCAGAACACAAGCGACCTATCACTCACCATCGGCCACAAGCTGCTCGATCAACGGCTGGATATCCACATCGATGGTAACCTTCACCTGACTCACGGCGGCATCAACTTCAGCGAGTTCTCGACGTTGCCGTCCGACGATCAGCTGTATCACGACCCGATCCTTCGAGAGGACATATTCCTCGCGGGCGGCGGGGTCGGGTACCAGATCTCGGACACGCTCACCGTGAACCTGTCGGGGCGGTATTTCGTCACCGGCGTCAACACGCAGAACGCCAGCGTGGTCGCGCTCGGCTTGATCTGGACCGCGCTGTCACCGTCACCGTGAGCTGCGCCGCGGCGCGCGCGCTCGTGATACCTTGCGATCACTCGTGCCCACGCGACGCGACTTTGTAAAGCTCACCCTGGGGACCGGGGCCTGGCTGGCGGGGACCGCGCTGGGCTGCGGCACCAAGCGCCCGGTCGAGCGCACCGCCACCGTGGCCCACCCGCGGTACTGGGTCCTGATGTTGCTGTCCGGCGGCCACGACACGCTGTACACGACCGATCCCAAGCAGGCCGCCGACGTCGACTCGATCGTCACGCTGCCGACCGAGAACCGCGTGGTGACCACCGGAGGCCTCCGGCTCGGGCCGCACTTCGCGCCGCTGGCGCGCTGGGCGCCGGAGCTGACCGCGCTCAACGGCGTCCAGGTCCGGACCGTCAACCACGACACCGGCCAGCGGCAATTCCTCCACCTCAAGACCAACATCGTCGACGCGATGCCGAGCGCGCTCGACATCATCGCCACGGCCCGGACCGGTCAGCCGCTGGGCGTGGCCTACGTCAACCTGTCGTCGCGGGCGATGCACTCGCCGGCGTACTTCGGCACCGCCGATCAGTTCTATTACGGTCGCGGGGACGTGTTCGACCAGGTCGCGCACGCCAGCCCCCAGGAGCTCGCCGCGCTGGTCAAGGTCTACCGCCAGCAGGCCCACGACATCGCGCGCAGCGGCGCGGCCTGGCGCGAAGCCGAGCAGACCGCGGTCTACCTCGAGGAGGTCGCCGACTTCTTCGAGCATGTGGCCCAGGTCCGGCCGATGGTCGCGACCGAGCGGTCGACTGACTACGTCGCGCAGAGCATGTCGGAGAGCATCGAGCGCGCGCTGTGGCTGATCGAGAACGATCTGTGCTGCGGCGTGGTCCTGGACCTGGGCCTCCTGGGCTGGGACACCCATATCCGCAACGAGGCCAAGCAGGGCGAGATGAACGCGATGTTCGCCCGGCTGTTCGACGACTACCTGAGCGAGCTGCACGCGCGCAAGAACCGCCACGGCGTGCTCGCGCAGCGCACCGTCACCATGGTGGGCTCCGAGCTCGGGCGGTTTCCGCGCCAGAACGACATGCTCGGCAAGGACCACCTGCCGCAGACGTCGTTCATGTTCGCCGGCCCCGGGATCCGCGCCGGCACGTCGTTCGGCCAGACCGGACGCCAGATGGAAGGCCTGCCGCTCGCGTATCACAACGGCGATCCCGCCGCGGCGGGGCGCGTGCCGCTGCTCGACGACGTGGGCGCCACGATGCTGCACCTGGCCGGGCTCGATCCCGAGCGCTACGGCTACCGGGGCAAGATCTGCGAGTTCCTGCTCGAGGGCATCTCGTGATCTACGCCGGCCGACTCGGGCTCGGGCTCAGACTCGGGCTCGGCCTCGTGCTCGGGCTCGGCCTCGTGCTCGCCGGCTGCACCGGCGCTGCGCTGTCTGCACCGCCTGCGCCCGCGTCCGCGCCGGCGGGCTCCGGGTCGGCAGCGCTCGCGGCACCGGCCGAGACCGCCGCGCCGGCGGGCTCCGGGTCGGCAGCGCTCGCGACCCCGCCCACCGCCGCGGCGCCGGCGGTGCCCCGGCCGACGTCCGAGATGCTCGGCACGATGGCCACGCTGGTGGGTGCCACCGTTCCGCCGGCGGAGCTCGCCGAGTGGGCGCAGAACATCGATCGCGGCCTGGTGCCGCTGGCCAGCTACCTCGACCAGCTGCTCGCGACCGAGCGGTTCGGCAGCGAGGTCATTCCGTCGCTCATGTTCGCCACGTTCGTCAACGTCCGCAACTACTACGCCCTGCCCTCGGCGCTGATCCTCAAGCACGCGCCCGATGACTCGCTGTACCTGCGCGCGCCGTGCGCGGCGAGCGAAGCCGTCGCGGTCCGGCCGTGGTGGGACCTGGACTCCGAGGTCAAGGTCTGCCCCGACAGCTACCGCCCCAATAAATGGACGCTGGAGCCCGGCGAGCACAGCTACCGGACGGCGATGGTGCTCGCGTGCGATAGCCAGGTCGGCTCGCCCGAGCTCGAGACCCACTCGCTGTGCGGCTGCGGGCCCAACCTGATCCGCTGCCTGCGCGACGAAGATCAGTACAACCAGCTCACCCAGAGCTTCATGGCCGAGATCAAGCGCACCACGGCCTACGTGGTCGAGCACGATCTGCCGATGGCGACCATGTTCACCAGCAACTCGACGTTTCGCGATCGCAACGCCGAGCGCTACTACCGGCGGCAGAAGATCGGCGCGCTCCATCTCAAGCGGGTCGTGCGCGAGCTCGCCGGCCTCGACGCCTGGCCCGAGCAAGGCAAGTGGGCGCCGCGCGAGGAGATCGTGCCCGGCCAGCACGCGGGCGTGCTCACCGCCCCGCAGATCCTCCACTGGCTGCCCGATCGCCGGCAGCGCCAGCGCGGCTACTACGAGATGATGTGGTGCAACCTGCGCAACAGCTTCGGCGCCACCACCCACAAGGTCCTCGAGATCAACGCGGCGGGGAACAACTTCTTCGTCGCCGAATCCTGGCAGCGGCTGGCGCACACCGAGCTGTGCATGAACTGCCACGCCCGCCTCGACTACGGCGCGCAGTTCTTCTCCGGATACCCCGACAGCCGAGCGAGCGTCCACTTCATCCCCGCGCTCGTGAACCCCGGCAGCGGGCCGCTGTACGGCCGCGACTTCCACGACCTCCGCGGCCAAGCACCGCTCACCCCGCTGGGCTTTGCCCAGCTCGCCACCGCGCAGCCCGACTTTCAGGCTTGCATGGCCAACCACTTCGTCAGCCACGTGCTCGGCGATCGCGCGACCCGCGACGATGTCCGCGCGATCGAGGACGCGGTCGCGCATACCCAGTCGTTCAAGGCGTCGATGAAGGTCGCGCTCGAGCGCTTCGCCTTGCGGTGGCGCGACGACCCCGCCGCGCCCGCCCAGCCCGCACCGGCCCAGCCCGCCCAGCCCGCCGCCGCGCCCACCCAGCCCGCCGCCGCGCTGCCCGCGCCCGCGGCGCCGCGGCTCGTCGCCCCGGGCAGCGTACCGATCAGCTCCGCGCTGCGCGCCCGGCTCGATCAGCACTGCGCCGATTGCCACGACACCGCGCCGTACACCGACCAGACCGACGGCGATGACGTCCCGTTCAACTTCGCCGGCAACGAGCTACCGCGCACGCTGCTGGTCAGCATGACCGACCACGTCGCCTACGGCATGATGCCCAAGGACCAGCCGCTCGATCCGGGCGCGCGCGAGGAGGTCGTAAATCTGTTGCTCGACACGCTGTGGACCGATCCGGCGGCCCGGCGGGAGGCTGAGCGCTACTACCTGGGCAAGGCGCGCGGCGCGCCCGCGCAGCAACTCGACAACGCGCTCTACCTGATCGAGCAGCAGACGCACACGCCGTCCGAGCTCACCTGGGGCGCGCTGGAGCGCGGGCTCTGGTCCGATCAGTCGACGATCACCCCCGGGTTCCTGACGATCACCGGGCTCGATGCAGCCCGTGCCTGCACGCGGGCCGGCGAGGCACACGGTGGCTCGCTCGAGGACTGTGTCCGCCAGGCGACCTCGCTCGGGATCCTGTCCCGCTGGCCGCCGCCGACCCCCTGAAAACGCGCTGCGCATTGTCGTTCCGGCGATGGCTTCGTTGGCGCTGCGCTTTCACCAACTCATGCGTCACGCCTCGGGATCGACGGCAGATCCGCGGGAATCCGTCCAGGTGGAGCGCCGCGGCGTCGCCGTCTACCCTGATAACTATTTAATATTCATTGATTAACAGCGATTGGAGCGGCCTGCGGCGGCGGCCGACGCAGCGCGCCAGTGCTATAGTGGGCCGTGGCCGAGGGGCTTGCTGGACCTGGGTTCTACCCACAACCGAACGAATGGACCTGCGGTCCGTTCGCGCTCAAGCATGCGTTGCTCGCGCTCGGCCGCATGGTCGACGTGGCGGAGATCTCCTCGACCGCGCGCACCCACTGGTGGTCGGGGACCAACGAGATCCAGCTCGCCCGCGCCGCGCGTGCCTTCGAGTGCGACCTGGTGCTCGAGCGCAGCGCCGACCCCGAGCAGGCCCGCAAGATCCTGGTCAAGTACCTGCGCGAGCAGACCCCGGTGCTGCTGTGCGTCGACGAATGGTCGCACTGGATCACCGTGCTGCGCGCCGAGGACCGCCGGTTCGTCGTGGTCGACTCGACCGACGATCCGCTGCTCTCGGTGCGGACCTGGCCCCAGCTGCGCAACTGGTGGCGCTACCACGACACCGACTACGTCAAGGAGAACCCGCCGATCCTCTACGACATGATGGCGGTGTCGCCGCGGTTCCGCACCACGGTCAAGGCCGACTTCTCCGTCGATCGCGTGAAGTTCCTGCGCCGGCCCGAGAACCTGCGGCTCGCCCGGCACTGGAACGAGTACCTCGAGGATCTGCTCGAGATCTGCAAGCCGCCGTCGGTGCGGATCGCCGAGCCTCTGTCGATGGGCGAGTTCCTGCGCCGCCACCAGGAGCTGCTGCTGACCCGCGTGGTGTACTGGCACGGCGAGGTCCAGCGCGAAGAGGTCGGCCGCGTGCTGCGCGACATGCGGTTCGTCTCCGAGACCTACGGCCTGGTGATCCCGGCGTCGATGAGCCGGCGCGCGCTCGCCGATCTCGCGATCCTGGTCTCGATCTGGGCGTGCTCGCAGCGCGGGGTCGGCAGCATGTTCGGCTCGCCCGGCGCCGACGCCCGGCCGGACGCCAAGCCGTCGACCAAGCCGGCCAAGCGCAAGGCCGCCCGCAAGTAGCGCCGCCGCTGGCGCCGGCTCGCGACCGCGCCATCGCACCCACACCGCCCCAGGCCGGCTCGTACTTCTTCCCGGCGACCCGACCCGGCGATCACCTGCCACCGGTACCGGCCGGTACCGCGCTGGGCCGCGCCGGACGGGCGCCTCAGGCCGCGCTGGTACCTCGACGTTCCACCATCGTCGCGATCTCGCCGGCCTGGCGCCGGCCGGCAAATTGCTATCGTGCCGACCATGCTCAGCCGCCTCGTCGTTGCGTCCTCGCTGCTACTCGGGTCCGGATTCGGTTGCGGCAGCGACCACGCCGCCTCCGGTGACCCCGGCGCACCCGACGCCGCGGCCCCGGCCGACGCGTCGACTGCCGGCGACCTGCCTCCGGCGGTCAACGGGTTCCAGGTCCGTACGCCGGACATCCAGCTCGCGCCCGGCCAGGAGATCACCTACTGCTACTACTTCCACACGCCGAACACGGCGCAGACCGTGGTCCAGAGCTGGCAGTCGTCGATGACCCCCGGCAGCCACCACATGATCCTGTACTTCACGAGCACGGCCGAGCAGCCCGACGGCACGCTCGATCCGTCCGGCAACTGCGGCGGCGCCAACCTCAACAACATCGCGGTGTGGACGTACCTGGCGCAGACCCCCGAAGCGCGCTCGGACATGCCGGCCGATGATGGCACCGGCAAGCCGGTCGGCATGCCGGTCGCCGCGAACCAGCCCGCCGCGATGCAGCTCCACTACCTCAACGCCAGCGACTCGCCGCTCACCGTCCACGCCACCCTCAACGCCAACGGCTACCCACCCGGCACGACCTACACCGAGGCCGGCGCGTACGTCACGTACAACACCAAGATCGACATCCCGCCCGGCCCCGGCACCACGTCGACCGCCAGCGGCAAGTGCCCCGTGCCCGCCGGCTCGAAGTTCTTCTCGATGTCCACCCACTCGCACAAGCAGTCGGTCGGGACCCAGGTCATGGACGGCACCGCGATGGTCCAGACGAGCACCGACTGGGAGCACCCGACGGTGACGACCTGGCCAACCTCGCCGTTCTACACGTTCGCCAGCGGCGCGCTGTCGTACACCTGCAACTACCTCAACCTGACGACCAACGAGATCGTCGCCGGCCCGAGCGCGCAGACCAACGAGATGTGCATGGCGATCGGCTACTTCTTCCCGGCGACCGGGTCGAAGATGTGCTTCAACAGCACCGTGGTGCGCTGACCGAGCACGCGGTCGGTTGCCGAGCCGAACACCTCAGGGATGTCCTTCGGAAAGGCGTCATTTCCCGTCGAGCCGCGCGACCACGGCGTCGCCGACCGCGCGGCGCAGGGCCTTGATCGGGTCGGCGGTGCCGTGGCGGGTCGGGTGGACCCGGTTGGTGAGTAGCGCGACCCAGCGCCGGCGCGGCAGATCGAGCCACAGCGACGTGCCGGTGAACCCGGTGTGGCCGATCGCGCCGGCCCGCGGCCAGCGATCGCCGGCGTGCGAGACCCCGGGCGCCGTGCTCGGGGTATCCCAGCCCAGCCGCCAGGTGGTGTCCGGCGCGGCAGCCTCGGTGACGAACCGCTGGACCACGTCGGTGCGCCACCGCCCGCGCGGCCGGCCGGCCGCGGTGTCGACCAGCGCGGCGGCGAACGTCGCGACCTCGGCGATCGTCGCGAACAGCCCGGCGTGGCCGCACACGCCGCCGCCGAAGTACGCGTTCTCGTCGTGGACCACGCCCTGGACCGGCCCGGGCTGGCCACCGCGATCATCGACCTCGGTCGCCACCGCGGCCGGCCACGCCACCCGGCCGGGATAGCCCGCGCCGGGCAGGCCGAGCGGCTCGCCGACCAGGGTGCGAAACGCTTGCTCGAGCGATGATCCCGCCGCGCGCTCGACGATCGCGCCGAGCAGGATGTAGCCGAGGTCACTGTACAGCGTCGCGCGCCCCGGCTCGCCCGCCGGGTGCGCCGCGGCCAGCGCCACCAGCTCGCCGCGCGGGTCGGGGTGGACGCCGTGCGCCAGGGTGCGGAAGAACTCGACGTGCGCGACCAGGCCTGCCGCGTGGCCGAGCAGGTGGGTCACCGTGCCCGCGGTCCCTGCCGTCGGGAACCAGCGCCGGACCGGCGCGTCGAGCGCCAGCGCGCCGTCGCCGACCAGCACCATCGCGAGCGCCGCGGTCGCGAGCGGCTTGGTCAGCGACGCCAGATCGAACGCCGTGGCGTCGTCGATCGCCGGGCCCGGCGCCGGCACCCGGCGAGCGGTGCCGCGGACGATCCGCTCGACCTCGATCCCGGCGTCCCCGATCGAGACCGCCGCCGCCGACCCGAGCCCGGCCAGCAGGGCCGCATCCAGGAGTGCCACGATGTCGTGCACGTTCACATCCTACACCGTTCCGACGAGCCACCCGCAGGACGGCGGCCGTGCTAGATTTATGCCTCGTGACTCGGTACGAGCTCCTCGACCGGATCGGTGTCGGTGGGATGGCCGAGATCTTCCGCGGCAAGGCCGTCGCCGCCGGCGGCTTCGAGAAGCCCGTGGCGATCAAGCGGATCTTGCCGCACCTGTCGCAGGACAAGCGGTTCGTCGAGCTGTTGATCGCCGAGGCCAAGGTGCTGTCGCTGCTCAAGCACCGCAACATCGTGCAGATCTTCGATGTCGGGCTCGGCGACGACGGCCAGTACTTCCTGGTGATGGAGTACGTCGACGGCAAGGACCTGGGCGCGGTGCAGCGCGGCCTCGAGACCCGCCGCGCCCGCATGCCGTTCGATCTGGCGCTCCACATCGCCGGCGAGATCTGCGAGGCGCTCGAGCACGCGCACTCGGCGCGCGCGCCGGACGGCAAGTCGATGTCGCTGGTCCACCGCGACGTGTCGCCGTCCAACGTGCTGATGTCGCGCGCCGGCGAGGTCAAGCTCACGGATTTTGGCATCGCCAAGCGCGCGGAACAGGAGGCGACCGGCCACGGCGCGGTGCGCGGCAAGTTCGCGTACATCTCGCCGGAGCAGGCGCGCAACGAGCACCTCGAGCCGCGCAGCGACGTGTTCTCGGTCGGGATCCTGTTGTGGGAGCTGGTCACCGGCCGCCGGCTGTTCTCGGGGCTCGGCGACATGGAGGCGCTGCGCTCGGTGCGCGAGGCCCAGATCCCGCGGCCGCGCGACGTCGATGGCCGGCTGTCGGCCGAGATCGACGCGCTGATCGGCACGGCGCTGTCGCGCGATCCGCAAAGCCGTCCGACGGCCGGACAGCTCGGCCAGAAGCTGCGGACCCTGCGCTACTCGCTCGAGGCCACGGTCGGTGACCCGGCGACCGAGCTCGCCAAGATCATCGACGACGCCGCGGAGCTCGAGAGCCGGTCCGCGCCGCGGATCTCCACGCCGATGCTGCCCGCGCTGCACGCCGAGCCCGACGGCTCCGAGGCCACGGTGATCCGGATCCACACCGCCGACGAGTTCTCGTCGCGCGACGACGGCGGCGGCGTGGCGCGCGCCCGCCAGGTGATCGACCGGTTCGAGGAAGAAGAGACCCGGCAGGCCCAGCTGTCGCGCGACCAGATGGCGTTCCTGCGCTCGAGCGCGGTGCGCGACTCCGGCGAGCTGACCTCGGCGATCGAGCCGCCGCTGCCCGGGGTCCGGCCGCGCCAGCCGCGCCAGCCGCCCACCGACGAGCAGACCCGCGCCCGTGCGCTCGAGGACGCGCCGACCTTCCTGCCGGACACGCTCGAGCCCAGCCAGCAGTTCGAGGCCGAGGAGGCGACCCGGCTGGTCGCGCCGATCAGCCGGCGCACGCCGCCGCCCGAGCGGATCAAGCGGCCGCCGACCCAGCCGCCACCGCAGGACCGCCCCGAACGCAGCGCCGAGCGCAGCGAACGCGGTGACCGCAAGCGCCGGCCGTCGACCCAGCCGCCGCCGCAGGACCGCCCCGAACGCAGCGAGCGCGCCGATCACCGGTTCCGGCCGCCGACCCAGCATCCGCCCAAGCCGCTCGACCGCACGCCGGACCCGATGCGCTACACGCCGCCGCCGGGCACGATGCAGTCGGCGCGCGGCCTGCCGCCGACGCCACCGCCGTCCGGCTCGTCCGCGATGGCGCATCCCCCGCTGCCGGCGGCGGCGTCGCAGCCGGCGCTGCCGGCCCAGCATCCCTCGGTGCCGGTGATGCAGCCGCCGCCCATGGCAATGCCGATGCCGTTGCCACTGCCGCGACCGATGCCACAGCCGGCCCCGGGGATGGCGCCGCCGCAGCCCCAGTTGCCGATGATGCCGCCGTCGCCGATGCTGACGCCGATGCCGCCGCGGGCCCCGATGCTGCCGCCCGCGCCGCAGCCCGGCCTGATCGCGCCGCAGATGCCCGGCGGCAACTACGCGACCTGGGGCGCGCCGCAGCGGCCGTCGATGAACCAGATGGGCCAGATGGGCGGCCAGATGAACACCGGCCCGGTGCCGGACCTCTACGAGCGCCAGGTCCCGCAGCGGCCATCGGTGGCAGCGATGTCCCGTCCGCGGCGCACGCTCAAGCCGTGGATGCTCGTGATCGGCGCGCTCGTGATGGCGCTGCTCGCGTTCGCGGTCACCCGCGCGTTCATCCACACCGCGACCAAGCCGACGGCCGAGACCAAGTAACGCGCGACCGCCGCCGGCTGTTCCCCGGTGTGATCGCGTGCATGCGCCACGCTTGCGCGTAGCCACCGCGGCCCCCGCCGCGCGTTGAATGCGCATGGTCGATCACGGTCCCGGCGCAACCTCTCGCAGACTCGTGACATCTCGAGGTGTTGCGCCGGCACCCGGGCCGGATCCGGAGCCGGAGCTGGAGCCGAATCCCGAGATCGTCGGTCACGAAATCGCCGGATCGCCGCACGTGGGGGACGAGATGCAAGCGAACGCCTGTGTGGCACCCGTCCCGATCGCGGACGCCGATCCGATCGCGCACGAGGCCGCGGCGATCCGCGCGCTGATCCTCGCCGGCCAGCCCCGCGACGCGCTCGCCGCGGCCGTCCGCGCGCACGGCGCCGTGCTCGGCCGGCTGTGCATGGCGCTGCTCGGCTCGCAGGCCGACGCCGACGAAGCGACCCAGGAGACCCTGCTGCGCGCGTATCGCGCGATGGCGTCGTACCGCGGCGACGGCAGCGTCAAGGCGTGGCTGTGCGGCATCGCTCGCCACGTCTGCGCCCACATGCTCGAGACCCGCCGGCGCGATCGCGAGGCGCTGGTGCTGGTCCCGGCCGCGGACGGCGCGCCCGAGGCGTTCGCGCTCCGGCGCCGCGCCCGGGCGATCCGCCGCGCGCTCGATCAGCTCAAGCCGAGCGAGCGC
>DATBBB010000055.1:0-13304 GCA_036271215.1 Kofleriaceae bacterium | reverse complement strand
TGGGTACCATCCTGGAGCACTGCGCGCTCGAGGTAGTCGAGCGAGAAGAACCGCGGCGTGGTCATGGCATCCGCGGCCATCATACCCGCGGCGGCGTCCGGCGCGGCGCCTACGCGCTGCGCGAGCCCGCCGCCAGGGCTTCGCGCACCCCGCGCGCTTCGTCGGCGCTCCCGGCGTCCGCTCGCGGGTTGATCAGCTCGATCGTGACGTTCGTGTCATCGATCTCGGCCAGCGCGGCGCGTCCCTGCTCGACTACCGCACCGAGCTTGTCCGTCGCGACGGCAAGCATCCCGTATGCAGCCCTCGGGCGATACGCGAGCTTGCTCGCCGGCGCGGCGTCGTCGTCTCTGGGGGTGCGTCGGCCGTCCGTTTCTGGCCACAGGCGTTCGGTGCCTCGATGATCCCGCCGCGTTGCCGAAGGGCAAGGGATTTCCGGATTCTGGTCAGCTCCTAGGCTTCTAGGTCATGTGCTCCAGTGTTCCCGGGTGGCCTCCGAGTCAGGTTCCATTATGCCGATATCGTTGGATATTAGGAGAGATGGACAACGTGATGTCACGGGTCTACGTTATGTACATCCCAGAGACGTACGAGGGACATATCAAGGACATACGCCATGGACCGTGCATTCAGGATGCATCGGCTTAGGGATGAAGCAACGATCAGTTCCGTCCTAGAGGCCGTGAATAGTCAGCCGAACGGCGAGATCACGGCCATCGAGCGTCGGATCGCTACCTTCGAAGCTAAGTACCAAATGGACTCTTCGGAGATGTGCAAGCGTGTCGACCGCGGTGACCTTGCACCGACCCAAGAGGTCGAGGCATGGCTGATGGCCCTGTGCGTGAGGGATGAACTTGCCATCGTCAAGGCACGCGCCCGCTAGATTTCGCAGTTACATCGGCGCGCACGAAAAGCACATGGGGCATCTCCGGGTGACGGGGTTCGTCGGTGCAGACACCTTAGAGCTCATCGCTTGGCCGCAGCTTCTCGTCATGGTGGGTGACGTCGGATGCCTTGGCGACATCACGGTCACAGTTGAAAAGTATCTCCGCGTACTCACGGATGATGCGACGCCATTGGATGTACTAAGCGGCGATCATGACATCGTCGTGCAGACGTACCTTTACGCGTATCACGCGAACGTGGGCGACCACGGTCCCATCTTTCGCTACGACAATAATCATGGGCGCCCCGGGCACGCCGATCGGCATCACGTCCATCGCTGCGACTGGCGCACCAGCGATGACGCGGGTCGCGTCGATTGGGTAGGCGAACACAAGTGGCCGACTCTCGGCGAAGTGATTCAAGAGTTGAGAAATTGGTACTACGAGAATCGGGATGAGCTTCCACGACCAGACGAATATGCGACGCCACTCAAGCGAACGCCTCGAATCCTCTAATCCTTTGAAGCCTGATTAACTGAGCCTCAAAATTCGCGCCTACATCGAGAGCCGATTCCGCCCGCTGCAGTTATTCGAGGCAGGGAAGCCAAAACGTGCGCGGTCGGCGGTGGCGGGCAGCGCGCGGTCGGCGGGCGGCCACGTATGCTGGCGGCGTGAGCTTGCGTAGCCTGACCGGGGAGATCACCGCGTGCCGCAAGTGCGCCCGGCTGGTGCGGTGCTGCGAGGCCGCCGCGGAGGCGCCACCGCGGCGGTTCGTGGGCGAGCCGTACTGGGCCAGGCCGGTGCCCGGGTTTGGCGATCCGGGGGCGCGGCTGCTGGTGGTCGGGCTGGCGCCGGCGGCCCACGGCGGCAACCGGACCGGACGCGTGTTCACCGGGGATCGCTCCGGCGACTGGCTGTATGGCGCGCTGCATCGCGCCGGGTTCGCAAATCAGGCAGCATCGATCCGCCGGGGCGATGGGCTCGTACTGACAGGTGCGTATGTATCCTGTGTCGTCCGCTGCGCGCCGCCGGGCAACAAGCCGACGCCGGGGGAGCGCGACCGCTGCGTGGGCTATCTCGCCCGGGAGCTCGCGCTGTTACGCGAGGTCCGGGCGATCGTCGCGCTCGGCGGGTTCGCGTGGGACGGCGTGCTGCTCGCGGCGGCCGAGCTCGGCCATCCGATCCCGCGGCCGAGGCCGAAGTTCGGCCACGGTGCCGAGGCGCGGATCGGGCCGTGGCAGCTGGTGGCCTCGTATCATGTCAGCCAGCAGAACACGTTCACCGGCCGGCTCACCGAGCCGATGCTCGACGCCGTGTTCGCGCGCGCCCGCGCCGCCGCCGAGGATCGCCAGCGGATTCGCTGATCTGGGTCAGCGCAGCGCCTTGCGGATCACCAGCCGCAAGCCCGACCAGGTGTCGTCGATCGCACAGACCTTGTTGTCGACCAGCCCGGTGGGTAGCGCGACCTCACGCACCGTGTCCTCCGTGACCTCGGTCGCCACGCCCGACGCCCGTTTCGGCCACGCGATCCACAGCCCGGCCGCCGGCTGCATCCGCGGGCGGCATGCGGCGATGCGCGCCACGAGATCGGCCCGCCGGGTCACGAACACGACGAGGACGTCGAGCGCCGCCTTGCCGATCAGCCCGCGCTGCAGCGTGGCGCCCGTCGGTAGCACGCCGAGCTCGACGCCGGCCGGCGCGCCGAGCACGGCGACCCTGTGGCCTTCCTTGATCCCGAGTTTCTGCGGCAATGGTGTGCCCGAATAGCCTGCGCTCGCCATTGGGAATGATCGTGCCACTGCAGGCGTCTAGCTAGCGAGTCCACAGATGCTCAACATGGAAACCTTCACCACCGAACAATCGCTCGTGATCGACTTCGCGGGGACCTGCGACCTGGCGATCTGGTGCAAGCTCCTGCACGACAAGGGCTGGTCAGGGCCGCGAATCGCGCGGGCGATCACCAAGAGCGAGGGCTACGTCAACAACCTGATCCGGGTCGTCGAGCGCGCCTCGCCAGCGCTCATGCTGCGCTGGCGATCCGAGCAGAACGGCGGCGCGGATCACGTGTGCGCCACCGACTGGCTGGTCGCGGTCTGCCTCCTGCCGCACGAGCGGCAAGACGAGGAGCTCCAGAACCGGATCGCGACACGGCCCAGCCTGCACAGCTGACGACCGGGGCGCCGGGGCGCCGGCGGGCGTGCCGATCGCGGTGCCGGGCGGTGCCGCGGCGGGCTATGACGGCAACCGGCGTCGGGGTGCCGATCGCGGTGCCTATGACGGCAACCGGCGTCGGGGATGCCGATCGCGGTGCCGGGCGGTGCCGCGGGCGGGCTACGACGGCAACCGGCGGCGGGCGTCGTCGATCGCCTCGCACGCGGCGCGGCGCAGCTCGGCGAGCCGGGCGAGCTCGTCGGGCGTCGGCTCGCGGGTGCGCTGGTACCAGACGTCGAGCCAGCGCAGCGCCGCGAACGGCGACGCGAGCGCGACCGCGGCGGCCGCGAACGACAGCGGCGGCGGCAACAGCAGCAGCGCGCCGGTGACCAGCCCGGCCGCCCACACCGGGTAGACCACGAGCGCGGCGCCGAGCTTGATCGTCGACACCGCATCGGGATCCGACGACCGGGCGAACCAGCGCGGCAGGAAGTACGGGATCGCGTACAGCGCGAACCCGGCGGCCGCGAGCGGCGCGAGCACGGCGCGCTGCCAGGCCGGCTCGGGCGCGCGCGGGGCGGGCCCGGCGCCGGTGACCTGATCATCGAGCAGGCCGAGCCGCTCGAGCTCGGCGTAGTAGGCGTCGACCCGCTCGGCGACGCGGGCGACGACCGCGGCGTCGACCGAGCGCAGCGTGCGGTTGGCGAGCTCGACCTGGCGGCCGGCGTCGCTCCAGGCACCGAGCGAGTGCTCGCCGGCGTTGCTGGCGAGCAGCTCGGCGACGCGCATGATCCGGCGGCGCTCGTCGTGGGTCTCGCCCTCGATCAGCAGATCGCGCAGATCGGCGGCCATCTGCGCGGTGATCGCCTGGACCCGCGCTTCGTCGGCATCGCCGGCAGCGCCGGCCTCGCTGGCCCCGCCGGGCGCACCCGCCGCGGCGTCGGCGGCCACGTCGGCGAGCCGGCGCACGGGACCCCACAGCACGAGGCAGCGCGACCGGAAGTCGGTGCGGTCATCGAACTCGAGGCCGACCGCCTGGAACGTCGGCGGCTCTCCACCGCGCGCGGCGGCCGCGACCAGCATGCGCGCCGCGCCCGTGCGCAGCGGGGCGAGCTGCGGCTCGCTGTGGCTCGTCCCCTCGGGGAAGATCAGGATGTTGCCGCCGCCGCCGAGGTGCGCGGCGATCTGGCCGAACGCGTCGGCGTTGGCCGCGGCGGCCTTGTCCGGGGCGTCGACCCGGCGCACGATCGGCACCGCGCCGGCGCGGTCGAGCAGCCAGCGCAGCCCGGGCACGTCCCACAGCGTCGACTTCGCGATCGGCGAGATCGCGCAGCCGGCGCCGGTGATGATCAGGATCGGATCGATCAGCGCGTTGGTATGGTTGGCGACGAACACGCGGCCACGCACGCCGGATCCGGGGCGCGCGCCGACCCACTCGATGTCGCGGAAGTACAAGCGCATCACGCGCCGGAACGTCGCGACGAGCGCCTCGCGTACCCCACCGCCCGCGTGGGCCTGCTCCGCGACCGGGATCGTCATCGCGCTAGCGTGCCACGAGCCGCCGGCCGAGTGCGAGTGCGCGCGCGACCTGGGCCGCCGGCGTCGGCTACCACATCAGGCTGCCGCCGGACCACGTGGTCATCGGCGACATCACGTGATCGCGGCCGCGGTCGCCGGCATGCTGCGGGCAGAACCAGCGCTCGCCTGCCGAGTCCTCGCGCACCGCCGAGCACAGCGGGCACTGCGGCGAGCTATCGGCCGGCTCGGGCAAGCCGACGACCAGCGTCGGACACACGGCGTGCTGCAGCACGCGATTGGGCAGGTTCTTGTCGCTGGCGTTCGGCGTGTGCAGGCCGAACTGACCGATCACGATCAGATCCGCGCGGAGGTCGGCCGCGAGCTCGGCGATCTCGACCTCGGGCTTGCCGCGGCGGGCATGGATCCGCGCCCGCCAGTCGCGGCCGAACTGGCTGAACGTCTCGAGCTCGGGATAGACCAGCTCCCAGAGTGCCTGTTTGCAGTCCTCGACCGAGCCCCGGCGGGTCTCGCACACGGTCAGGAAGTGCAGCTCCGGCGCGTCGTGCCGTGCCGCCTGGTCGAGCGCGTGCTCGATCACGATGTTCGCGTACTCCG
This sequence comes from Kofleriaceae bacterium, assembly GCA_036271215.1. Classification (GTDB taxonomy): domain Bacteria; phylum Myxococcota_A; class Polyangia; order Haliangiales; family Haliangiaceae; genus JABFXX01. The sequence goes on along the minus strand of DATBBB010000055.1, from coordinate 8,139 downwards.
AGAGATCGATTCCGACGACGATCTTGTACCGCCGCACGCGAGGCACGACGCCGAGCAAGTTAGGTTCACGTAGTAGGGCCATGTCGCAGTGAGTTGCATCCGGCGTGCCGCGAGCCCGCAGGAAGCAGCTTTCGTAGCGCGGCGTGTACGACAGCTGACCGGCGGCCGGCCCGGGCTGTCGATTGCGACGACGGCGCACGGTGACGCTGCCACGACCAGTTGAGAATCTGACTTCGCTCGTGCCAGTCTGGACGTGTGCAGGATCGCGACGCCCATGAATTGCGTGCCGTCGCGCCGTTGCTCGTCGATGGCAAGCTGATCGGTCCCGTGATCCTGGTCGAGAACGGCGGCAAGACGATCGGCGCGACCGACGCCGAGCTGCTGCGGCCGCACGTCGGCGCCAAGCTCACGATCGCGACGGCGCTCGACGGCTCGGCGACGGTGTCGGTGGTGAACTGGGGGCTCAGCCGGCACGCCGGCCTCGGCCTGCTCGATCTGGCGGGCCCGATCGCCGCGGGCGGCGAGGTGGCGCCGGTCGGGCTCGGCGCCGTGTGCGCGAGCGTGGACACCCGGAGCACATCGTCGGCGCTCATCGGGATCGTGAGTGACGGCGCCCGCTACGCGCGGACGTGGATCCCGGTGCTGATGGATGTCGACGACGGCGGGATGGGCGACGTGGCGTCGCGGCTCGCGAGCCCGCTCGAGGACACCCACGTCGGCGCGCAGATCTCGGGCGCGGCGCTGTTCGCGTGGTTCCCGGCCAACCTGGCGCTCGGCCGCGCCAGCGAGGTGCTGGTGATGGGGCTCGCTCAGGCGTACCGCGGGTTCTCCAAGCCGCGCCAGCGCCCGGTGCTCGCCGAGATCCTCGGGCTCGACGACCTCGGCCGCGCGCTGATGGCGGCGCACAAGCTCGAGGAGCGCGAGCCGGAGCTGCGCCAGGTCGCGGGCGAGATCTCCGACTCGCGGTGATCTGCAGCGCGCGCGAATCGTGCTACTGGGCTGGCGTGAAGATCGCGACCTGGAACGTCAACGGGATCCGCAAGCGGTCCTCGGAGGTGCTGCACTGGATCGATCGCGAGGAGCCCGACGTGATCTGCCTGCAGGAGACCAAGGCGTCGCCCGAGCAGGTGCCCGAGCCGCTGGCGCGGGTCGCCGGGTACCACGCGCACTGGCACGGCTTCAAGGGCTACTCCGGGGTCGCGCTGCTGCTGCGCACCGCGAAGTACGGCGACGCGCCGGCGTTCATCCACCCGCAGTTCGATCTCGAGCACCGGATCGTCGTCGCGGAGCTCGGCGACCTCGTGCTCGGCTCGGTGTACGTGCCCAACGGCGGCAAGGATCTCGCGGTCAAGCTGACGTTCCTGACCGAGCTGGTCGCATGGGCCGGCGCGCTCGAGGCCGCGGGCAAGCACCTGGTGCTGTGCGGCGACTACAACGTGGCGCGGACCGAGCTCGACGTCCATCCCAGCCTGCGCGGGCCGATGATCGGCCAGTCGTCGCCCGAGCGCGCGCTGCTCGAGGCGTTCCTCGGCTATGGCCTGGTCGACGTCGGCCGCCACGTCGATCCGGACAACGACCGGCTGTTCACGTGGTGGGCGCCGTGGCGCAACATGCGGCAGCGCAACATCGGCTGGCGGCTCGACTACATCGCCGCGAGCAAGGCGCTGGTCGACGAGACCGTGCACTGCGCGGCGTATCGCGACGTCGGGACCAGCGATCATGCGCCGGTGATCGCGCACCTGCGGGACACGCCGCTCGCGCGAGGTGAGGTCTCCGGCGTTACCTGAGGGTCAGGGCTGGGGAGAACGAGCGGGGAGGGGACACGGGCGGGCCCTCGGGAGCAATCGCGTTGCTCACGGTGACCAGCTCGAAGCCGCGGGCGCGCAGCGCAGGGACCAGCATGCGCACCGCCTCGATCGTCGTCTCGCCGCCCTCGCGGGCCTCGTGCATCAGGATGATGCTGCCGGGCCGCGCGCGGTCGAGCACGCGATCGACCACGTGGCGCGCCGGCTTGCCCTTCCAGTCGAAGCTGTTGACGTCCCACAGCACGAGCCGCTTGTGCAGGCGCTGGAACACGCGGACGTTGCGCGGCGAGCGTCCGCCCCACGGCGGCCGGGCGACCGCCGGCACCACGCCGGTGACGCGCTCGATCGCGCGATCGGTGGCGCGCAGCTCGTGCTCCACGCTGCGCGACCGGGCGAGCGGCAGGTAGCGGTGGCGATAGGTGTGGTTGCCGAGCTCGTGGCCATCGCGTGCGATCCGGGCGACCAGCCCGGGGTTGGCCTCGACGTCGCGGCCGACCACGAAGAACGTCGCCGGGACGCCGAGCTCGGCGAGCGTGTCGAGCAGCGGCGCGGTGTGCACCGGGTGCGGGCCGTCGTCGAACGTCAGCGCGACGCGCGGCCGGTCGCGATCGCCGTGAGGGTCAGTATGCATCAGCCAGTCGACCGGGCCCTCGAACCCGCCGTAGCACAGCAGGTAGAGCAAGCCGACGATGGCAGCGAGCGACAGGATCGAGAGCACAACCAGCATGCCCAGCCAGCAATGCGAGGGCGATGCCGCGCTGACAATTCGTGTGATAACGATGGTTTGCAGGCCGAGCCGGGCGCGGTCGGCCGGCGGAACTGGTCGAACCGGCGAAAGAGTGATGAAGCTCCACCGTCAGGTGGTGGAGCCGCGCTTAGCAGGTCGGTAGCGACCGGCAAGCGAGTGAAACACGCGTTCATCTGCAATGCGCGGCGCGGCTCGCGCGTTCGGCGATGCGGCTGATCGGGCGGTGAACAGCGTCGAGGTTTTGTACAGCGTATCGGTCATGACGGGGGACCCGGATGTATGCCGGAGGTACGATCGATATACGATCAGCGCGTCGGCGCGTGCGGTCTCGCCACGTGTTGTGCCGTTTGTGCCGCGGTTCCCGGGAAATCTCCGTCGGGCGCTACTGGCACATACCGTGAAATAGACGCTCGCATGATATGCAAGCTCCGCCTGGTCGGTGCCGTCGGCGCTGCCGCGGGGCTGGTCCTGACGGCGCTCGTGACCACAGCGCACGCCGATCCCGGCGGCAATCCTTCCGCGAACCGCGGCGGCGCGGCGGCCGGCGATCCCGATTCCGGCGCGGGCGAGCGCCTTCCTGCGAACCACGGCGACGCGACGGCCGGCGATCCCGATCCGGGCGCCGGCGCCGATCCTGACGCTGAAGGCGGCCCGCATTACCTGGTCGCCGGTGCGTGGGCGGCGCTGATCTTCACGATCCCGGCCTGGTACTACTGGAGCACGCAGAGCGAGCAAGAGGTCGACTGGACCCGGCCGAGCCTGACCGACAAGCTGACCTTGCACGCGCTGCGGTTCGACACCAACCCGTTTCACGTCAACGCCGTTCGCCATCCGCTGACCGGCACCGGTGACTACCAGATCGCGCGCAGCAACGGGTTCGGCGCGCTGGGCTCGACGATCTTCGCGTACGCGGCCGGGGCCGCGTGGGAGTTCGGCGTCGAGTACCGCGAGAACCCGGCGATCAACGACATGATCATGAACGGCGCCGGTGGGCTCGGGATCGGCGAGCCGCTGTACCAGATCGGCCAGCTGTGGCGCGGCGGCGAGCTGTCGATCGCCGACCGGATCCGCAGCGCGGCGTTCTCGCCGTTCGCGGCGACCCAGGATGTCTGGCGCTCGCACCGCGGCGGGCTGCGCCGGCGATCGTGGAGCGACTTCGCGTTCACGGCGGGCTACGCGAGCCACCGGCTCGACGACGGCTCGGTTCGCGACGAGGCCGCGGCCGGGCTCGACATCGACGTGGTCCGCCACGCCGGGTTCGCCACGCCGGGCGAGCACGACGGCGCGATCGCCGCCGGCGCGTGGAGCCGGTTCGCGATCGGCGGCCGGGTCGGCTCGCTCGAGCCCCGCGTGGGGACCTTGACCGGCGACGGGCTGGTCTCGACCTACCTGCGCAGCCGCACGTCGCTGTGGGGGGCCTATCAGCAGGACGACGCCGGCAACGGCCGGCTGCTCGCGCTGGGCACCGCGTTCACCTATCACCGCGATCGGCTCGCGACCGATTCGGATCACGTGGCGATCGCGCACCTGATCGGGCCGCAGCTGCAGCTGTCGCATCGCGATGGCGCGACCGAGCTGCGGTGGGACGCCGCGGCGTATGCCGACTTCGGGATGATCGATGCCTACGTGTTCGGCGGCGGCGCCTCGCCGCTGCCGCGGCCCCCGCCGTACCTGACGACCTTGCAGGCCCAGGGCTACTACGACGGCGGCGGCGGGACGCTCGAGACCCGGCTGCGGATCGATCACGGTCCGTGGCACGCCGACCTCGAGCTCTCCGGCCATCGCCTGTGGTCGCTCGACTTCGCGGACCGCGACGGCGACGACTCGAGCGACGTGTCGCGGGTGGCGATGACCGCGGCGGCCGCGTCGTCGTCGTCATCGTCGTCGTCGTCATCGTCGTCTGGCCCGGTGATCCCGGCGACCCCGCACGGCGTGTCGGACCTGCGGGTCTACGGCCACGCCCAGCTCGGCGTGCGCTCGGGGATCTGGGGCGTGGCGGCGACGGCGGACGCGACCTACCGCGACGGCGCGTGGCAGACGCTCGAGCGCTCGACGCTGGACTGGACGTTCGGCGCGGTCGCGACCGCGAACCTATAGGTTGACGTCGAGGTACATCGGCCAGTGATCCGACGGGCCGGTGTGGACCACGCCGCCGAACACGACGTCGAGCTGGCGGGTGTAGAACGAGTCGAGCTTGAACTCGAGGCCGTAGGCGTGCTCGGTGGCGCCCGAGTGCGCGCTCGGCGCGTCGAACGCGAGGCTCGCCATGTACGAGTCGATGATCGGCGCCTGGTCGCGGTCGTTGGCGAGCACCGGCACGCTGCCGGCCCAGCTGATCCAGTTGGTGTTGAAGTCGCCGGCGACCAGCACGCTGTCGGCGGCGTCGATCATCGCCGGGTGGAGCTGGGCGACGCGGTCCCGCGGGTTGAGCCGGGTCTCGAGGTGGACGTCGATCACGTGGAGCGTGCGGTCACCGGTGTGGACGTCGGCCGACACCGCGATCCGCTGGACGCCGTTGTCGGCGAGCGGCAGGTCCATCTTCTGGACGTTGTCGATCGGCAGCGCGCTCATCAGCGCGAGGCCGTGGGTGCCATCGGCCTTGTGGCGCGCCGGGATGTACAGGTAGCCGAGGCCGAGCCGGCCGGCGAGCCGCCGGGCGCGCGATTCGCCTTCGCCGGGGTAGCTCTCCTCTTCCTGGAGCAGGAACAGCCCGGCGTGCGCCAGCTCCGGCGCGGCGAGGATCGCGGCGGCGAGGCCCTCGGGGTCCTCGCCGTACTCGGTGTTGTACGTGACGACGCGCAGCGCCGCCGCCGGCGGCACCGGCGTGGTCTGGAGCGTGCCGGGCGCCACGACCTCGGCGGACATGTCCGACGTCCCCGACTGGTCGATCGGCTGCCACGGCTGATCGGGGCCGAGCGCCACGCCGCAGGCGCCGAGCGCGAGCCCCGCCAGCAGGCCGAGCGCGGCGGCCCCGGCGGTCCGGGCGGCGGACGTGGCGGTCACAGCGTCCACCCAGCGCTGCGAGGCCACGGACGTGGCGGTCACAGCGTCCACCCGAAGCTGGCGCCGAGCCAGGGCGCGAGGTGATCACCCTCGCTCGCCATCGCGTACACCCGGACCAGCACGCGGTTGCGGTACTCGTAGCCCGCGCACAGCTCGGCGTCGATCCGGGTCGTGGTCATGCCGCTCCACTCCGGGACCGGCGACGGCGTCGTGCGGCGCACCGCCGTCGGGCCGAGCTGGACGAACCCGCGGTGGTGGCCGCGTTCGAGCGGATACGCGGCGACGTACGGCGCGAGCGTCGTGACGTGATCGCCGTCGAACGAGTAGTACGACGCGGCGGCCCCGACCGCGAACCGATGCCGGAACTGCCAGTCGTACCCGGCGCCCCACAGGCCGGCCTTGCCGAGCACGTCGATGTAGATCGCATGGCGCGCAGCGTCGGCGTCGGCGATCACACCGGTCGACGCGTCGAGCGCATGGCGTGCGTCGGCGTCGGCGATCGCGCCGGCCGATCCGTCGACGGCGGTGCCGCGCGCCGGGTCCGTCGACGACATCGCGTCGGCCGCCGTGGCGACGCGCGCCGTGCTCGTCGGATGTGCCGCGGAATCTGCGGTGGACGGGCGCGCTGGATCAGCGGACGCACGTGTGGCCAGCAAGGCAAGCGCCAGGATCACCCTCGACATCGGTCGGCGAGCCTAGCGAATCACACTCTGCGCTGCAGCTTAAATCTAGCTTTGCCCCGACGATATACATATACGAGTTTCACGCAACGTCGCGCGATCGTCGTTGGGCCATACATCACGGCCCGCGCAGCGCAATCTCGATCTCGCCGATCTGCGGTGCACATACGCGTTCGAACGCGGAGCGCTCCACGACGGTGACGAGATCACCGGGCTCGTCGGCATACGCGCGCCCCGCCGGGCTGTCATCGATCGTGTGTCCGAGCTTTTCGAACACCCGGCGCGATGCGACATTCTCGGGGATGACCGACGCATAGATGCGCCCGAGGCCGAGTCGGGCGAACCCGAACGCGTGCAGCATCGTCGCGACCCGCGTCCCCAGCCCCAGCCCCTGGCGCGCCACCGCGGTGACCAGGAACGCCATCTCCGCGGCGCCCTCGCGCACATGGCGCAGATCGCCGTCGGCGACCAGCTCGCCGTCGCAGAACACCAGGAAGCTATAGCCGCCGGCCTCGAACAGCTCCAGGTACGACTCGATCACCGTCGCCTCGTCGAGCAGCTCGGTATGGCCCAGCAGCGGCGCGTTGTGCGGATCGTTGTACGCGGCCATCAGCGCCGGCGCGTGCCGCACGATCTCGTCCTCGCGTGGCTCGATCGCCACGATCGCTCCACCGGCCATCGGCCAGGTCATCTGATAGCGCGGTCGCTGCACCGGCACCCAGCGTAGCCTACTGTACCGTCCGTGGTCATGGACGCGGACAGCAGCCACGCGGGTCGCGTCGATCGCAGCTCCGTCACCGGACGCCGGGCCCACAGCTGGCGCCGCGCGCTCGCGATCTCCGGGGTCGTTGCGACATGCGCGTGCGGACGCGCCAACCGGTCGTCCGACGAAGGCGTGCGCAAGCCAAGGCCCGCGCACGCCACGCTCGATGCCGCACCCGACGACGCCACGCCCGGTGATGGCACGTACCAGGGCCGGCCGATCGCCCAAACCTGCAGCTACCTCGGCGCCGACTGGCTCGATCGTTCCGATCGCGCCGAGCGCGAACAGCCTGACCGTGTGCTCGACGCGCTCCACCTCGATCCACACAGCACGGTCGCCGACGTCGGCGCCGGTACCGGCTACTTCTCGCTCCGCCTCGCCCGCCGGGTCGCCAAGGTGTTCGCGACCGACCTGCAGCCCGAGATGCTCGACCGGCTGACTGCCAACGCGGCCCGCGCCCAGCTCACCAACATCACGCCGATCCGCGCCGGCGATCACGAAGCCGCGCTACCTGCCGATTGCTGCGACCTCGTCCTGCTCGTCGATGTCTACCACGAGCTGTCCGATCCACCGGCGGTGATGGCCGGCATCCGGCGCGCGCTGACTGACCGCGGCCGCCTCGTCCTGCTCGAATATCGCGGCGAAGACCCGGCGGTCCCGATCCGGCCCGAGCACAAGATGTCCCTGCCCCAGATCCAGCACGAGCTGGCCGCCTTCGGCTTCACCTTCATCGAGTCGCTCGAGTTCCTGCCCGATCAGCGCATCGTGATCTTCACGCGCAGCACGCCGTAGTGTCTGCTGCTACCAGGCGCGCACGAGCGTGCCGAGATCGATCACTTTGCCGGTTCGCCTTCTCCAGCGTTCGAGCAGCCACGGGACCTGCTGCTTGAATGCGACATATGCGGCCGGTCGGAGGTGTCGATTGCTATCGGAAGTGTCGAATAGGATGTCGATCATCGGCTCGTTGCCCAGGCTCACGCGAGCGAGACCGATGTGCAGGCTCAGTGGCGCCACGTCTTCCCAGAGCGCGAGTCGCGCGTGCGCTCGCACGCTTGGATCCCGCGTTCGTAGGGCGGACGCAAGCTCGCCCTCGACATAGCGATGCATCCGGATGAACCGGCTCGACACGGTCATACCAGT
>DATBBB010000054.1:0-8180 GCA_036271215.1 Kofleriaceae bacterium | reverse complement strand
CGCCGAAGGCGACCGAGAAGGCATTCACTCCCCTCGGTGATAGATCGCCCAGCAACCAGTCGAATATCCAACGAAATGTAAACACTGCCAGCGTCCCAAATATCATACTAACGATAACCTCGGGGACATAGTTGTGCGCTGCTGGCTTGGTTTGGGGTAACCTGACCTGATCCGACGGGCCGGGCGTTGGCTCCTCGGTGGGATTCGGTAGAACAATCTCGACAGGCGAGGGGGGCGGATCTTGCCCAGAATGTGGCTCGGATTTCCTCGGGTTCTGCTCTTGAGGCGCTCTGGCCGGCTCGGGAAGAAGGCTTCGCAGGAAACTGCCAAGCTGGTCATGATCTGCGCCATAATCCAGTGGTTGCAGCCAGGGCGCGCGCTCGAGCATGCGCCTGAACTCGACGAACTCCGGAGTCGTACAGAGCATGTAGTGGCGCGGTGACACATCGGCGTGTGCGTCGTGGGCCCAATCGATCAGACGAATGAAGTTGGGATCCTCACTAGTACCCTTGCAGCCGACGAAGAGCAACGTGTGGCCGATCGTGAACAACTCAAGCACTGCCTTCGCGTGCGGATGATCCCGTACCTCCAGATAAGACCTGAGGCCGAGGACGACCGAGTCCGGATCGCGGTAGTGGCCGTGTAGATGAAGTACCGCAGGGTCATGCGTTCCCCTGAGAACCTCCTGGACTTCGTCGGGCTCATTCCAGCTGACGGGCTGCCGCCCGGTTATTGCCTCGAGCAGGTTGTCGTAGTTGAGTGTCGCAAGCAGGCCTGGAAGTGCTACGACGGCCTCGATAACCTCCCGACGATCCGCGTTTACCTTGAGCTGGCCAATGGTGTCTTTTAACCAGCCGCGGAACACTCCCGGAGCGCGCTTCTTTAGCCGCATCGAAATGTTCTCGGCCGCCGAGATGAGGAAGTCAGTCTTTCCGCTTTCGATTTGCGCCAAGAGGAGGGCTGCGTCCGCATCGTCTGCAATGCCCTGGTGCTTGCATGCCTGCACGCCATGTCGAAGCAAGCCGCTCCAAGACGCCACTGCCTGGCCATCGATTCTCTGGTCAAAGCACATCGACAAGGACACACCGGTCCCAACGACGGTTACGACGCGCCCATGTGCCAAGTCTTCCTTGAGCTTGGCGATCATCGTCTCTCGGCTCATGCCACCCCCCGGAGATCAAGTCAGGCTACAAGTGTATCCCATACGCGCACCATAGAGTGATCGCCGAACGACCCACCGTACGGTCGCTGACACAGCCGGCATCCGGTGGTATCGCCGGTTCCCCTCGGGGCACATCGAGGCACCCTGGGGAGCGCCGGTTACATCCGGGTCAGCTCTCGACTTCGGCCGGCTTCTTCGAGTAGCGCTTGCGCTCGTTGGGGTCGAGGATCGACTTGCGGAGCCGGATCGACTCGGGGGTGACCTCGACCAGCTCGTCGTCGTTGATGAACTCGAGGGCGTACTCGAGGGTCAGCTGGCGGGGCGGGGCGAGCACGAGCTTCTCATCGGCGGCCGTGGTCCGGATGTTGGTCAGCTTCTTGGACTTGCACGGGTTGATGATCAAGTCGTTGTCGCGCGAGTGGATGCCGACGACCATGCCGGCGTAGACGTGGACGTTGGGGCCGATGAACATCTGGCCGCGCTCCTGGAGGTAGAACAGGCCGTAGGCGTTCGACATGCCCTCCTCGCTGGCGATCAGGACGCCGTTCTGGCGGGTCCGGATGTCGGCGCCCTGCGGGCCGTACTCGGCGAACTGGGTGTAGAGCACGCCGGTGCCGCGGGTGTCGGTCATGAACTGCGAGCGGTAGCCGATCAGGCCGCGCGCGGGGATCCGGTACTCGAGGCGGACCCGGCCCGGCGCCGAGGGCCGCATCTCGCGCATCACGCCGAGCCGGCGGTTCAGCTCGGAGACCACGGGCCCGACGTAGCTCTCGTCGAGGTCGATCACCGCGTCCTCGTAGGGCTCGGTGATCTTGCCCTTGTCGTCGTACTGCAGGATGACCTGCGGCTGCGACACGCAGACCTCGTAGCCCTCGCGCCGCATGGTCTCGATCAGCACCGAGAGGTGGAGCTCGCCGCGGCCCGAGACCTTGAACACGCCGGCCTCGGCGGTCTCCTCGACCCGCAGCGCGACGTTGCTCTTGAGCTCGCGATCGAGCCGCTCGCGCAGGTTGCGCGAGGTCACGTACTTGCCCTCGCGGCCGGCGAACGGGCCGTCGTTGACCTGGAAGTTCATCGTGATCGTCGGCGCGTCGATCTTGAGCAGCGGCAGGATCGTCGGCTCGGCGATCGAGGTGATGGTCTCGCCGACGTTGAGGTTCTCCATGCCGGTGAACGCGACGATGTCGCCGGCGAGCGCCTCGGCGAGCTCGAACCGCTTGAGGCCCTGGAACCCGAGGACCTTCTGGACCCGGAACTCCTCCTTCTTGCCGTCGCGGTGGGCGAGCAGCACGCGGTCGCCGACCTTGGCGCGCCCGTTGCGCATCCGGCCGATCGCCATGTAGCCGAGGTAGTCGTCGTAGTCGAGCGTGGCGACCTGCATCACCAGCGGCGCGTTGATGTCGCCGGTCGCCGGCGGGACCTTCTCGACGATCAGGTCGAGCATCGGCCCGAGGTCCTTGGGCTCCTGGCCGAGCTCGCGAATCGCATAGCCCTGACGGCCCGAGGCGTAGATCACCGGGAAGTCGAGCTGGGAGTCGCTCGCGCCGAGCGACATGAACAGCTCGAACACCTGATCCATGACGTCGTGCGGATCGACGCCGGGGCGGTCGATCTTGTTGACCACGACGATCGGCGAGAGCCCCATCTCGAACGCCTTCTGGGTCACGAACCGGGTCTGCGGCATCGCGCCCTCGTAGGCGTCGACCAGCAGCAGCACGCAGTCGACCATGCCGAGCACGCGCTCGACCTCGCCGCCGAAGTCGGCGTGGCCCGGGGTATCGACGATGTTGATCCGCGTGCCCTTCCAGGTCACCGCGGTGCACTTCGACAGGATCGTGATGCCGCGCTCGCGCTCGAGGTCGTTGGAGTCCATCGCGCGCTCGGCGACGACCTCGCCGGTGCGGAACGTGCCGGCCTGTTTGAGCAAACCATCGACGAGCGTGGTCTTGCCGTGGTCGACGTGCGCGATGATTGCAACGTTGCGGATACTTGGAGCGGGCATGGCTACTTCCTGGCCGCCTGCTCCTGAGAGAACAGGCGGTGACACGCGGCGAGTGCTCGGACTTCGGGGATCAGCTCCGGCGCGGTGACGAGCACCCCCAGCGCGGGATCGCTGGTGCCGGTGACGATCGAATCCCCGATCTTGATCGCGAGGCGAGACGCCTCGGCGCGGCGCAGGATCTCGCCGCGAGCGTTGGCGACCGCGCCGTCGGCGGACACCCGCAACAGCGTCGCGCCCTGCGGATCGAGTATCTCGATGCCGCCGTGACCGGCCTGCAGGGTCGCGGTGCCCGCAGGTCCCGCGGCGCCGGCCGAGCCCGCGGCGCCGGCGCCGCCAGCGCCGCCCTCGGCCCCCTCCGGCGTCGCCGGCAGGTCATGCAGGCGGACCAGCGCGGTGCCGTCGCGGCGCAGCGTGGTGTCGCCGCCGGTGTCCTCGCCGGACCACCGGGTGTTGCCGACCTGCGCGACCAGCGGCTCGGTGCCGACGAGCAGCTCGTTACCGTCGATCTCGGCGCGGCACGGGTGGCCGGCGACCACGCGCGCGACGACGGTTGCGCCCGTGGCGCGCGCCTCGATCACCGGGCGCGGTGGCCGTGGCGGGTCGGGCTCGGCCTTGCCCTGGCAACCGCAGAGGGCCGCGCCGGACGCAACGCCCCATGCGGCGCCGAACGCAGCGATCGACGCCAGAGCAAGGACACGGCTGGGTAACACGGGCGGGGGTCTATAACAGGATGGCTTCCGCTCGGCAACCTCGAGATCTTCTTGTCGAAGCGAGGTGTTACCCGCCGCCTGGCGATCCGCGTCGCGCGCGATCCGCGTGGTTCGCAGCGCGGTTGCCGGGTTGTCGCGATTCCTTCATGAGATCAGCAGATTCGCCGCGCACCCGGCCGGGAGTGGCGGCTGCAGCGTGACCGGAGTCGCGATCGGCGTCCGGCCGTGATACGCCCGCAACCCAGCATGCCGCTGGGCCGGGTCTCGATCGTCGCTTGCTCCGTGATCGCGCTTGCGTTGGGCTGCGGCGGCAAGCCCGCCGGGCCGGCGCCGGCCGGGCAGGACGGCCACCGGTCCGATGGGGGCACGGTCGGGGGCGGCGCAGGAGCCGCTGCCGGAGCTGCAATCGACATCGTCGCCCGGCCGCTCGGGATGCCCGAGCTGGCGGCGTTCGGCTGGCGCAAGCGCGGCGGCCAGCCCGCGTTCCGGCTCGCCCGCACCGCCGAGGAGCGCGGCGACTGGGCCGCGGTGGTCACCACCTGCACCCAGGCGCTGACCGCCGATCCCGGCCACCTCGAGGCCGCGTGGCTGCTCGCCGTGGGCTACGCCAAGCTCGGCCAGCTCGATCGCGTGCTCGCGCCGCTCGCGCAGGCCGCGGCCGGCGATTTCGGCAAGTGGGGCCCGGCGTCGCTCGAGCTCCCCGCGCTCCAGGGCTTCCTCGCCACGCCGACCGGCGCCGGCTGGCAGCGCCGGGTCGAGCAGGACCGCGCGCGCTACGCCGCGGCGCTCCAGCGCTCGCTGATCGTCACCGCCGGCGGCGACCTCTACGCCGTCGAGCCCGACACCAACCGCTGGCACCGCGTCACGCGGACCGCGGGCCTGGTGATCGCCGCGCTCGACCTCCCGGCGGTGCACCAGATCGCCTACCTCGCACGCAGCGCGGCCGTCCCCGGCAAGCCCGCCCGGCGCGACCTCGGGATCGGCTTGATCGATCTCGCGCGCGGCAAGAGCTCGCGCCCGGTGCCGCTCGGGACCGCGGGTCCGATCACCGTCGCGTACAGCACCGCCGCGCCGATCGGGTTCTGGATCGGCGCGGTCACGCCGCGCGCGACGGTGTGGCGCCAGATCGACGACGATTACCGGTTCCACCTGCTGCCGGGGCGCACCGCGCGGCCGCCGGGGGCATGGCTCGAGATCACCGCGAAGGCCCAGGTCCGGGTCCACGCGCTGCCCGGCAACGTCACCGCCGACTGGGACGACCAGTCGCTCGCCAGCGCGATCCGGATCGGGACATCCAACCGCGTGGTCTCGGTGCCGAGCCCGGGCCTGATCGACGGCAACACGGCGGCGTGGTCGCCCGATCGCGTGCACCTGGCGTTCGTCGCCCAGCTCGACGATCACTGCACGCCGGGCTCGGTCAACACCGCGGCGTTCGTGACCGACGCGTCGACCGGCGGCGCCAAGGAGCTCGAGCGCGCGGCGGGCGGCGTGGCGGTGGCGTGGCTGTCCGAGCGCAAGCTCGCGATCGCCGGCGATCACGGCGTGACGATCCGCAGCCTCGACGACGGCGTGGCGCCGGTCGTGATCGACGGCGCCACCGGCCTGATGGCTCCGCGCGAGCGGCCGCGCTGCGCGCCCCCGGACGCCAGCGACCTGCCCACCGCCGCCCCGGACGACCACGATGACCACGACGATCACGACGATCACGACGCCGACGACCGCGCGGAGCCTGCGGAGACCGTCACACCCGACGACGCCAGGTGAGCCCTGGAGCCTTCTGGGAAGCCTGCCGGAAGACGAGCTGCGCCTGTGGATGGTGCGGCCTGCGCGTGGTGAGCCCCGGAGCCTTCCGGGAGGCCCGCCGGAAGCCTGCCGGGAGCCGCTGGAAGCCTTCCCGGAGATAGACGCGGGTGTCAGTGGTGAACCGCTGGACGCGCGGTGTCATTCACCACGAGCCGCGCCGCCACCGTCGGTGAAGAGCTGACACGGATCCTACGAGACAACGGGTACTTGGCCACGGTCCGACCGCTGGCACGTGGGCTGCTCTATCTCCTCTCGTGAACAACACACGACAGCTGATCTCCGCGGGCGCCGGCGGCGCGCTTGGCAGCGGGCTCGATGTCGCCGTCCTCGTCCTGATGGTCGAGCACGGCACCCGGGTCCCGGTCGCCGCGTTCTGCGGAGCCGCGGCCGGCGCGGTGATGAACTTCGTGCTGAACAAGTACTTCGCGTTCCGGGATCGCTCGCCGCTCAACGGCCGCCAGATCGCTCGCTTCGCCCTGGTGGCCGTGGCGACCGCGGTGCTGATGGCGCTCGCGATGCAGCTCGTCGCCGTCCAGCTCGGCGTGCCGTACCTGCTCGCCAAGTTGCTCTGCGCCGCGACCGTGTTCGCAGTGTGGACCTATCCCGCGCAGCGCCGGATCGTGTTCCGCCACGCCGCGCACGCCGCCTGAGCTGCGCGCGACTCGGCCTTCGACCTCTCAATCTCTCTCGGCCTCTCGGCCTCTCGACCGTTCGATTCAAGGAGCCCGTCATGTCTACCTCGGCCTCGTTCGTGGATCTCTCCATCGTCGTGCCCGCGTACAACGAAGAGCACCGGCTGCCGCCGACCCTCGCCACGCTCCACGCGTTCCTCAAGACCCAGGCGCTGCGCTGGGAGATCGTCGTGGTCGACGACGGCTCGCGCGACGCGACCTGCGCCGTGGTCGAGGCCGCGATGGCGACGATCCCGAATCTGCGCTTGGTCCGCCAGACCCCCAACCGCGGCAAGGGCGCGGCGGTCCGGCTCGGCATGCTCGCCGCGCGCGGCCAGATCCGCGTGATGAGCGACGCCGACGGCTCGATGTCGCCCGATCAGCTGCCGCGGCTGCTCGCGCCGATCCTCGCCTGCAAGGCCGAGATCGCGATCGGCTCGCGCTACGCCGATGGCGCCAAGAGCAACATCAAGCAGCCGGCGTACCGCATCCTGTGGAGCCGGCTCGCCAACACGCTGGTCCAGCGCTCGCTGGTCCCCGGCGTGCGCGACACCCAGTGCGGGTTCAAGGCGTTCACCGCCGAGGCCGCCCGCGCGCTGTTCGAGCTCGGCCGGATCGACGGCTGGGCGTTCGACCTCGAGATCCTCGCGCTCGCGCGCCGCGCCGGGTTCGAGATCGCCGAGGTCGGCGTCGAGTGGACCGATGACCGCCGGTCGCGCGTCAACCCGATCAAGGACATGTGGAAGGTCGTGCGCGAGGCGATGACGATCCGCAAGAACCTGCGGCGCGGCGTCTATCAGCAGGCCCCGGCGCGCACGCTGCAAGCCGCGGCGTGACCGCTCGGGGGTGAGGTCGCCGGCTCCAAGGACTCGCCGGCTCAGCTCAGCGCGAAGTCGAGCACCCCGCGACTCGACGGCCGCGCGACCATCGCCGCGTACCAGCGGTCGAGGTTGGTCCGGGTCGTGTGCGGCACGGGCAGGGGCAGGGCGAGCCAGCGGTGGACCTCGCACGCCAGCGGCAGGTCGGCCATCGTCAGCCGATCGCCGGTGATGAACGGCCGGCTCGCCAGGTGGTGATCGAGCAACGCGAGCAGCGGCTCGGTGGCGGCGACCGAGCGCGCGATCACCTCTGGATCGCGGCGATCGTCCGGCGTACGGAAATACTGGATGAAGGCGTCGCGGCCGGCCGGGTTGAGCGTGGTCTGCTGCCAGTCCATCCAGCGCTCGGCGTCGAACCGCGGCGCCAGCGCGAGCGGGTACAGCGCGCCGGCGGCGTGGCGCGCGCACAGGTAGCGCACGATCACGTTGGACTCCCAGAGCTGGAGCGCTACGCCGTCGAGCTCGTCCTCGATCACCGGGACCAGCGCGTTGGGGTTCTTGGCCAGGTAGTCCGGCGTCCGGACGACGCCGAACGCGCCGCCGGCCTCGACCCGCTCGAACGGGATCCCGAGCTCCTGCGCGGCGAGCACGACCTTGCGAACATTGAGCGACGACAGGCGGCCCCAGATCTTCAGCATCGCCGGGGAGCGTAACCGGTTCGCCGTTCCCGATCCTGCGGCCGGGCCTGCGGCCGAACGAGCCGAGCGGGCCGGAGCGGGCCGAGGGTGCCGAGGGTGCCGAGGGTGCCGAGCGGGCCGAGCGGGCCGAGCGGGCCGAGCGTGCCGAGCGGCGCGGCGCCGGATCTGTTTGACAGCGCCGCGGGGCACCTGTACGAATGAGCCGCTTGCTCGACGGAGAGGTCGAGGTGACCGCTGGCGGCGAGGGCGCAAGCCGTTCGTCGCGGGAGGAAAGTCCGAGCTTCACAGGGCAGGGTGCTGGTTAACGGCCAGTCGA
>DATBBB010000053.1:0-3235 GCA_036271215.1 Kofleriaceae bacterium | reverse complement strand
ATGTTGGCCGCGTCGAGCGCGATCGCGTCGGGGTGGCTCAGGTTGGCGAGCAGCGTGGTGGCGGTCGACAGCGCGCCGACCGGGGCGCTGCGCAGGTTGCCCGAGCCGTTGGTCGTCCAGAACACGGTCGTGCCGTCGGTGGCGATCCCGGTCGCGCCGATCTCCTGGGCGTTGCTGAAGTTGCCCGAGCTCGCGCCGGACAGCAGGCCGGACTCGACGATGTTGAAGTTGGTGCGCGTGAAGTAGACCCGGGTCGCGTCGAACGCGAAGCCGCGGATCGCCGTGCGGCCCTTGTACAGCGCGGTCGCCGTCGTGCCGGTCACCGGCATGGTCTCCAGCGAGAGGTCGACATCGGTGCCCCAGTACAGCGCGCCGTTGTTGAGCGCCAGGGTCACCGGCGCGCCCTGCTGGCCGGCCATCACGTGCGAGTCGCACACGCCGTCGGTGCACGACGTGCTGCCGCAGCCGCACACGTGGCCGCACGCGCCGCAGTTGCTGGCGTCGGTCGACAGGTTGGTGCACGTGGCGCCGCACATCTCCATCGGCGGACTGCACACCGGCGAGGCGTCGGGGGCGGTCGCGGCGTCACCTGGATCGAGCGGTGCATCGGGCGTCGCGCCGTTCGACGACTTCGAGCACGCCGCCAGGCCCACCCACGCTGCAAAAACCAGCCAGCGAGTTTGCATGCAGCACGGTATCACGCGCAGTTTGCACGCTGCACGGGGTCGCGATCACGGCCGCCGCGGCAGGCGTGGGCGGCGATACCGGCGCCGTGCAGCGTGCTGGCCGGCGCGCGCCGGGCGCAGTTGCGACGCTACTCGACGAGCTTCAGGTGGCCGCGCTTGCGGGGCTCGTCGTCGGGCTTGGTCGCGGCCGCGCCACCGGCCGGGGCCGCCGCGCTCGCCGGACCGGCCACCGCCGGGGGCAAGGCCTGCGTGCCCGGCGTGCCGGCCGCGGCTGGCTCGTTGCCACCGGTCAGCACGTCCTCGGGGACATCCTCGGGCCACACCGTGCCGCGCTGCTCGCCCTCGACCATCGCGGCGTACACCGCGGTCCACGGCAGGACGCAGCGGAACGGCTGGCCGGCGAACGTCAGCGTGCCGCCGATCGCCTGGTCGTCGACCGTGAGGTCGGCGATCGCCGGCGACAGGCTGTAGCCGAACCGCAGGACCAGGCTCGGATCGGCGCGGAACCGGGACGGCACCGCGACCTCGGCGCGCCGCGCATCGACGTGGACCAGCACCGGGCCGCGCGCGAGCAGGGCCTCGAGCGTGCGCTTCTTGTCGGGCGCGCTCGCGTCGTCCTCGTCGACCAGCGCGTCGATCGATGCGATGTCCTGCGGCGGCTTGCCGACCAGCTGGACGAACTCGTCCTGGGTCATCAGGCCGGCGTCGACCGCGTCGCGCAGGATGCCCTCGGGGCGGTCGCTGGCGGCGGCGGTGACCCGCTCGACCGTGCGCTCGCAGCGCGCCGCATGGCGCAGCACGGCGCCGTGGGCCGCGAGCGCGCTGTGCGATCCGTTGCGCCAGCGGGCGAGCGCGCGCTCGACCTCGACCAGCGACGTCGACACGCGATGCTCGATGAGCGCGGTCACTACCGCCTGAAGCCGGGCCAGGGTCTTGGGATCGCGCTCCAGCATATCTTTGAGGACTTATACGACTGTCGGGCCAAGGGTAAAGCCCCGGCGCCGATCGCGTTGGGATTTTTTGATGGCGTGTAGCGCCGGCGTGGCCTGCCTCACGTGGGAGGTTTTACGAGAACCCGCGTGGCGGCGCCGCGATGAGCGCTGGGGGGACAGCTCACGTGGCGAGCGCCGGGAGCACCAGCCGCACGCCGCACGCCGCCGGCACGCCGGGGCACGGCGGTGCCAGCTTCTCGAGCTCGATCACGACCTGCGCCCGGGGATACAGCTCCTGGATCTTGTTCCCGATCGCCCCGGCGAGCGCCTCGAGCAGCTTGAACGTCGACTTGGTGCCGATCGACACCACGATCTCGCTGACCTTCCAGTAGTCGACGGTATCCACGATCCGATCGGACGTCGCCGCGGCCACGAGCGGCAGCTCGAGCGTCAGGTGGACGCGGAACCGCCGCGTGCCCCGGCGCTCCGCCGCGGTGTAGCCGTGGTTGCCTTCGAATTCGAGCCCGCGGACGAACACGCAGTCGGTCACGCGCGCAGGCTACACGGGGAACCGTAGCCTCGCCACCGGCGCGGTCGGCCCGGCGCACCCGCGGCCGGCTCGTTATAATGGCCACCACATGACGTCATGGCGTGAGGCAGTCGCGCACAGGCTCTGGGTCCGGTTCGGCATCGTCCTGGGGATCCTGGTCGTGTATCCGTTTCCGGTGAGCATGCTGCCCAAGTTCAGCTTGATCGATAAGCTGGCCAACCAGCCGTTCACCTGGCTGAACCACTGGGTCGGCGAGGGCGTGCTCGGGCTCGCGCCGATGCCCGACAGCTTCAACGGCAGCGGCGATCGAATCTACGATTACATCAGCGTGCTGGTGCTGGTGACGCTCGCGATCCTCGGCGCGGCGATCTGGACCGCCGTCGATCGCCGCGCGGACCACCCGCGGCTCGTCGCCGGGCTGCGGATCGTGCTGCGCTACTACCTCGCGGGTGTGATGCTGAGCTACGGGTTCTCCAAGATCCTGCGGTCGCAGTACAGCGACCTGGCGATCGCGCGCTACTCCGAGGAGCTCGGCGGGATGTCGCCGATGCGCCTGCTGTGGACGTTCATGGACTACTCGAAGCCGTACACGATCTTCGGCGGGCTCGCCGAGGCGATCGGCGGCGTGCTGCTGCTGTGGCGGCGCACCGCGACGCTCGGGGCGCTGATCGTCGCCGCGGTGATGACCAACGTCTTGATGCTGAACCTGTGTTACGACGTGCCCGTCAAGCTGTTCTCGGCGCAGTGCCTGATCATCGCGATCGCGCTGGCAGCGCCCCGGCTGCGCGCGGTGGTCGCGGCGGCGATGGGGTACGCCACGGCCGAGGTGCCGCCGCGGCCGCGGATGTCGTCGCGCTGGGAGCTCGCGCGGTGGGCCGCTCGGCTGACGATGGTCGCGCTGTTGGGGTGGGGGCTGTTCGCCGAGCTCGGCGGCGGGAGCGGGGGCGCCGTGGCCGATCACGAGCTACTCGGCGGCTGGGCGGTCGACACCATGGCGATCGATGGCGTGGAGCGTCCGGCGCTGCTCGGCGACGCGGAGCGCTGGAAGACGATCGCGGCGGCGGACT
>DATBBB010000052.1:0-6410 GCA_036271215.1 Kofleriaceae bacterium | reverse complement strand
CGGCGCGCTGCCGCGCGGCGGTGCGCCCTTGTGCGACGCCGCGTTCTCGAACGCATCGAGCCCACCGGCGCGCGCGATGTGCTCGGGCGTGATGCGGAGCTCGGCGACCGTGCCGTCGGGGCAGGCCCGCGCGTGGCCGTCGTCGTCGAGATCGCCGCGGAATGCGACGCTGTCGGCCGTCGTCCCCGGCGCCATCCCCGGCGCCGCGCCCGGCTTCGCGAGCCTGCCCGCCAGTCCCGCCGGTAGCTCGAAGTGCGGGATCGCCGTGATCGGCGTGCCGCGTGCCGCCATCGCCTTGACCCCGGGCTCGGCAAAGAAATCGACGCAATCGATCGTCTCGCCGGCCTGGGTCTTGAACGAATGGTGGACGTCCGCAGCCTGGTAGCGCTGGTCGAGGAACCGCTGGACCGGTGACACCGCGACATCGGCGCTCGTCTCGGACTGCGAGTCCGCCTCGTCCCCCGATCCGGTCTCGAGCGCGCATCCGGTGATGCACCCCGCCGCAGAGATCATGATGAGAGCAAGCCGCCCTCGATTTGAATGTTTCATAGACCCTCCTGGCTGTACGTACGCAACCGGCGGGGGAACTTCCCGACGATCTCGTCGCAACGGGTCACCCGTTGTGATGACGAATGCCGCGTTTTGCGGCGCCGCCGAAGAACCTGCGGGTGCTGCGATTTTCTATGCTGCGCGCGATGAAAACTTTGCGCTGGTTGACCCTGGTGTTCCTGATCGGCTGCGCCGGTGCGCAGAAGCCGACGACGACTCCCTCGACAACGCCAACGCCGCAGGAAGTGACGCCGCCGCCGGTCGTCGCCGGCGCCGCGTGCGACGTGCACCAGGCCGAGGTGCTGAAGCAGGCGGATACCAAGGCCGCGCCGTACGGCACCGCGCAGCACCTGGCGAAGAACTTCGCCGACGGCAAGGTGTCGTGGTTGATGAAGGACACGGCGTACCAGAACTACGTCGTCAAGCCGGCCGCGAAGGACTGGGGGCGCTGCGATCCGACGGGGTGCTATGTGTTCACGGCGCCGGCGGCGAAGATCCATGAAGCGGTGGAGCACTCGATGGTGAACGGCCACCATGATCCGGCGGCGATCGGCAAGGCGCTCGGGCTACCGGCGGCGAACTTCGAGGGGACGCTGCGGATGATGACGTTCGACCTGAACAAAGATCCGGTGTGCGCGCGGCTGCCGGTCGACGCCGATCCGGGGGTGTATGCGTGCAAGACGCCGCAGGACACCGATTGCTTCAAGTTCGGCGGCTACACCTCGGGCGGGGTACCGGAGCTGATGGTGATCAACGCGCCGGTCGACAAGACGGCGATCGAAGAAGTCCAGTAGCGCGCTGCCGGCGTTACACGATCGAGCCGAGCCACGGCGCCACGCGCGCGAGCATGGTGCGGATCTCGTCACCGGTGCAGCCGAGCGCGGACGCGAACCGGACGATCTCACCGGCCTCGGTCTCGGCGACGTAGCCCTTGGCGAGCACGACCGCGATGCCGTCGGCGACGATCATCGCCGCGAGCTCGCGCGGGTGCATGCCGGTCTCGCGGAATGGATCGGCCGCGCTCAGCGAGCGCGCCAGCGCGTTGGGGTGGAGCGCATCGGCGAGCAGCAGATCGTCGAGCGAGACCGGGGCACCGGTCCGGGCCTCGATCCGCTGCTGCAGCCGCACGCCCTCCTCGAACCCGATCTGATCGTCGGCGCGCGCGATCGCGATCAGGGCGCGCGCGAACAGCTGGCCGATCGCGACGTCGAAGATCCGATCAACGGCCACGGAACTTGCCCGGCCGGCGCTCGACGAACGCGCGCAGGCCTTCCTGCATGTCCTCGCTGGCGAGCAGCGGCGCGAGGTCCGGCAGCAGGCGCCGGGCGGCCGCGACCTCGGTCTCGGGCAGCGCGTGGCGCGATGATGCCAGGGTCGCGTAGACCCCGAGCGGCGACTGGCCGGCGATGACCTCGGCCAGCGCGGCCGCGCGCGCCAGCTGCTCGCCGGGCTCGGCGAGCTCCTGGACCAGGCCGATCCGGTGCGCCTCGGCGGCGTCGAACTCGTCGCCGGTCAGCAGCCAGCGCATCGCGTTGGCCCACCCGACCTCGCGCGGGAACCGCAGGGTCGCGCCGCCGACCGGGTAGATCCCGCGCTTGATCTCGATCTGCGCGAACCGCGTCGAGCGCGCCGCGATCCGGACGTCGGTCGCGAGCAACAGCTCGATGCCGATCGTCAGGCAGATGCCCTGCACCGCGCACACGATCGGCTTGGTCACCCGCGACGCCAGCCCGAGCGGGTCGATCCCACCGTCGGGGATCGCGAACTTGCCGCTCGCGAACACCGGCGCCCACTGCGGCAGATCGAGCCCGCCGGTGAAGTGATCGCCGTGGGCGTGCAGCACACCGACCCGCAGCTCGGGATCGCGCTCGAGCTCGCCGTACGCGCGGCACAGCCCGTCCCACAGCGGCAGATCGAACGCGTTGCGCTTGGCGGCGCGATCGAGGCCGATCAGCAACACGTGCCCGCGGCGTTCGAGGCTGATCTGTCCACTGCCGCTGTTCGGGGGCGCGCTGGAGCCGGTCGACATCCACGAAACGTACGGCAACCGGAGGTCCCAGCGCCAGGTGCGACCGGCGCCGCGGTACGCTCGGGTGATGAAGCTCGCGCTCGCCATGGTCGCCGTGTGGGGTGCGGCCTGCGCCGGCGCCGCCTCCGCCGGCCCTGCCGATCCGCCCCGACCGGCCGCCCCGGCCACGCGACCCGACGACGATCGCGCCGCGATCGCCGGCGTGCTCCGCCACCAGGCCGAGGCCTGGAATCGCGGTGATCTCGCCGGCTACATGGACGGCTACGCGCGCACCCCGGACCTGGTCTTCACCTCCGGCGGCAACATCCGTCACGGCTGGCAGGACGCGTTCGATCACTACCAGGCGCGCTACGCGACCGATCCGAAGGCGATGGGATCGCTGGCGCTCGTGGTCGAGTCGATCGGGCTGATCGGCGACGCCGCCGCGGTGGTGCTCGGCCGCTGGGACCTGACCCACACCGAGCACGCCGGCCACGGCGTGTTCACCCTGGTGCTCGAGCGCCGCCCCGAGGGCTGGCGCATCATCCACGATCACACGTCGAGCGGGCCGTGACTACCGCGCGGGCGGCGGCGCGGCGGGCCCTGCCGGCGATGGCGGCCCCGGCGGCGCGGCCGGGTGCGGCGGTGGCGGCGGCGGCACCGGCTGGTCGCAGGCCGCGCTGGCCGCGAGCGCCTCGAGCTGCGGCCGCAGCGCGCTGGTCGCCGGCGCGAGCACGAACCGCCACAGCGCCCCGGGGCCGCACGCGGTGCGCTCGGCCCAGCCGACGAGATCGAGCGGCTGCTTGGTCTTGAACGCGTCGAACACGTGGGCGGCGAGCACGAACCGCGCACCGTCGGCCACGGCCGTGGCGACGATCGCACCGCGGTCGGCGATCTGCTTGGTGTCGTCGACCGCATCGATCAGCCCGCGGAAGTACGCGGTCAGCTCGCCGGCGACCGCCGCGGCGTCGAGCGCGGCCGGGTCCTCGGTCCGCCACGCGAACGTGTACGACCAGTAGCCGGGCGCCGCCGGATCGAAGAACCCGGGCGCGAACCGCAGCTCCTCGACGCCCTTGTGGAGGATCCCGGGCGCGAACTCGAGCGGAAACGGGATCGTCTCGCTGCGAAATCCGGCCGGCACGGGCCACGGCACCGCGGCCCGTGCGGTCGGCTCGGCCGGCGGGCCCGAGGCCGCCCCTGCACCGCAGCCGAGCCCCGAAACAACAGCGAGCACACCGGCCAGGCTTCGCATCCCGCCAACGATCGCACAGGAATTTGCTCCGCGAACCGCCGGAGGCGAACCTTTACATATGGACAAACAGGAGCTCGTCACCCAGCTCGTCCGCCAGCTCGAGACCTCCGCCCGCGCCGCCCTGTCATCGCGCGACGCCGCGGCCGCCGAGGCGCGCGACGGCGCCACCCCCGACGAGAAGCGCGAGGACGCCCGCGCCGCCCACCAGCTCGCCAGCCTGGGTCGCGCCCAGCAGCAGCGCGCCAAGCAGGCGCTCGCCGACGCCGACCGGCTGGTCCAGTTCCGGCCGGCGCCGCTGCCCGGTACCGCCCCGATCAGCGTCGGCGCGATCGTCGAGGTCGAGGACGCCGATTCCGGCGAGGGCCGGACGTTCTTCCTCGCCCCGGTCGGCGCCGGCATCACGCTGACCGGCCCCGGCGGCGATGGCCACCTCTCGGTCGTCACCCCGGTGTCGCCGATCGGCCGCGCGGTGCTCGGCCGCAGGTCGGGCGACGTCATCGACGTCACGGTCGACGGCGACCTCCGCGAGTGGTCGATCACCTACGTCGGCTAACCTACGTCGGCTGACCGACGTCGGCTGACCTCGGGTCACACGTCGTCGAACGCGTCGAGCGCGGTCAGCTCGCCGCGATCGAAGAACAGCCGCTCGCAGCCGTCGCACCAGTCGTACTCGACGTCGCCGGCGCCCTTCAGCGCGATCATGTCGCGCTTGCACTCGTAGCACCGCGCCGGGGTGGTGCGCTGCTGGGTGGTGCCATCCGAGGTCACGCCGCCTTCGATCACGCGCGCGAGCCCGAGCGTTTCGATTGCATCGGTCTCGCCCTTGTCGAGCACGATGCCGCCGCACGACGGACAGCGATCGATCTCGATCGACTTGAGATCGAACAGCTCCATGTCGCTCGTACAGCCGGGGCACTTCATGTCGCGCACGTTATCAGGCTCGCCAGGCTCGCGTACGACGCCCAAGCGACGGCGCGCGAGGCTCCATCGAGGCTCCATCGAGGCCCACCGAGGGCCCACCGAGGGCCCATCGAGGCTCCATCGACGCCACCGGCACCAGAACATCGCAACACACAATTGCAATTAGCTCTTGACGGCGCTGTTTCATGCGTTGTCGCAAGGTGATAGCGATCGGAGCGTGGGTTATCTGCTCGACGGCGTCTGGCACACGGGGTGGTATGAACCCGATGCACAAGGCGCCTTCCAGCGACCCGCCACGCGGTTTCGCAACCAGCCGTCCGACATCGCGGCCGGGCGGTACCACCTCTACGTTGCCTGGGCCTGTCCGTGGGCTCACCGGACGTTGATCACGCGCTCGTTGCGTGGCCTCGATCACGCTGTGGGCGTGACCGTCGTCGGTTCGCTGATGGGCGACGATGGCTGGCCGATGCGCCCCGAGGATCCGGATCCGAACGGCGGCGCCAGCCACCTGCGCGACGTCTACCTGCGCGCCAATCCCCACTACTCCGGCCGGGTCACCGTGCCGGTGCTGTGGGATCGCGAGGCGAAGACGATCGTCAACAACGAGTCGCGCGACGTGATGCGGATCTTCGACGTGCTGTTCGCGCCGCTCGCGCGCAATCCGCTCGAGCCCTCGCTCGCGCCGCCCGAGCTCGTGCCCGAGATCGACCGCGTGCTCGACGCGATCTATCACCCGATCAACAACGGGGTCTACCGTGCCGGGTTCGCGACCAGCCAGCCGGCGTACAGCGCCGCGGTACGCGAGGTGTTCGCCGCGCTCGCCGAGTGGGAGGCGGTGCTCGGGGCGCAGCAGTTTCTGTGCGGTGATCGGATGACCGAGGCCGACGTCGCGCTGTTCACGACGCTGTTGCGGTTCGACCTCGTCTACTTCTCGCACTTCAAGTGCAACCTGAAGCGGCTGCGCGACCACCCGAACCTGTGGCGGTTCACGCGCCAGATGTACCAGCATCCCGGGATCCGGCCGACCTGCCAGCTCGACGAGATCAAGGCCCACTATTACTGGAGCCAGACCGCGATCAACCCGACGCGGGTGATCCCGCTGGGGCCTGCGCTCGAGGCCGAGCTGGCCGCACCGATCTGAGGCGTTCCCAGGCGCTGCACGTCGCGCCGCGGGCCGTCGTCACATCGCAGATCGTCCGCGCAGCAGCTGCAGCACGATCAGCAGGATCAGCGAGCCGACGAAGGCCACGAAGATCGTGCCCGCGAGCCCGGCAAACGGCGTGTGCCAGCCCGCGGCGTGGAACACCCAGCCGCCGATGAAGGCGCCGACGATGCCGATCACGATGTCGACGATGATGCTGCCGCCGGCGCCGACGACGAGCGATGCCAGCACGCCGGCAACCAGACCAACGATGAGCCAGGTAAGAGGATCCATAGCTCCATGCCCAGCATCGTGCGTGCCACGCGCGCCATGGACGCGATCACCGGCTAGCTACGGGCAGCGATAGGCTTTCACGCGCGGCCCAGCGCCGGCGAGCTGTGCGCACGCGCTCGACGGGCCCGTGGGCCCGGCCGCCGCGCATCACCGCGCACATGATCTCGTCGCGGAGCCGGTCCTGGCACCGTCCCGGAGCGTTCGGCCGGGGCGTACGGCTGCCGTGCGATGCGAGGCACGTCGCT
>DATBBB010000051.1:0-29936 GCA_036271215.1 Kofleriaceae bacterium | reverse complement strand
GTAAGGATCCGGCTGCAGACCAGCCCACCCCTGGGACGATCGCTTGCGCGGCCCCAAGAGGAGATGGCCTCCAAGCTGCTCCTGATTAATGCTGAGCGCGTCCGCGATCGCATACAGCACCGTGCTCTTGCCGGTCCCGTTCGGCCCGGTCAGCAGATACACGTCCGCAAGCTCGGGCTTCGATCCCTTCGGGAACTCGATCGTCACATCGTCGAACGGGCCGACGTCGTGCAGCTGGACCTGCTCGATGTGCATCCACCGTCAGGGTACCAGAACCGGCGCGGTGATATCGTTGCCCGATGATCCGTGATCGCCGAGCCATCCTGGCGTTGCTCACGGCGTTGAACTTCCTCAACTACATCGATCGCGCGGTGGTCTCGGCGGTGCTCGAACCGATGTCGACCGAGCTCGGGATGTCGAGCTTCCAGGGCGGCCTGCTCAACAGCGCGTTCCTGATCGGCTACTTCCTGACCTCGCCGCTGTTCGGCGCGCGCGCCGACAAGTCGACCCGCAAGGGGCTGATCGCGCTCGGCGTCGCGATCTGGAGCCTCGCCACCGTGGGCAGCGGCCTGGCGACCGGGTTCTGGAGCCTGCTCGCGGCGCGGATCGTCGTCG
Source organism: Kofleriaceae bacterium (assembly GCA_036271215.1). Lineage (GTDB taxonomy): Bacteria > Myxococcota_A > Polyangia > Haliangiales > Haliangiaceae > JABFXX01. Next base: position 29,321 of record DATBBB010000051.1, on the reverse strand, counting down.
GCGTGGGAGAGGCGAGCTACGCGGTGCTCGCGCCGACGATCATCGACGACCTCACGCCGCCCGACCGCAAAGGTAAGGCGCTCGCGGTGTTCTTCCTCGCGATCCCGCTCGGCTACGCGGTCGGCTACATCATCGGCGGCGCGATCTCGAGCTACTGGGCGACCGTGCTCAGCCCGATCTTCATCGCGCACGACCACATCGCGTTCGCGTGGCCCAACCTCGCCGCCCACATCAGCCCGGTGACGATCCAGCCGTACTTCGTCGCCTACCGGCCGGCCGAGCTGCCGGCGTGGCGCACCGCGTTCCTGGCGACCGGCGGCCCCGGCCTCGTGCTCGCGCTGTCGTGCCTCGCGATCGTCGAGCCGAGCCGCAAGCTCGCCGACGCCAAGGCCAAGCTGGTCGACGGCCTGCGCGAGGTTGCCCGGCTGCCGCTGTTCCGCCGCGCCGTGTTCGGCTACTGCGCGTACACCGCGGCCGTCGGGGCGTTCGCGTTCTGGGCGCCGAACTTCCTGATCAAGCGGTTCCCGGCCTCGCTCGATATCAAGAGCGCGAACTTCTGGTTCGGCCTGGTGCTGATCGCCGGCGGCGCGGTCGGCACGTTCGTCGGCGGGCGGTGGGCGGACCGCGGGCTGCGCCGGCTGCCCCAGCCCGCGGCCGACGCGCCGTTCGACGCCCCGCCGCACAAGCTGGCGGTCAACGTCCTGCTCCGGGTGTGCGCGGCCGGCATGGTGATCGCCGCGCCGCTGACCGCGGTGTGCTTCTTCATGCCGTCGCCGGTCGCGTTCTTCGCGATCGCGTTCGTCGTCGAGGCCGGGCTGTTCCTGTCGACCTCGCCGGTCGCCGCGGCGTGCCTGCGCGCGGTGCCGGTCGAGCGCCGTGCCAGCTCGATGGCGGTCACGATCTTCGCGATCCACCTGTTCGGCGATCTGTGGTCGCCGGCCGTGCTCGGCTTGTTGCAGGATGTGTTGCCGATCGCGCTCGCGATGATGGCCCTGCCGATCACGTTCGCGTGGTCGGCATATATCTGGTGGCCCCGCGCGCGCGAGGCCGCCTGATCGCCGAGCCGCTGTGGTACACCGCGGGTCGCGATGAAGATCCACGAGTATCAGGGCAAGCAATTGTTCCGGAAGTACGGCGTGCCGGTACCGATCGGCATCCCCGCCATGACCGTCGAGGAGGCGCTCGCGGCGATCCCGAAGGTCCAGCAGGACGCCGGCACCGACGTGGTCGTGGTCAAGGCGCAGATCCACGCCGGCGGGCGCGGCAAGGGCGGCGGCGTCAAGGTCGCCAAGACCCGCGCCGATGCCGAGGACGCGGTCAAGAAGATCTTCGGCATGCAGCTGGTCACCCCGCAGACCGGCCCCGAGGGCAAGAAGGTCCAGCGCCTGCTCGTCGAGCAGGGCCTCGCGATCGAGCACGAGTACTACCTCGGCATGCTGCTCGACCGCGCGACCGGCCGGGTCACCGTGATGGCGTCGACCGAGGGCGGCATGGACATCGAGGAGGTCGCCGCCAAGCACCCCGAGAAGATCCTCAAGGAGCCGATCGATCCGGCGACCGGCTGGCAGGACTGGCAGTCGCGCACGCTCGCCAAGCGGCTCGGGCTGTCCGGCAAGGCCGCCGAGGCGTTCGGCGCGTTCATGCCGCCGCTGGCCCGGTGCTACGACGAGATGGACTGCTCGCTGCTCGAGATCAATCCGCTGATCACCACCAAGGACGGCAAGGTCCTGGCGCTCGACGCGAAGATCAACTTCGACGACAACGCGCTGTACCGCCACCACGAGCTCGAGGCCTGGCGCGATCCCAACGAGGAAGACGCGTCCGAGTCCGAGGCCAAGAAGTGGGACCTGTCGTACATCTCGCTCGACGGCAACATCGGCTGCATGGTCAACGGCGCCGGGCTCGCGAGGTCGACGATGGACATCATCAAGTTCTACGGCGGCGCGCCGGCGAACTTCCTGGACGTCGGCGGCGGCGCGACCGCCGAGAAGGTCACCGCGGCGTTCAAGATCATCACCAAGAGCCCCGACGTGAAGGCGATCTTCGTCAACATCTTCGGCGGCATCATGAAGTGCGACACGATCGCCGAGGGCGTGATCACGGCGGTCAAAGAGGTCGGCCTCAAGGTCCCGCTCGTGGTCCGGCTCGAGGGCACCAACGTCGAGCTCGGCAAGAAGATGCTCGCCGAGAGCAAGCTGAACATCGTCGCCGCGTCGGACATGGCCGACGGCGCCCAGAAGGTCGTCAAGGCCGCCAAGGAGGCCAGGTAACATGAGCGTCCTCGTCGGATACGACACCAGGCTCGTGGTCCAGGGCGTGGGCTCGGCGGGCGCGTTCCACGCCAAGCAGATGATCGAGTACGGCACCAAGGTCGTCGCCGGCACCAAGCCGGGCAAGGGCGGCAGCAAGGTCGCCGGGCTCGAGCAGCTGCCGATCTACGACACGGTCGGGGAGACCGTCGCCAAGCACGGCGCGAACACCTCGGTGATCTACGTCCCGCCGCCGGGCGCCGCCGACGCGATCCTCGAGGCCGCGGCCGCCGGCATCACCACGATCATCGCGATCACCGAGGGCATCCCGGCGCGCGACATGATCAAGGTCAAGTACGTGCTCGACAAGGACTACCCCGAGGTCGTGCTGGTCGGCCCGAACTGCCCGGGCGTGATCACGCCGGGCCAGTGCAAGGTCGGCATCATGCCGGGCTACATCCACAAGCCGGGCGGCGTGGGCGTGGTGTCGCGCTCGGGCACGCTGACCTACGAGGTCGTGCACCAGCTCACCGCGCTCGGGCTCGGCCAGTCGACCGCGATCGGGATCGGCGGCGATCCGGTCAAGGGCACCGACTTCATCGACGCGCTGATGTGGTTCGCCGAGGATCCCGGCACGTCGGCGATCTTCATGATCGGCGAGATCGGCGGCGACTCCGAGGAGCGCGCCGCGCAGTTCATCAAGGATCACGTCGACAAGCCGGTCGCGTCGTTCATCGGCGGCCAGACCGCGCCGCCGGGCAAGCGGATGGGCCACGCCGGCGCGATCATCTCCGGTGGCAAGGGCGCGGCGTCCGACAAGATCGCGGCGCTCAAGGACGCCGGGATCGCCGTGGCGCCGACGCCGGCCGAGATGGGCACCACGCTCGCCAAGCTGCTGGCGTAGCACATTGACCCCACCGGCACGCTTGGATAGCTTCCCGGCTTTCCAGGAGTCTGCCATGGCCACCGAACGTACGTTCTCGATCATCAAGCCCGACGCCGTCGCCAAGAACGTGATCGGCCCGATCACCGCCAAATTCGAAGCCGCCGGCCTGCGCGTCGTCGCATCGAAGATGGTGCGGCTCACCGAGGCCCAGGCCCAGGCGTTCTACGCCGTCCACAAGGAGCGCCCGTTCTACGCCGGCCTCGTCAAGTTCATGACCGAGGGCCCGGTCATCGTCCAGGTCCTCGAGGGCGAGGGTGCGATCGCCAAGAACCGCGAGGTCATGGGCGCGACCAACCCCGAGAAGGCCGCCGCCGGCACGATCCGCAAGGAGTTCGCGAGCGACATCGAGCGCAACGCGGTCCACGGCTCCGACGCCCCCGAGACGGCGCGCGAGGAGATCGCGTTCTTCTTCTCGACCGCCGAGCTCGCCGCCCTCGCCCGCTGAGGCAGCGAGTCCTCGAGCTGACGATCTTTTCCGTACCAGGCGCGGCCGGCAATGTGCCGGCAAGCCGATCGACAAGAGCGGCGAACGTATGTTCGCCGGCTCTTGAGCTACGGCTCGACGCCCTTGGGGAACCGCTGGGTCGGCGGGCCGCCGAGCGCGATCGACCAGGCCTCGTCGACCATGTGGGCGGCGAGCAGCTTGAACCCACCATCGGCGGCGTAGCGCCAGCCGTTCTCGGCGAGCACCTGCTCGGTCTCGGCGACGGTCGGCCGGCGCGGCGCGTCGATCACCGCGTGGGTCGGCGAGTGCATGCTGGTGATGATGTTCCACCACTGGTTCCACGAGTGGCGATACATGATCACGATCGTCCACTTCGGCGGGCCCTCGGTCGAGGCGTGCTCGATCAGGTAGGCGGCGTGGTGGTTGCGGAGCGGGCGGTCATCCTCCTCGATGCTCCAGCCGAGCAGGTACGCCTTCGAGCCCGGCGCCGCGCACGCGTACGCGCAGGCGTAGTCGCGGGTCGCGTCGAGATCCCAGCCCGGCGTGATCGACGGCGAGACCGGCGGATCCTTGACCGAGTCGAGGCCGTTGCCGCGCGACATCTCCATCGGCGTCGGGCACGCCGCGTTGGCGACCGGCTGGTGGCCGTCGTCGACGCCGGCGACCTTGGGCGGATTGGCGCGGCAGGTGCCGACGGTGCCCGGCGGCGCGATCGACCCGGTCGGCCCGGCCGGCGTCGGTGCAGCGGCGGCATGCATCGGTGCAGCGGTGACCGGCGCGGCCACGGCGGTTGCAGATCCAGGGCCCGGCGCGGCGGAGCCGGACGGCGCCGGCGGGACCCGCGTGGCCTCGGAGTGACAGGCGGCGGCGGCGAGCAAGCAGAGGGCGATGGCGCGCATGCCGGGTAACGCCCCGGCCGGCCGCGGCTATTGCAGCCGCATGCGCCGGGTCATGCCGATCCGTGGCGATCCGTGAACCGGGCCGCGGTCAGTGAACCGGGCCGCCGTTGGACCACTGGGTCTGGACGATCTTCCAGCTCGCGCCGTCCTTGATCAGGATCGCCAGCACCCGGAAGGTCTGGGTGACGTCGGTCGCCGCGCGGGTCTTCGACGTGAAGTCGACGTTGACCGCCGCCCAGCCGATCCACGGCGCGGCGTTCTGCGCCGGATCCCACGCGCTGCCGGCGGCCACCCGCGCGCCGTCGTGCAGCCGGATCTGCGCCTTGAGCTTGCTGAAGATCTTCTTGATCGAGGCGCCGTGGGCGCGCTCGGCGCCGCTGCCGTAGTTGAACGCATCGGCGCGCTCGCTGATCGCGTCGGCGAACGCCGCCCGGCTCGCGAACGCCGCGCGCACCGCGTGGTCGAGCTCGTCGGAGCCATCGTGGTGGTCGGCGATCGGGTGCGGCGCCGGCAGGGTCTTCAAGATCGCCATCCGCTCGGCGGTCGCGTCGGACACCGGCGTCGCCCAGTGCAGCGCGACGATCGTCCAGGTGCCGGCGACCCGCGCCGCGAGCGACGAGATCGCGAAGTGCCGGGGCTCGCGCCCCGCGCCGCCGAGCTCGAGCTCCTCGACGATCCACGCGTGGTCGCGCTCCTCGCCGATCACCGGCGGCTTCGCCGAGATCGTGAACCCGCCGGCCGGCGGATCGCCCAGGTCGCGCACGATCTGCGCGGCGATCGCGTCGCGGCCCTCGGCCAGTTCACCGGCGTCGATCCCGAACCCGAACGCGGTCGGGGTCACCAGCGCGCCGAGCGCCTTGGCGTCGACCTTGGCGATCGCGCCGTGCTCGGCGAAGATCAGGTCCGCCACGCTGTTGCCCGGCGCGATCGCGACGCCCTCCGGGGCGGCCGGAGCGGCGCTGCCCGCGATCGCCGCGCTGCCACCCGCGCTGCCCGCGATCGCCGGCTTGCCGGAGCCCGCACCGGCCGTGCTCGGGGCGCGCCCACCGGCTGCCGACCCGCTCGCGGCCCGAGCGTGCGCATCGCTCGCCTTGCTCGTGACCGGCGCAGGATCCGGCGCCTCGGACGGCCGGGCCGACGACACCAGCACGCCGATCCCGGCGCCGACCCCGATCGCCAGCCCGCCGAGCACGATGTACAGCCGGCGGCGCGACGGTAGCTCGTCGGCGGGGATGAGGTAGACCGAGCCGCGCGCGGGGATCGGCGGCGGCGGGAAGCCACGCGCGGTCGACCTCGCGGTGTACGCGGCCATCGCGGTATACGTGGCCGCGGCGGTGTGGAACCAGCGCGCGAACGCCAGGCCCTGCGGCAGCGCGATCAAGCAAACCGCGGCCGCGCCGAGCATCCCGTAGCCGGCGAGCGTCAGCCCGTCGCCGACCGTCGCGACGTCGGACGCCGACAGGATCTTGAGCAGCTTGCGCAGCGTGTCGGCGTCGAGCGTGACCAGCGCGATCCCGAACCCGGCGTCGATCGCCGCCGCGATCAGCATGCGGACCAGGCCGCCGCGATAGACCAGGCCGCCGAACACCAGGCCGACCATCGCCACCGCGAGCCACGCCACGACCGCGCCGATCTGGCCGGTCTTGTTCTGCTGGACCAGCACCACGCTGATCGTGCCGACCAGCAGGCACACGCCGCAGGTCAGCTGCGACAGCACCCCGGCGAGCCGGAGCAGCGCGCGGCCGGGCGGACCAGACATCGGCATGGGACCAGGGCCAGCCACCATTGACAGCCTACTCTGGAAGCCAGCGGGATCGGGGATGCCCACCCACGATGCGGTACGCCGCAGGAAGGGAACTGCACTCGCCACGGCGGATGGAACGCGCGAACCTCCCACGGCTATTCATATGTGCATGACGGGCGACAAGGCCCTGCGATCCCTCGCGTCAAGCACGCAGCGATGCGCGGGCCGTCACACACAGCGGCTCTACGACCGGGCGCGCCGGTCAGATCACCGCGCCCGCCGCACCGTGCGATTGAACGTCACTCGACCGGCGGCGGCGGAGGCGGCCCCTTGCGGATCCGCAGCGGCACGATCGGCGCGCCGTTGCTCCGGTTCGCGAGCTGGCCGCAGGCCGCGTCGATGTCGTCGCCGCGCGGCGTGCGCAGGTAGGTCGGCATCCCGAGCCGCTTGCACTCGTCCTGGAACGCCGTGACCGTGGCGTGCGACGGCCGCGCGTACGGCGCCTCGGGGTGCGGGTTGAACGGGATGATGTTGACCTTGCACTTGATGCCGCGCAGCAGCTTCGACAGCTGGCCGGCGTCGCGCAGCGAATCGTTCACGCCGGCGAGCAGCACGTACTCGAACGTGATCCGCCGGCGCTGCTCGAGCGGGTATGCGCGCAGCGCGCCGAGCAGCTTGGCGATGTTCCACTTGCGGTTGATCGGCATGATCGCGTCGCGGATCTCGTCGTTCGGCGCGTTGAGCGACACCGCGAGGTTGGGCCGGACGTCCTCGCCGCCGAGCCGCTCGAGCTTGGGCACCAGCCCCGAGGTCGACACCGTGATCCGGCGCTGCGACAGCCCGGCGCCCTTGTCGTGGGTCAGGATGCGCAGCGAGCGCACGAGGTTGTCGTAGTTGTGGAGTGGCTCGCCCATCCCCATGTAGACCAGGTTCGAGATCCGGCGCCCCGGATCGACCTCGGCGAGCAACCGGCGCGCCAGGTACACCTGATCGACGATCTCGCCGGCGTCGAGGTTGCGCACGAGCCCGAGCTTGGCGGTCGCGCAGAACTGGCAGTCGACCGCGCAGCCGATCTGCGACGAGATGCACTGCGTGGTCTTGTCGCCATCGGGGATCAGCACGCTCTCGATCGACTGCCCGTCGCGGGTGACCAGCCGTAGCTTGCGCGTGCCGTCGTGCGAGGTCTGGACCTCGGCGACCTCGAGCCCGCCGATCGTCGCGGTCTCGGCGAGCCGGGCCCGGGTCTCGCGGCCGAGGTTGGTCATGTCGTCGAAGCTGCGCGCCGCCTTGTCGTGGACCCAGCGCCAGATCTGCTCGCCGCGAAACCGCGGCCAGCCCTGCGCCACGGAGAATGCCTCCGCCTCGTCGAGCGTCATCGTTCGCAGGTCGGCCTTGGGCTCCACGCCGCCCGTAGCTACCACGGCTGGGCGCCGAACCCCAGCGCTGGGTTGCGCCCGCCCTGGGTCCGCCGGCCGGTTCGGCGGCGGATTCGGCGGCGGATTCGGCGGCGGATTCGGCGGCCGGTTCGGCCGGGCCGGCTACTTGACCGTGATCGCCAGCTTGGTGGCGAACGCGTCGCTGATCTTCAGGCCTTTGATCGCCGGCTCGACGATCTGGCGGACGCAGGTATCGGCGGCGGCCTCGGGGCTCCCCGCCGCCAGCCCGGCCGGCGGCTCGAGCTTGACCGAGAACACGCCCGGCTCGTCCTCGTACTCCGACTGGATGTACGCCGACTTGACGCCGATCGTGACGGTCATCGTGTCCTTCTTCGCCGCGTCGCTGTACGCGGTCCAGCACGCGACCAGCCCGGCGTGCAGCTCGGCCTCGCCGAGCTTGTCGGGGATCAGCGTGTAGGTCTTGGCGGTCGGCGGCGGGCTCGGCGTCACGGTCACCGTCAGCTTGTCGGTCGACGGCCGGGCCGGCGCCTTGGTCAGGTACAGGTCGGCGACCTTGTTCGAGCCGAGCAGCACCGGATCGAGCCCGGCGTCGGCCAGCGCCGCCAGCTCGGCGAGCGCCTGGTCGCGCAGCCGGCTGCCCACCGGGACCGCCAGCACGCAGCGGTGCAGCACGCGCGCCCCGAGCTCGGCGTGCTCCTTGCTGGCCTTGGCCGCGGCGAGCGCGGCGCCGTACGCGCAGTCGACGTCGGGCGGCAGCGCGACCTTCTCGGCGTCGTAGTGGCCGAGCGCCTGGGCGTAGTCGGCGATCGCGCCCTCGAGGTCGCCCTTGCCGCGCGCCAGCGCCCCGGCCGCGGCGTAGTAGTCACCGACCGTCGAGCGCGCCACCCGGCGGCAGGTGTGGTCGAAGCAGCGCAGCTCGTCCTGGCACTGCATGCTCGCGGCGCAGCTCTCGAACTCGTGCGATTTTTGCTCGGCCCGGCTGCCGCCTGGATCCGACGCGGTGGCCCGCGAATCACAACCGCTGCCGAACGCAGCGAACGCAGCGAACGCGGCGAGCGCCGCAGCAGACAATCCCGTCATCGGGCCGAGGATATCACCGCGCGCGGCAAGTCGATCGATGGCCGGAGCGCCAGCTCGCGCAGCCACGCCACGCAACCGACGAACAGCCCGATCGAGCTCGCCAGCGCCAGGTGCACGCCGATCAGCGCGTCCGGGGTCACCGACCAGAACCCGAACCACAGCATCGAGACCAGCCCCACCGCGATCCCGGTCGCCACGATGCGCGGCTCGGTCGTCCCCGACAGCCGCACGATCAGCAGCAGCGCGCCGCCGAAGATCACCGCCGCCACGCCGGCCGGCGGCGCCACGACGAGCAGCACCCCGGCGCCGCCGGTGACGAGCACCGCCAGGAGGCGCAGCGCCATCACGCCGATCGCCTGCCCGCGCGGCGTTCGCGACAGCGCGATCCACGCGAACACCAGGCCATACAAGTAGGGCGGCAAGAACGCCGGGACCTCGAGCGGCATCACCGGCTGGTTGCAGCCCTTGACCGCCGGCAGGAACATGCACGCGAACAGCAGGATCCCCGACATCCCGGTCAGCCGGCGATGGCGCCGCCGCCGCGCCGTCGAGAACCACGCCGGCGGGAGCTCCACCGCGGCCTTGCCCGGCAAGGGGTCACCCATCCGCCCGACATCGTGACATGCAGCGTCGGGTCTCGGCAACCGGCATCGATCGGCAGCCCGGCCGGCAGCCCGGCCGGCAGCCCGGCCGGCAGCCGCGGCAGCCGCGGCAGCCGAATCGCGATTTGCACATCGTGCCCGGACGGTGTCTGCTTGGCCGGTCATGGAAGCTCAGGAAGCTCGGGAAGCTCGGGAAGCTCGCAAGCCGTGGACCATCTACGTCCTGATCGCCGCCAACGTGGCGATGTTCCTCGTCGAGCTCGCCAGCGGCGCCAGCCCGACCTCGCCCACGAGCGAGCAGATCATCAGCCTCGGCGGCAACCTCCCGACCCTGACCCTCAACGGCGAGTGGTGGCGGCTGATCTCGTCGATGTTCCTCCACATCGGCATCCTGCATATCGCGCTCAACATGCTGTGCCTGTACCAGGCCCGCGTCGTCGAGCAGGTGTTCGGCCACCTCGGGTTCCTCGCGCTCTACGTGGTCGCCGGGCTCGGCGGCGGCATCGCGAGCCTCATGTTCGGCTCCGATCACATCGTCACCGCCGGTGCGTCCGGTGCCGTGTTCGGCGTCTACGGCGCGTTCGGCGCGTTCCTCGTGCTGCGCCGGTCGCAGATCGAGGCCGATGCCTGGCAGCGCACCGCGCGCTCGATCGGCGGCTTCCTCGTCATCAACCTGGCGTTCGGGATCATGACCCCGCGGATCTCGATGAGCGCCCACGTCGGCGGCCTGATCGTCGGCGCGCTCGGCGGGGCCGCCCTGCTCGCCGGCAGCCGCGCCGCGCCCCAGCGCACCCCGCGCGCGATCGCCATCCTCGTGCTCGGAGTCGCGCTGACCGCCGCCGCCCTGCTCGCGCTCCCGGCCTACGCCGACGTCGATCCGCTGATCAACCGGTTCGTCGCCATGGAGCACGCCGAGCTGGCACGCTGGAACGACGCGATCGAACGCCGCAAGACCGGCGCGCTCAAGGACACCGACCTCGCCGACATCCTCGAGGCCGAGATCCTCCCGGCCTACCGGACCTGGAGCCACGACCTGCACGCGACCCAGAACGTCCCACCCCAGCTCCGCGCCGCGTTCAGCGCGCTCGACGCCTACGCCGCCTCCCGGCTCACCGCGTTCACGACCGTCGACCAGGCGCTGCGCGAGACCGATCCGGCCAAGCAGAAGCCGCTGCTCGAAACCTTCCAGCGCCAGCAGAAGGACGTCGAGAGCCGGCTCGAGGCGTACACCGCCGCGACCGAGGCCCTGAACTAGCCACGACCTTGCCGCTCGAGCATTCAGCCTCGACCCGCCTGGGCGCGCGAGGCTCAGTCGAACGGGTCTACCTCACCAGAACAGCTTGCATCTGGCCGATATCTTTCGTGGCGGCTACTATCCCAATGTGGCCGGCATCGCCGAACAGAACCAAGCGCATCGCCGCTTCGGCGCCGTGTATTTCACCCGCCTGAGCCTCGCGGAGGTCCGCTGCTTCGGGCCTGAACAGTACCTCAACCTCACGGATGGCAATCGGCCGGCGAAGTGGACGGTGGTCCTGGGTGAAAACGGCGTTGGAAAGACAACGCTCCTTCAGTGCCTGTGGGCGATGGCCCCGCAGCCATATCCAGATAACTCTGTGAGCGCGCCCCGCGGGATGGATGCTCGAAGCCTATCCCTGGAGCGAGGATCAGCCACCATATCGAGAGCAATCCTCACTGCGACGATCGTGCTCGATGAGCCGCTCACATCGAACAAGACCGGAGCGCAGGAACAAGCAAAGTTTTTGCCCCTCCCTCCCGGAAGCCATTCCGGAGGCCCAGCCATCCTTTATTCAAGGCCGGCAAACGCAGTTTGTTGCGGATATGGCGCGCTGCGACGCTCCGCGGATCTCGCCGTCGAAGCAACCAATTCTGGCCACTCCGCTGCATCCTTGTTCTCGGACGACGCCTCGCTGATCAGCGGCTCGGAGTGGCTGCTGCGCGCCGACTATGCAGCGAGCTCGACGACTGACAACCGCGCCGCGATCCGGCGCGACAAGATCCGCACCGCGCTCATCGGCTTGCTGCCGGACGTCAGCGATATTCGCGTTGCCGGGCTCGACGAAGAAACCCCGCGGCCCCGCATCGACGTCCAGACCCACTACGGCTGGGTCCCGATGCGCGCGCTCAGCCTCGGGTACCGCAGCATGATCGCGTGGGTCATCGACCTCGCGAGCCGGATGTTCGAGGCCTACCCCGACAGCGCGGATCCGCTGACCGAGCCGGCGATCGCGCTGGTCGACGAGATCGATCTGCACCTCCATCCGCGCTGGCAGCGCGAGATCACGGCGCACCTCGATCGGCTGTTTCCCAACGTGCAGTTCATCGTCACCGCGCACAGCCCGCTCGTCGTCCAGGGCGCCGGCGTGACCAACGTGGCCGTGCTGCGCCGCTCGGGCGATCACGTCGAGATCTTGAACGATCCAGAAGAAGTTCGCGGCTGGCGGGTCGATCAGATCCTCACCAGCGATCTGTTCGGCCTGCGCAGCGCGCGCCCGGTCGAGGTCGAACAGCTCCTCGAGCGCCAGCAAGCGCTGGTCCTGCTCGATACGCCGACCGATGCGCAGCGCGCCGAGCTTGCCGCGATCGATGCCAGGCTCGCCGGGCTGTCCGAGGGAGAAGCCGCGCAGGAGCGCAAGACCTGGGAAACCGCGCGCCGGCTCGCGGATCGGCTGGCGTCTGAACCTGGGCGCTGACGATGATCCGGATCCGCAAGCCTGCGATCGCCCCGCCGATCCTTCGCGAGCGTGGCGCGGCGCTGACGGCGGAGCTGTGCAGCAAGATCGCAGCGGGAGAGCCCGTCAGCTTTGATCATGACGTGTATGGCGCGCCGGCGGTGAAGCGCGCGCTGTGCACGGCGCAGCATGACAAGTGCTGCTTTTGCGAGTCGAAGCTCTCGCACGCCCAGTTCGGCGACGTCGAGCACTTCCGGCCCAAAGGGAGAGCGCAGCAAGCCGACGATGCGCCATTCTCGCCCGGCTACTACTGGCTCGCCTACGACTGGGGCAACCTCTACCTGTCATGCGCGGTCTGCAACCAGCGCCACAAGCGCGGGCTGTTCCCACTCGCAAACCCCGACCAGCGCGTGTCATCGCATCACCGCGCCGCTGATCTCGGCATCGAGCAGCCGTTGTTCATCGATCCGGGCAACGACGATCCCGAGACGATGATCGAGTTTCGTCGCGAGTATCCGGCGGCCGTCGACGCGAACGCGCGCGGCAAGGCAACGATCAAGGCGCTCGGGCTCGACCGTCCTGCGCTGTGCCAGCACCGTCGTGAGCACCGCCAGCCATACCTGGCCGTGTTGAAGCTGCTGGTCATGATGCTCCGGCGAGGCAATCCCGAGGACCACAGCGCAGTGACCGAGGCGCTGGACGACCTCGTCAACGCCACGACCGACGACGCTGCATACTCATCGATGATGCGATCGCTGTTGCGCCGCCTGATTCCAGAACAGGCAGCCCGGTCGTTGTCCGCGGCCACGTTGCTCGAGGCCTTGCGGGTAGAAGCCGCGCGCGACCGGCCGTTCGATGTCGACGCGCTGTGAGCTCACCCCGGGGCGTCGAGCGCGGCGTCGAGCGCGGCAAGCCTGGCACGGGTGGCGCCGAGCTCGTCCTCGAGGCTGGCGGCACGCTCGCGGGCATCGGCGAGCTCGGCGTCGAGCCGGTGGATGTGATCGCGCAATGCGCGCAGCCGGTCCTCGAGCCGCGCTGCCTCGGCAGAGGTCTGGGCGCGCTGGGTCCCGAGTGCTTGCCGGCGATCGGTCGCGCGCCGAGCGGCGTCGTCATGCGACGCTGGCGACGCTGGCGACGCTGGCGTCGCTGGCGTCGCCGGCGCCGATGCGGTGAGCTCCGCGAGCGCGGCGCCCGAGGTGCGGGGCGTCGGGTGCGGCGGCGCTGCTGGCGCGGTCCGCGTCGATCGCTCGTCGGCCCTGCGCACGCGCTCGGCCTCGGCGGCCTCAGCGGCCTCGGCGACCTCGGCGCGGCGCACGCGCTCGGCCTCGGATGAGGCGACCTCGGCGCGGCGGCGGTGCTCGTCCTCGAGCGCCCGGCGGTATTCGCGGTCGGTCTTGCGCCGAGACTCGAGGTCCGCGCGCCGCTGGTCGCGGCGCACCACCAGCTTCTCGAGATCCCGCGCCGTCACCGCGAGCCGCTCGCGCAGCGCGGTGAGCTCGTCGGCCGCCGTGCCCATCAGTCGCCCGAGCTCGCCGCGATCGAGCCACAAGCCGTGCTCGGGGCACTGATCGACCAGCACGTCGTGCGCCATCCGCGCCGTCATCAGCGTCTGCTTGCCCTCGAACGTACACTCCGGGCAGTCGATCGAGTTGCGCCACCACAGCACCTGCCCCGCCGGCCACTGCGGGTCGCCGAACGCCGCGTCGAGCGTGCCGGGAGCGATCCACAGGCCCTCGCAGCGCAGGCACGCGCTGACGCCCTCGAACGCTCGGCTCAGCATCTCGCCACAGCGCGGGCACAGGAGGTATCTCGGCAGCTCGCGATACGGCGATCCCATGGCCGATCATAGCGCGCCCCGACTCGCGCGCCGGATCGTCGATGCTCGGCTCACTGGCCAGTGCTCGCCCGGCTGCTCCATCGCGGCGAGGACGAACACCGGCAGCTGCACGCGCCGATGCTATCCCGGCGCGGCTACCACGTCAGCGACAGTGACGCCCCGCTGGTGGTCGGCGTGACGACCGGCGCGATCACCACGCGGTGCGCCGGATGAGATCCAGCCGCGACCGCCTCGCCGGAGTCATGGCCGCGCAGCACCATCACCAGTGAGACCACCGCGCCGACCAGCCCGACCATGCCGACGATCTGGCCGACCTGCGCACGCGTCCTCCAGTTGCAGGCGTGGTGAAACACCGACGGGTTCACGATGGTCACACCTTTGGCCATCGAGATCTGGTCCACGGACTCGCCGCAATCGTCGGAGGTCACGGTGACGCCGCGCCCCGGCTGGCCGGGCATGTTGGGCGCGATCTCGATGCTGGGGTGTTGGGACTCGTAATAGCCATAGACCGCGACTACCGTGCCGGCCACGAAGACACCCAGGCTGGTCCCGAGCGACACCTTCCACATCGTGCGATGGCCGTCCGGCGCGGCGGGCGGATCGGGCAGCGGCGCGTCCTGCGTTGCCGGCGCCGGCGAAGGTGATGCCGGCTGCGTCGGGGCCGACGCAGTCGCCGTCGAGGTAGGCTCGGCCCACACACGCCCCGGCACGAGCATGGAGCCACTCGCAATCAGCATCAGACACAGGATCACCCGCATGCAGCACTCCTCGGGGCGCAAATGTGAAGTCAGAGCATATCGCATGCGGTTCCTCGCGCCCGACCGTGAGCGCGAACTGCGGATTCCGACAAAACCCACGGCGGGACGGGCGAATTGGTCGACCTTGACCAAGCTGTCCACCAAGGCTAGCCTTTCCCCATGCCTCCCGTCGTGTCTAACCTCTTTGAGGCCAAGACGAACCTCTCGCAGCTTGTCGATCGTGCCGCGGCCGGCGAGGAGATCATCATCGCCAAGAACGGAGTTCCACTCGCGCGTCTGGTGCCGCTCGAGGACCACCCCGTGCGCAGATCGCCGGGTGGGTGGGAGACCGGCGTGAAGATCGCGGATGACTTCGATGATCCGCTGCCGCCGGAGCTGCTCGCTGCGTTCGGCGCCTGACGCCTCATGTTACTCCTCGATACCCATGTGTTCTTGTGGTGGAGAACAAACCACCTCCGATTGAGCCCGGATGCACGGGAAGTGATTGCGACAACCTCGATCGTGTTTGTCAGTGCAGCATCTGCATGGAAAGCCGCCATCAAGATTGCCCTGGGCAAGTTGATCCTCCCCGAACCCTTTAGCCAGGGCGTCGCTCACAGCGGATTCCGGCGACTCGCAATCTCTTTCGAGCACGCCGAGGCTGCCGCCGCGCTGCCGCGCCATCACGGGGATCCCTTTGACCGCATGCTCGTTGCGCAAGCGCAGCTCGAAGGCTGCACGTTGGTAACGCACGACCAGATGATGGCGCCATACGGCATTCAGACCCTCTGGACGTAACACCTCACGTGGTGCATGACTGGGGTGCCGGTCATCGTGCTCAGTGCCGGCGCAGCAGCTCGCCGAGCGTGTCGCGGACGGCCGGGTTGGTCTCGATCTCGTGGTGCTGGCGCAGGATCGGGATCACGTCGGCGTTGTCCATCTGGGCGAGCGCGGTGTACGCCGCCTCGCGCAGGTTGCCGGACTCCTGGCGCAGCACCATCACGAGGAACTCGCCGGCCTCGACGGTCTGGATCCGCCCGATCGACTGCAGCGCCGCGCCGCGGACCCGCGGATCGTTGCTCTCGCGGTAGATCCGCGCCAGCGGGTTGAACGCATGCGGGAAGTGCAGCCCCGCGATCGCGACCAGCGCGGCCTCGCGGACCTGCGCGTCACCGTCGGTCAGCGCCTTGCGCACGATCACGAACGAGCGCTTGAAGTACAGGAACCTGAGCGCCCGCACCGCCGCCCGCCGGATCACCGCGTCGCTGCTGGCGAACAGCTTCTCGAGCGGCGACAGCGCGGCGTACGACTGCAGCTCGCCGAGCAACTCGGACACGTGGACCAGGGTCTCCGGCTCGTTCGCCGCCCGCCGGCTGTACGCGTCGGCCAGGGTGAGCAGCACGACCAGCGCGCGCCGCCGGATCCCGTTGGGGTAGCGCAGGTCGCCGACGATCGACGCCGCCACCGCGTGCGGATCGCCGTCCATCTCCCACTCGAGCAGATCGACGAACCAGATGTCGGCGTACGCGTGCTGCTGCTTGAGGTAGTCCGGCAGCCCGGGCAGCTCGACCGGCGGCGCGGCGAGCCCACGGTAGCGCTGCGCGATCGTCGAGAACCGCTTCTTCGCGCGCTCCGGCAGCTCGAGCCCGGCGAGCCGATCGAAGCACTCGCGCACCGCCGGGTAGTCGCCGACCGCCGAGTGCTGCGACGCCGCCGCGAGCAGCGCGTTCTCGATCATCTGCACCGGCACGCCGGTCTCGACGAACTTCTCGGCGCACCGCATCCAGGTCAGCGCCGACTTGTGCTGGTAGTGGCGATCGTAGGGCAGCCCGGCGCGCGCCGCGAACGCCGCCGCCTCCTGGTACAGCGTCGCCGCCGCGTGGAGCTCGCTGCGCTCGAGCGCGAGCTTGATGAAGTCCTCGTAGTACTGCAGGACGTAGAACTTGAGGTTGTCGTCGCGCAGCACGCGGATGCAGTTGACGTAGCCCTCGGCGAGGTTCTCGAACTGCGCCGACTCCTTGCCGAGCTTGAGCAGGATCTGGAAGCAATCGAACGCGCGCTCGAGCTCGCCGACCTGCTCGAAGTCATCGGCGACCTGCTCGAGCTTGCGCTGGCTCTCGATCAGCGCGCGCCGGGACTCGCCCGCCCCCGCCTCGAGCCGCACCGCGGCCAGCCCGTAGTTGAAGTGGACCAGCGCCGCCTCGTACGGCCGATTGCCGAGCCCGGGGTGATGGACCAGCGACTTCCACGCCGCCGTGGCCTCGGGGACCTGCTTGGCGCGCTCGAACGCGACCGCCGCGTGGACCGGCAGCTTGGCGTGCTGGTAGAGCTGCGCCGCCTCGCTCCACTTCTTCTCGATCTCGGCGAGCCGGGCGCGCAGCGCGACGTGCTCGTCGCCGACCAGCTGAGCGCGCGCCATGTCGAAGTAGTGCAGGTAGAGGTAGACGAACGCCGCCTCGCGGCCGCGCCCGAGGTGGCGATAGATCTCGCCGAGCCGGCGCAACCAGTCGTCGTACTCGTAGTTGATGACGTGGGTCTGGCCGATCAGGTCGCGGTAGTGGCGCTCGGCCTCGGCCCAGCGGCCCTGCTGGACCATCGCCTCGGCCTGATCCGCGGTCGATTCGATCGAGTTGAACCGGCGCGCCATCGCTTACCTGCGGCTCCCGCCCGCGACCGGCGCGGTGGTGCGCGGCGCGGCCCGGGTGGCGTCGCCGACGATGTCGAGCGCCCGGCGCTGGCGCTCGGCGCGGTTGGTCAGCACTTCCCCCGAGACGATCTGCGAGCGGTCGAGCAGCGGCACGAACTCCGGCAGGTGATCGCTCGACGGCAGCACGACCACGCCGTACAGGAACGCCTGCTGCTTGAGCGCGGTCACCAGCTCGGGCTCGATGTGGCACTGGCCGTGCGTGATCGTGTACAGCACGACCCGCCGCTTCTGCTCGCGGCGCAGCCGGGTGACCTCGACGAGCAGCTGGCGGAACACCTTGCCGTAGTTGCGGCCGCGCTCGCTGCGGAACGACAGGAGGTACGGCACCGGGACCTGCCCCGAGCGGCCGATCTTGACCGTCTCGTGCAGTCGCGAGTCGAAGAACCGGACCCAGATCTCGTCGCCCTCGAGCGTCAGCTTCTTGATCAGCGCGAGCGCCAGCCCGCGCGCGAACACCTGGCGCTGGCCGCGCATCGACGCCGAGCAATCGATCAGCAGATATTGCAGCCGGCGCTCGTCCTCGCGCTGCTTCTCGCGGCCGTAGTACAGCAACTCGGAGTCGACGACCTTCTGCTCGAAGATCTCGCGGTCGTACGCCAGCTCGGACAGCACCAGCGAGTCGATGTTGCCCTTGCGCTCGATCGACGCGTAGCCATCGACCGCGAACGTCTGCGCGCCGGTCGACCGCCGGGTCTCGAGCACGCTCGGCAGCAGATCGAGCGAAAAGTTCGCCACGTCGTTGGCCTCCGGCGAGCCGAGCGCGGCGAACAGATCCACGAGATCGATCGCGCCGCCGAGCGCCTCGGAGCCCGACGCGCTGTCTTCCTTGAACAGCCCGAGCAGCCGCACGGTGTCGAGGTCGATCAGCTCGACCTGCGTATAGATGTGCATCGACTGCGTGACCAGGTGCTCGACGAAGCCCCACATGCCGCGCGGATCGAAGTCGCGGAAGTGATCGGCGTAGTCGATCTCGCCGAGGATCCCGAGGTCGAGCGGCAGCGGCTCGGCGCCGGCCGCCTTGCTGCGATCGCGCCACCGGTTGTAGGTGTCGCCGAGGAGCCGCGACAGCAGCACCGCGACCATCTCGTCGCGCAGCCGCAGCCCGGCGAGCCGCTCGGTGACCTCGCTGGCCGCGATGTTGTCGAGCAGCTTGCGGTACTGCTCGAGCTGCGGCCGGGTCGGCACCGGGACGTTGATCCGCGCCAGCTGGGCCTCGCGCGCACGCAGCGCATAGCCGCCGGTGCCGCGCGACATCGACAGCATCACGCCGATGTCGTGGACCACGAACAGCGGCAGGTGCACGCCCATCCGCATCAGCGAGTTGCACCACGCCGCCGCGCGCACCAGCGCCATCGGCGTCTCGACCTGGACATGCGACAGCGCCATCGTCGCGACCTGGCGGCCGAGAAAGCTACGACGACGCTCGGCGGGGACCGGCACCCCGCGAAGCTAGCACGTGGGTGATCCTGCGAGCGGTCGTGCGCCTCCCCACCGCGGATGACCTGCCCGATCGCCCGGGCCCAGCGGTTGTGCCGCGGGACCACGACCTCGCCTGATCGGTTTGCGGTAGCGTCCCGCGCATGAACCTCTACGACGCGACCGTTCCGGTGTTCACCAAGCTGCTCTCGAACGTCAACAAGTGGTTCGACAAAGCCGCCGCCCACGCCGAGGCCAAGAAGTTCGATGTCGACGTGCTCGCCAGCGCGCGGCTCGCCCCCGATCAGTACCCGCTGGTCCGCCAGATCCAGGCCGCGTGCGACCAGGCGAAGTTCACGGTCGCCAAGCTGTCCGGCAAGGACGCGCCGTCACACCCCGACACCGAGCAGACGGTCGCCGAGCTCCGCCAGCGCCTGCAGACCGTCGTCGAGTACCTGGCGAGCTTCAAGCGCGAGGACTTCAACGGTGCCGAGGAGCGCGCTTGCTCGCATTCCTGGATGGGCGGCAAGACGCTGACCGGCGCCGACTACCTCCACCATTTCGCGCTCCCCAACTTCCACTTCCATTTGACTACCGCATACGACATTCTCCGACATAACGGTGTGGGCGTTGGCAAGATGGACTACATCGTGGATCTGCCGTTCCGCGGCTGAGATCACAGGGTTGGCGGAGTTCGCTTGTTACACGGGGATTTCTCCGTCGGTGTGGATGTAGGATAGACCATGCGGTTCTGGTGGGCTCTCCTGCTGGTAGGATGTGGGTTCCAGGCACGCGCTGTAGGTGATGACAAACCTGGCGGCGCGGGGCTGCCGGACGCCGACGTCGACGCTCACGTCTTCAACATCACCACGGATTGCCCGGCCAGCTACACCGCCGAGCTGCCGGGGCCCTCGAAGTACCGCTGGATCCTGACCGCCGCCGCGGCGGGCACGCAGATCGACGCCTGCAACAACGACCTGCCCGGCCGTACCCACCTCGTCGTGTTCGATTCGATGCCCGAGCTCATGTCGGTCTCGATGCAAGTCGACCAACTGCCGGACAACATGCACCAGATCTTCGTCGGCGGCGTCCAGCAGGCCGGCGCGGTGTTGCCGACCGACAACTGGATCGGCTTCGACGACCAGCCCCTGCTGCCCGGTACCTGGGCCGGCGGCGAGCCCAACGACAATAACCAGGGCGAAACCGATCACGCCGAGCAGTTCCTGATGATGGAGCACAACAAGCACTACTTCTCCGACGGCGCGAAGACCAACCCGTCCGGCGCGCTGTGCGAGTGCGATGGCAAGGTGGTCGGCCCGCTGGCGACCGCCGCGATCAACGCCTACCGCTGAACAACGAGCGGTCGCGCACAGCGTCGGCAGCAGCTTCACGAGGCCGTCGTTGGCCTCGGCGACGACCACGACGCCCCGGGGCGTGCCACGATGATTGCATGGCTCACCGCTCATCGCTCGCCTTCGTAGCCGCGATGGTCCTCGGTTGTAGCGGCGCCCCACAACACCACGCGGGCGATCCGGAGCAGGCGCACGCGGACGCCAGCGTCGCCAGGGGCAGCGCCGCGATCGCCGCCGCCATGCGCGGATCGCACCGCTCTCCCGGCGCCGCAGATCGCGACCAGTACCGCCACCCCGTCGAGACACTCGCATTTCTCGGCTTCACGCCGACGATGACCGTGCTCGACATCGGACCGGGGGCTGGCTACTACACGGAGCTCCTCGTCCCGGTACTCGCGAAGGACGGTCGCTACCTGGCAACGAACAGGGAGCCGCCGAGCACCGCGGCCACGCCGAGCGGGCACCACTGGTCGCCTTACGAGGGTGTGCGGTTTGATGACCTGCTTCGCGCGGCGCCCGAGCTCTACGGCAAGGTTCAGGTGATCAGGGTCAACTACGAGGCGCCGCAACTGAACCTCGACGGAAAGGTCGACATGGTCCTCCTGATGCGCGAGGTCCACATGATGAAGAACTGGGGAACCCTCGACACGTGGCTTCGCGAGATCCATCGAGCCCTCAAGCCGAACGGCATCCTCGGCGTCGAGGACCACCGCGCCGCGCCCGGCGCGAACCCGGAGGAAACCGTCCAGAAGGGCTATCTCCCGGAAGCGTGGGTCATCGAGAAAATCGAAGCTGCTGGTTTCGCCCTCGCAGGGAAATCGGAGATCAACGCCAACCCGAGGGACACGAAAGACTATCCGAATGGAGTGTGGTCGCTTCCGCCGTCGTTCCAGGCAGGCCCCGACTACACCCCCGCCGACGCGCGCGATCGCGCCAAGTACGCACCCATCGGGGAGAGCGACCGGATGACGCTGAAGTTTGTCAGGGTGGCGGACGGAGCCGCGCGCGGCGTTCTCCCGACGAGCCCAGCAACGAGCCCACGCACGGCGCTGCGTGCTCAGCGCATGCTCGAGCCGGCGCCGCTGCCGGTGCCGCCCGAGCCGGAGCCCGCGCCGCTGCCGCCGCGATCGCCGCGCTTGGGCGCCGGGGCCGGCATGCCGGCGTCGCGACCACCGCCGCTGCCGACGCCCGCGTCGGTCGCCATCGGCGTGGTGCCCGGACCGGTAGAGCCGGTAGCGCCGGGATAGCTATCGGGCACGCCCGGCGCGTTCGCGGCGGCGGCCACGGTGTCCGCCTGGGCGATCGGCGCGGTGTTGCTCGGTGTACCGACCACCGCCGGGCCGCCGGTATCGGTATAGGCGTTGTACGAGCTGGTCGACGACGGCGTCATCACGTTGTTGGCGGGCGATGGCGGCGCCGCGGTCGGGTCAGTGCCCTCGACGACGCTCGGGCTGCCCGGTCGGGACCGATCGCGATCGCGGTCGCGATGACCGCAACCGAGGGCACCGGCAGTGAGGACGAGCGACACGCAGAGGGTACGGGGGATGGACATGACTTGCTCCTCACCCAGACCGCTGCGATCGATGTGCCACGTCGTGCAGCCCCAGCGGATCTGGTGGTCGCGGGTCCCGCACGCCGGTCGCGTGCGCTCAGGCGCGTCGGCGCACATCGCCCCGCGTCACCAGCGCACGCGCTAGGTGCGATGCGCGGCGCGGCCGGCCCGCGCGTGGGCCGCGCGTGAACCGCCGCGCTTGCTCGCGGTGCGACCGGTCTTGCTGCGGTTGCGGCTGGTCCCGCCGCTATGGCTCGTGTGGCCGCCGGTGCGGCTCGAGGCCTTGTTGCTCGTCTTGCCGCGACCACTGCCGCTCTTCTTGCCGCCGTGATCCTGCTTGTTGACGGTGGCATAGCCGATCTGCGCCGCGCGCTTCGCCGAATAGCCGCGCCGCTTCGCGCTCGCCTCGATGTGGTGCGCTTCGCGCTTCTGCTTGCTGGAATACTTGGCCTTGCTTCCTTGGGGCATGAGGCAGCGTTTTGCAGGCGACATGCCACCACCAGCCAGGCTTCGCCGGGCTGGCATCCGCGGTGCAATTGCCATTGGAGCACGGCGCGTTACCTGTCGTGCCGCCGCGGATATCTATGTCGTCACCACAACCATCGCCATCCAGCCGATCGATTCACGCCAAAGCTCACACCAAGGCCCCGCCGAATCGTCGGTGGCACCGCTGCCGCCACGCGGACCAGCGAGCCGCATGCAGCATGCGCAACGCCGAGCGCGCCGGGCGCACCGGGCGCGCCGAGCGCACCGAGCGCACCGAGCGCACCGAGCGCACCGAGCGCACCGAGCGCGATGACCGGCTCGCCGCGGTCGCGACCGATCCCGACGCCGCGATCGCAGCGCTACCGGCGAGCCCCGCGACGCTCACCCCGCAACGGCCGCTGCCAATGGACCACACCTCCGATCGCACGTTCGGCTCGCTGCACGAGCTGTTTCGCCGGCTCGCCCACACGACCGCGTACATCATCGGCACGCCGGTCGCGTTCATGATCGCGATGGTCACGATCATCGCGTGGGCGCTGTCGGGCCCGGTGTTCCACTACTCGGACACCTGGCAGCTGGTGATCAACACCGGCACCACGATCGTGACGTTCCTCGTCGTGTTCATGATCCAGAACACCCAGAACCGCGACTCGCAGGCGATCCACTTGAAGCTCGACGAGCTGATCTGCTCGGTCGCGACCGCACGCAACGCGCTGGTCGACGTCGAGAATCGCCCGGACGCCGAGCTCGCCCGGCTGCAGCGCGAGATGCGCGAGGCCCGCGACGAGCCGGATGCGCCGGCTTGACAGATGCTGAACTGAGCGATATTCAGGTCCCGATCCAAGCAGCAACGGACCCAGTGGGTTGACGGCTCGAGCAGCTCTTAACGCGGAAGGAATGTCTCCCGATGAAGCTCTGCGATCTCACGCTGTCCCGCACGATCTCCGCTTCGCCCGAGGCGATCTTCGACGTGTGGCTCGATCCCAAGAGCCCCGGCGGCCCGTGGTTCGACGCCGTGCGCGTGATCTTCCAGCCCGACGTCCCCAGCGTCGACGGCCTGTTCTATCACTCGGTCGCGTACGAGGGTCACAGCTGGGCGCACCACGGCCGGTTCGTCGAGCTCGATCGGCCGCGCGTCGTATCGTACACGTGGCTGTCCGCGGCCACGCAAGGCGTCGAGAGCCTGGTCACCGTGCGGCTCGAGCCGAGCGGCGATCCGTCCGACGGCCGGACGGTCGTCACCTTGGTCCACAAGAACCTCCCCGACGACGAGCTGGGCCGCCAGCACGAGGACGGCTGGGACTGGATCCTGTCGGCGCTCGCCGATCGGTTCGACGCGCCGGCGACCTGAGCCGCTACAGCCCGAACTTCGACGACGCGAACACGGTCTCGAGCAGCTGATCGACCTCGCGGATCATCCGCGCCGCGGCCTCGCCGGGCAGCGCCGCGAGCGCGACCTTGATCTCGTTGAGGTTCTTGAGCTGGCTGAACAGCTGGATGTCCGAGAGCTCGCCGCCCGAGGTCAGGAGCTCGCGGATCAGCCCCAGCTCGGTCAGCAGATCATCGAGGCTCGCCGACGGACCGATGAACCGGCGCTCGTCGGGGTGCTCGCGGTAGTACGAGTCGACCACCGGGTTCACGATCTCCTCGAGCAGCTCGACCTGATCGAGGTTGTTCCAGATGTGGCGCAGGATGAAGAAGTCGCCATCGTGGACGCGGGTCCGGCCGTCGAACACGGCGGACGCCGCGAACAGCTTGAGCAGCTTGACCGCGCGGCGGTCCGAGACCGAGATGCCCTCGGACCGGATCTGGAACACGAGGCCCTTGTACTTGGTCAGGAACTCCTCGGGGAACTGCATGAACTTGTCGAAGTTCTGCTGGATCTGGCGCAACTCGCGCGCCGAGATCACCGGCCGCAGCTCGCCCCCCGACCGGCCCGCCGCGTCGCCGGAGGTCGAGAACGATCGCCCGGTCATCTTGCGCAGCTCGAGCGCCACGCCCTTCTTCATCAGCTCGTGAAAGTGGTAGCTGTCGAGGTTGTCCGACAGCACGCGGACCAGGAAGCGATCGAACATCGCCGCGAGGTTGTCGTCGTTGGGCACCTCGTTCGAGGCCGCGTACAGCGAGATCAGCGGCACCTGCACGACCTCGGGGCCGTTCTGGAACTTGCGCTCGTTGATGACGTGGAGCAGCGAGTTCAAGATCGCCGAGTTCGACTTGAAGATCTCGTCGAGGAACACGATCTCGGCGGTCGGCAGCATGTTCTCGAGCCGCCGGGTGTAGCGGCCCTCGCGGAACGCCGAGATGTCGACCGGGCCGAACAGCTCGTTGGGCTCGGTGAACCGGGTCAGCAGGTACTCGAAGTACCGGGCGTCGATCAGCTTCGAGAACATGTCGATCATCGCGGACTTCGCGGTGCCGGGCGGACCGACGATGACCATGTGCTCGCCGGCGATCGCCGACACCGTCATCAACCGGATGATCTCTTGCTTGTCGAGGAACTGCGTGCCCATCTGGCGCGCGAGCTCCTGAAACGCGGCCGAGGCGCGCGCGACGTCGACGGCAAAGCTTCGCGGAGTGGTGGGCGGCGCGACCATCGGGCGGGCCGACATTACCCCGGAACCGTTGGTGAAGTGTCCGCCGGGCCGGCCGGAAATCCCCGCCCGGGCGACCCGCTCAGCACAAGGATATCTGGGACATAGCGCCCAACTCACGGGCCCACTCACGGGACAGATCGCCTCGTCGCGGCGGGATGACCCATCCGCGCCGCGATCGGCCATAGGAGGATCGCGTACATAGCCACTGCGCGTAGGCGCGCGCCGTGCACAGAGGGTGGCCCTCGAAGAACCTCTCGTTCCCTAAGGAGACTCCATGAATCGCCTTGTCCTGTTGACCGCGTTCGTTCTCGGCGCTTGCACCGCCACTGTCCGGACGGTCCCGCCGCCCGCCCAGCCGGCACCCCCGCCACCCGCACCGGTCGCTCAGCCGGCCCCGCCGCCGCCCGCCCCGATGCCCGCAGGGAGCCATCCGGCGTACCTGCACGCGCTGTCCGATCTGCGGATGGCGCGCGCGTTCCTCGAGCGACCGGCCAACGTCGTCGTGAAGTGGGACGAGAAGCGCGCGGTCGCCGAGATCGACGCCGCGATCCGCGAGATCAGGGACGCCGCGATCGACGACGGCAAGAACATCAGCGATCACGAGCCGCTCGATCGCCCGACCTGGGGCGGCCGGCTGCAGCGCTCGCTCGAGCTGGTCACCAAGGCCCGCAACGACGTCTCCGAGGAAGAGGACAGCCCGTCGAGCCAGGTCCACCGGCTCCGCGTCCGCTCGATCGAGCACATCGCCAACGCCGATCGGCTGATCCGCGAAGGCATCGAGGACGCCCGCGCGCTGCATGAAGCCCCGCCCCCGCCCCCGCCGCCGCCGGCTCCGGCCGCTCACCCGGCGTACCTCCACGCGCTGTCGGACCTCCGCCACGCCCGCGCGCTGCTCGAGAAGCCGGCCCGCGGCGCCGAGGTCAAGTGGGACGAGAACCGCGCGATCAGCCAGATCGACGCCGCGATCCACGAGATCAAGGACGCCGCGATCGATGACGGCAAGCCGCTCAATGATCACCCGCCGATCGACGCCAACGTGCACCACCGCGACCGGATGCGCCGCGCGATGGACATGATGGACAAGGCCGCGCACGACATCGAGCAGCGCGAGGACAACGCGTACTCGCACGGCATGCGCGACCGCGCGGTCGGCCACATTCGCGAGGCGATCCGCGCCACCCGCGAAGCGATCGAAGATCGCCATAACTAGCGCCCGGCCAGCGCCCGCCAGCGCCCGCCTGCGCCCGACCGGCACCCGGCCAGCGTCGGATAGCGCCAGACCGGGCTGACTACGCCGTCGCCGCGACGTCGGGCAACGGCATCGGCCGCAGGTGACGGCGCAGCCGCGCGGCGAGCGCGTCGATCACCGCATCCCCGAGCAGCTCCCAGGCCTGGCTGCGATGGGCGCGCCAGCGCGCGGTCAGCGCGGGGATCTGCGTGATCCCCGGCGGCAGCGCGAGCCGCGGATCGACCGCGGCCAGCGCTCCGGGCAGCGCGAACAGCGTGGCGAGCCCGCGCGGCCGTTGCCCGGCGGCCTCGGCGGCGAGCACCGTGGAGATCAGCGGGCTCTTGGCCGCGGCCTCGCGCAACCCGAGCTCGCCGAAGCAGAACAACGCGCCGAGGTGGACGAGGAACGCCGCGACCGCGCGCACGTCGGCCTCGTCGGGCGTCCGCTCGAGCATCTGCTCGAACGCCGCCGCGAGCCGCGCCGGACCTGCGATCTGATCGCGCGGCCCGGCCTCGGGCACCAGGCGATACGCGATCGCCCGCGCGAGCTCGGCGTCGCGCAGCAGGAACACCGCGTCCTCCCAGTGCAGCGGCGGCGCGCCGGGGTGGGCGTCGAGCAGCTGGGTCAGCGGCGTGCGGCGCAGCAAGGTCGCGACCACCGGCGCGGTGTCGGGCACCGCGAGCAGCTCCTCGAAGTCGACCACCGTGACGTCCTCGCGGACCCGGCGCACGCCGCGCCACGCGGTGAGCCGGGCCGGCGGCCGCTGGCCCTGGAACCGCGCCCGGCCGGTCCACCACGACACCGTCACGTCGCTGCGCGTGAGGTGGAACAGGTTGTGGAGCAAGGCGTGGCGCGCCATCACGCGGGTCCGGTTGTGGGTCAGCGGCTGGCTGACCTGGACCAGCGCGGTGTCGATGATCTTGCGGCGCGTGCGATCGCTGACCGACCACTCCTCGGCGCGCGGGTGGACCAGGAACAGCGCGTTGTGCAGCCCCGCGGCGAGCGCGAGGTCCTCGGCCTCGAGCACGAACGCCGGCGGCCGGCACACCAGGGTCGAGAGCACCGCGTGGCGCGCCTCGTCGACCGCGACCAGCTCGACGCTGGCGTCGCCCAGCTCGCGGTCCCAGCGCTCGACGTCCTCGACCGGGATCGGTGGGCCGACGTGGACCTCGCCGCCGGCGACCAGCGGCCGCACGAAGTGAGTCAGGAAGTCGCGGACGTGCGGGCGCGCCATCGGGCTACTCGCGCGGTTTGCCCGGCGGCAGCAGCTTGTGATCGGGCGCGTCGGGGAACCCCCACAGCGCGAACCGGCCGACCGCATCGTTGATCACCTGGGCCTCGGCGGGCGGCGCGGCGCCGTAGTCGTCGACCGCGGCCTGCTGGACCTCGAGCTTGGCGAGCGACCGGCGCTCGAGGGTCGTGAACGAGCCCTCGCCGACCTGGAACGGCCGGTTGTCGGTCGTGAACACGGTGACCACGCCCGACTGGTGGCCGAGCGCGCGGGCGAGGACCTCCGCGGACACCCGCGGCACGATGTCCATGCCGAGCGG
Source organism: Kofleriaceae bacterium (assembly GCA_036271215.1). Lineage (GTDB taxonomy): Bacteria > Myxococcota_A > Polyangia > Haliangiales > Haliangiaceae > JABFXX01. Next base: position 1,807 of record DATBBB010000051.1, on the reverse strand, counting down.
CACGAGCAGGCCGGGGGTCAGCTCGCACAGCAGCTGGCCCAGCGGGATCACGTCGAGGTTCTCCGAGCCGATCACCAGGATGCCGCGCTCGGTGACCGCGACCCGGTGGCCGCGCAGCGACACCGGCGGCAGCGCGAACAGGATCCGCTTGAGCCGCGCGGCGTGCTCGAGCATGATCAGCGTCGCGACGACCCGGCGCGGCGGGCCCATCGCCGCCGCGAGCTTGAGCTCGACGCCGATCGCGTCGGCCGGATCGCCGGTGTGCGGCAGCGGATCGCGCGGCCGGTCGAGCTGCAGATCGACCCGCGTCAGATCGGCGATGTCGCTGAGCGCGATCGGTCCGGGCAGCACGTCGACCCGATCGCCGGGCCAGAACACGTGGAACGACTCGGCCGGGAACACCGACGCGCACGACGCGAGATCGATCGGGTGCTGGTAGCCGACCGCGACCGCGGCGTGGGCGCCGGCCGGGCGGAACACGTCGATCCCGGGCGTGCCGAGGAACAGCGCGAGGATCCGCTCGGGCAGCGCGCGGACCCGGATCAGCATGTAGCCGCGGTCGCGCGAGTGATCGTCGAACGCGCTCGACGCGCCCGGCGTGAACAGCCCGGCCTGGGCCTCGACCCGGTTGCGCCACAGGTAGCGGATGATGCCGTCCGACAGCCCGCGCGCGACCGCGAGGTACAGCTCGCTGCGGTCCTCGGCATCGAGGTGCTCGCCGCCCGGCAGCTTGCGGATCGACAGCCGGAACAGTAGCCGGGCGAACGGCAGCTCGCCCTCGCGCAGGTAGCCCTGGGCGAACTCGTCGCCGTGCACCATGAAGTCGGTGGTCGCCGGCATCGTGCCGATGTCGACCGCGTCGTAGCCGTACGGCGAGCGATCGTCGCGGTACTTGACGAAGTGCTTCGCCGTCCCGGTGTAGATCGTGCCGCCGACCAGCCGGCACAGCCGCGCCGCGCGGTCCGCGGCATACGAGGAGACCGCCGGGATCTGCACGATGATCTCGCGGCTGCCGAGCACGGTCTTGCACTTGACGATCGTCAGGTTCGCCAGCAGCTCGTCGAGCGCGGCCTCCGACGAGTACAGCCGGAACCACGACACCGCGCCCTCGAGCGTGGGGAACGTCATCAGGCAGTACCGGCCGAGCAGGATCCCGCGCGGGTCGGGGGCCACGCCCGGGGTGAAGAACCGGGTCTGCCCCTGCGCGACATGCTCCAGCGCCATCTCGCGGACGAGCCTAGCATGGCCCGCGTCGATCGAGAGGGGCCCTTCCCGGCCCCTCTGGCGTGGCCGAGGCCACGCCATTCACCCCACCGCGCGTCGCGTCGCGCGATTCACCCACCTCGCAGCGCGTGTCGATCTGTTCACCCCACCGCGCGTCGCGTCGCGCGATTCACCCACCTCGCAGCGCGTCGCGCCATTCACCCCCACCGCGCGTCTTCACCCACCTCGCAGCGCGAGTCGATCTGCTCAGTTGGTCCTGAGCTGGATGTCGACGCGGCGATCTTGCTTCCAGCTCGACTCGTCGGTGCCGGTCGCCTCGAGCGCGCCGCGCGTGGTGACCGCCATCTGCGGCTCGGCGACGCCGAGCCGGCCGAGGTACTGGCTGACCGAGGCCGCGCGCCGCGACCCGAGCCCGAGGTTGTACTCCTCGGTGCCGCGCGGATCGGCGCGGCCGATCAGCGAGATCGCCTTGCCCTTGAGCGCGCCGCTGGTCAGGCAGGTCGCGAGCTGATCGAGCACCGCGCGATCCTCGGGCGTCAGCTCGTCCTTGTCGTAGTCGAACTGCGGGTTCGCCTTGGTCGTC
>DATBBB010000050.1:0-3439 GCA_036271215.1 Kofleriaceae bacterium | reverse complement strand
AGCAGCACGGCGGCCGCGAGCGCGTGCCACAGCTCGATCCGGTGCTCGCTGTCGGCCGGGGCGTCGCCGGTGCCGGTGCCCGACGGCGGCAGGGCCGAGGGCGGCGCGGCGGTGAGGTCGGAGCCGCGGGCGTCGAGGTTGACCACGAAGGCGAGCTCGTCGCGCTCGTGGGTCGAGCCGGTCTGGTCGGTGCCGATCACGCGGTAGACGCCGGGGCGATCGGTGCGGCCGTAGCGCACGCTCGACCGGCCGGCGAGCCGTTCGCCTTCGAACACCGCGCCGACGCCGTCGGGGCCGCGGATCTCGAGCTTCTTGAGGTCGCCGGTCGGCAGGACCACCGAGCTGCCGACCGCGTGGTCGGTGTCGCCGAACGCGGCGTGCTTGCGCGCCAGGTGGCGGACCGCCTGCTGCATCAGCGGCAGGAACCCGGGGTGGATCGGCAGGTCGTTCCAGTCGCGATCGAGGGTCGAGGTGAACAGGAGGGTGCGGCCGGCGCCGATCGAGGCCTCGACCAGCGCGGCAGCGCCGTTGGTGAACCGCGCGAGCACCTTGCGGTCGGCCGACGTCGTGGGACCGAGCAGCGAGATCTGGAAGAACTTGGCGTCGGCGAGCTCGGGGGCAGCCTTGGAGAACGGCGTAAAGATCGGGTGGTCAGCCTCCCACTTGACGAGGTGAAGCGCGCGGCTGTCGCGCTCCTCGGGCGGCGCGCCCCACGTGGTGTCGATCGGATCGCGCAGGCCCTGGGGCAAGAGCGGCAGCATGGTGCGGTCGTAGGCCGCCGGGTCGACGTGGTCGCCGGGCGAGACCAGGATGCCGCCGCCGGCGCGGACCCAGTCGGCGAGGATGTTGACCCGCGCGACCGGCAGCGCGGCGACGTTGGCGAGGATCACGACGTCGAACTCGTCGAGGTCGATCGCGGCGGCGGTGCCGCGCGCGCGGGGCTCGACCCCGGCGAGCTCCTCGGCGGTGATCACGCGGACCGAGGTCCCGCTGTCCTCGCGATCGCCGGGGCGCAGCGCGGCCTCGAGGTAGAACACCTCGTCATCGTGGCGCACGGTGCGCGGATCGCCGTCGACGATCAGGACCCGCACCCGGTCGCGCAGCGAGGCGCGGACCCAGCGCCGGTCGTCGATCGCGAGGCCGTCGCCCGACAGCGAGACCTGGGCGTCGGCGGCGCGCAGGCCGGCCGGCAGCGCGGCCAGGAAGTGCTTGGTCTTGCGCTCGCCGGGGCCGAGCGCCAGGGTGCCGCGGGCGACCACGCGGTCGGCGATCGCGAGCGACAGCTCGACCTTGCTCGCGACATCGGAGAAGTTGCCGACCTCGGCGTCGAACGCCACGCCGCGGGTCGCCGCGCCCGGATCGGGGTCGCCGCGCAGCGCGGTGATCGCGAGGTTGGGCAGCTTGGCGGGCCGCAGGTCGCTGACCACGAGGATCGGGCCGTCCTTGCCCCACGGCGCGTCGTCGGGCCGCAGCCCGGTCTTCGCGAGCAGCGAGATCAGGAACACGGTCTTGCGGGCGTGGCTCGACGCGGCGAGCAGCTGGGCGGCGCGGGCGAGCGCGCGCGTGGTGTCGGCGGGGCGGGCGCTGGGCTCGAGCGCGAGCAGCTGATCGCGGAGCCGCAGGTGATCGCGGGTCAGCTCGGTCGGGTGGTCGGCGCCCTCCGCCGCGCGGACGATCGCGACCTCGGCCTCGGGCCCGAGCTGGGTCAGGATCCGGCGGGCCTCGTCGGTGGCGGCGCGCAGCCACGGCCGGCCGTCGACGACGTAGCCGGCGGCGAACGAGTCATCGATCACCAGGATCGCCGCCTGCGGGCCGCGGGTGACCTGCGGGCCCTTGCGCGCGCACGACGTGTACGGCTTGGCGAGCGCGATCGCGACCGCCGCGCAGGCGATCGCGCGGACGATCAGCAGCATGCGCTCGCGCAGCCGGAACCGGCGGGCGGTGCGCCGCTTGGTCGCGAGCAGGAAGTCGAGCGCGGCGAACTTGACGACCCGCGCGCGCCGGCGGCCGATCAGGTGGATCGCGATCGGCACCGCGAGCGCGATGGTCCCGACGAGCATGAGCGGCGCGAGGAAGCCCACTAGCGCGCCCTCCGCGCCGGGCCGAGCCGCGACCGCGCGATCAGCAGCTCGAGCAAGGTCCGCTCGAGCGGCTGATCGGTCTGCGCGAGGTGGTAGTCGACGCCGGCGGCGGTGAGCACGCCGCGGGTGCGGGCGAGGAAGCCCTCCATGCGCTCGAGGTAGTCGTGGCGGATCGCGGCCGGGTTGACCAGCATCTTGCCGGCGGTCTCGAGCGCCTCGAACTGGGTCAGGCCGTCGTACGGGAAGCTGCGCTCGTGGGGATCGATCAGGTGGAGCACCGAGACGTCGTGGCGCTGGGCGCGCAGCTGGGTCAAAAGGGTCAGCGTGCGATCGTCGGGATCGAACAGATCGGACGCGAGCACGATCAGCGCGCGGCGGCGCCGGGTCAGCTCGGCGATCCGCGACAGCGCGGCGGCGGGCGACTCGTCGCCGGTGCCACCGCGGGCGAGGATCGACTCGAGCACCGACATCAGATCGTGCAGGTGAGTGGTGCGCGCCCGGGGCGGCACGATGGTCTCGAGCTGCCGATCGCCGCATGCGACCAGGCCGACCTTGTCCTGCTGCTGGATCACGAGATAGGCGAGCGCGGCGAGCGCGAGGCCGGCGTACTGCAGCTTGGCGATCCCGCCGCCGGCGAACGACATCGACGCCGAGGCGTCGAGCACGAGGTAGACAGTGAGCTGGGATTCCTGCTCGAACTGTTTGACGTAATAGCGATCGAGCTTGGCGTACGCCTTCCAGTCGACGTGGCGCAGCTCGTCGCCGGGCGAGTACTCCTTGTGCTCGGCGAACTCGACCGACGAGCCGTGGACCGCCGCGCGGTGCATGCCGGACAGCGCGCCCTCGACGATCACGCGGGCCTGGATCGGCAGGCTGCCGAGCCGCGCGAGTTGCGCCGGATCGAGCCCGGGCGCACGGCCTGGCGCCGCCGGGGCCGTGGCCGAAGCTGCCGGGGTTGCCGCCGAAGCTGCCGGGGCCGCCGCTGAAGCTGCCGGGGTTGCCGGTGCTGCGGCCGAAGCTGCCGAAGCCGCCGGGGCTGCGGGGGATGCGGCCGAGGCTGCCGGCTGCGCGTTGTCGGGAGACCGCGGCTCGCTCATGCGGGGCTCGGGGCGCCAGGCTAGGGCGAGACCGTGGCGAGCAGGCGATCGACCAGGTCGCCGGCGCGGATGCCCTCGGCCTCGGCGCGGTAGTTGAGGATCAACCGGTGCTGCAGGGTGGGGCGGGCGAGCGCGGCGACGTCCTCGGTCGCCACCGCGAACCGGCCGCCGAGGATCGCGCGCGCCTTGGCGGCGAGGATCAGGAACTGCGACGCGCGGGGTCCGGCGCCCCACGATACGGCGTCGCGGATGAACGCCGGG
>DATBBB010000049.1:0-11374 GCA_036271215.1 Kofleriaceae bacterium | reverse complement strand
CGCTCGCGCCGGCGCCTACAGCGGCTTCGCCAGGTAGATCGCGACCTCGCCGGGCATGTAGTCGCCGTAGAACAGGCGGTCGGCGCCGCACAGCGAGTAGCCGAGCCGCTCGTACGCCGCCACGCCGGGCACGTTGACGCTGCTGGTCTCGAGCCACGCGTGGCTGGCGCCTTCGCTGCGGCCGTAGGCCTCGGCCTCGGCGAGCAGGGCGCGGCCGACCCCGTGCCGGCGCCACGCGGGATCGATGTACAGGAACCACAGGATCAGCCGGGTGTGCCACGGCTCGTACTCGACCACCGCGACCCCGCGGATCGTCGGCCGCGCGCCGCCGGTGGCCTCCTCGGCGACCCAGCCGCGGTCCCAGCGCGACCACGCCGCGAAGATCTCGCCGATCTCGTAGCGCTTGATCAGCGGCCGCGCGAGCCGGCGCTCGACCAGCTCGAGCCGGCGCGCGGTGGTCACCAGATCGAACACGACGTCGGTCTCGAACGCGGTGTCGATCGCCTCGACGCCGCGGCGGTCGCGGGCCCGGTCCAGCGCTCGGATGGTCAGCTCCATGGCGGAACTCTAGCTCTCATCGGGATCGAGGCGACGTGACGTTCCGGAGCAGCAAGCGATGGTCACCGCCCGAGTGTTCCACGCTCCGGGCGGGCGTGCACCTGGGCAGGTGTGGTTCAATGGCGACCCTGAGCAGCGCGACGATCAGCACCCTGGCGGCGGGCGGCGGTCCGAGCGAGCCGGCGGCCCCGCCGGTCGCGCAGCTGATCCTGTCGATGCACTGCGATCGGCCGAGCGCGGCGCCGGCGCGCCACGTGCTGGCAGAGCTCGACGAGGTCCGGTTCGCGCGCGGGCCGGCGCGGATCGAGCGCGACGCGGCGGCGCGCCGGCTGACCTTGCACATCCCCGATCCGCGGATGTCGGCGGACCACGGCCGGCTGGTCCGCCGCGGGCTCGCGTGGACGCTCGACGACGCGGCGTCGAAGAACGGCTGCGTGATCAACGGCGCGCCGGCCCGCCGGGGCGTGCTCGGCGACGGCGATCTGCTCGAGCTCGGCCACACGCTGTTCGTGTTCCGGGTCGCCCCCGCGCCACCCGGGCCGCCCGACGTCACCGCCGATCAACTCGCGCACGCCGACGGCGAGCTCGCGACGTTCTCCGCCGAGCTCGGCGCCGCGTTCGCCCGGCTCGACCGGATCGCGGACACCGACGTCCCGGTGCTGATCCTCGGCGAGACCGGCACCGGCAAGGAGCTGGTGGCCCGCGCGCTCCACGCCCGGTCGGGCCGGCCGGGCGCGTTCATCGCGGTCAACTGCGGCGCGCTGCCCGAGACCCTGGTCGAGGCCGAGCTGTTCGGCGCCCGCCGCGGCGCGTACTCCGGCGCGCTCGCCGATCGGCCCGGGCTGGTGCGCGGCGCCGACCGCGGCACCGTGTTCCTCGACGAGATCGCCGAGCTGCGGGCCGGCTCGCAGGCCGCGTTCCTCCGCGTGCTGCAGGAGCACGAGGTCCTGCCGCTCGGCGAGACCCGCGCGATCAAGGTCGACGTCCGGTTCTGCGCCGCCACGCACCGCCCGCTCGACGAGCTGGTCGAGCACGGCGCGTTCCGCCGCGACCTGTACGCCCGGCTGTTCGGGCTCACGATCGAGCTGCTCCCGCTGCGCCGGCGGCGCGAGGATCTCGGCCTGCTGGTGCGCGCGCTGCTGGCGCGCCGCCCGGGTGGTGGGCGCGCGCGGTTCACCCCGCCGGCCGCCCGCCTGCTGCATCGCCACGCCTGGCCGTACAACGTGCGCGAGCTCGAGCGGGCGCTCGCCCTGGCGGTGGCGCTCGCCGAGGACCGCGCGATCGACGCCGGCGATCTCGCGCTCGAGCGGGCGCCGCGCCCGGTGGCTGCCGCGGCGGCCGCGTCGTTGCCGCCACCGCTCGACGACGACGACGACGACGCGCTGCGCGCCCGGCTGGTCGGGCTACTCGAGGCCCACCGCGGCAACATCGCCGCGGTCGCCCGCGCGCTCGACAAGGACCGGATGCAGGTCCATCGCTGGGTGCGCCGGTTCGCGATCGACCTCGCCGCGTTTCGGCGCTAGGACGGCGGCGCGGCGGTTGCGCGGCCGCTCGCCGGTATTGCACACTGGGGCGGTGGCGATCCGTGCGCGCGAGCCAACCTCGCCGGAGGATCGGACGATCACGGCCGACGAGGTGGTCCCGGCCACCGGGGTCGCGTTCGACGTGCCGGGCACCGACGACCCGCAGCGCTATGCGCTGATCGCCGAGCTGGCGCGCGGCGGCGGCGGCCGGATCGCGATCGCGATCGATCGCAAGCTCGGCCGCAAGGTCGCGCTCAAGCGCTCGCTCGGCGCGGCCGGTGATGCCCGGCTCGAGCGCGAGGCGCTGGTGCTCGCGCAGCTCGAGCACCCCTCGATCGTCTCGATCCACGACGCCGGCCGCGATCACGAGGGCTCGCCGTTCTACACCATGAAGCTGGTCGACGGCGAGACCCTCGCGGCGCGGCTCGCGCGCACCGCCTCGTTCGACGATCGCGTCGTGCTGCTCGCGACGGTCACCACCGTGGCCGACGCGATGGCCTACGCCCACGCGCAGGGCGTGATCCACCGCGATCTGAAGCCGGGCAACGTCGTGATCGGTGCGTTCGGCGAGGTCGCGGTGATCGACTGGGGGCTGGGCAAGCTGGTCGACGGCGCGCCGCCCGAGCTCGCGACCGGCGAGCCCGCGCCGCTCGATGACGCCGCGCTCACCGGCCACAGCGCGGTGGTCGGGACCCCGGCCTACATGGCGCCGGAGCAGGCGAGCGGGGCGAGCGTCGATCGCCGCACCGACGTCTACGCGCTCGGCGCGATGCTGTACCACGTGCTGACCGGCGACGTGCCGTACCCGGGAGCCGACGCGGACGCCACGCTGGCGCAGGTCGCGAGCGGGCCGCCCCCGGCGATCGACGCGCGCGAGCCCCGCGTGCCGCGCGATCTCGCCGCGATCGTCGGCAAGGCGATGGCGCGTGCGCCCGACCAGCGCTACCCGAGCGCCGCCGAGCTGGCGGACGATCTGCGGCGCTACCAGACCGGCCGGCTGGTGGCGGCCCACCGCTACGGCCTGGGCACGCGGCTGTGGCGCTGGCTGCGCCGCCGCCAGGCGCGGGTCGCGGCCGGGGCCGGCGCAGCCGCGGTGATCGCGGCCGCGGCGACGGTGATCTGGGCGGGCGGCCGCGCGCCGGCCGACGCGCTGTGCCTCGGCGTCGACGCCCCGGTCCGCGCGGTGTGGAACCCCGCGATCGCGATCCCGCTCGCCGCGGCGTTCGCCGCGACCGGGGCGCCACAGGCGGCGGCGAGCTGGCGCGGCGTCGCGGCCGAGCTCGACGGCCGGACCCGGCGGATCGCCGAGATGCGGATCGCGGCCTGCCGCGCGGCGCGGGTCACCGGCGAGCAGAGCCCGGCCACGCTCGATCTGCGGATGACCTGCCTCGATCGCCGGACCGCGGAGCTGGGCAACTTCGTGAGCTGGCTCGGGCACGCCGACCGCACCGCGGTGCCGCGCGCGGCGGACAGCGCCGCGGCGCTCGGGCGGGTCGACGACTGCGCCGACGTCGCCCGGCTGCACGACGTCATGGCGATGCCCGCCGATCCGGCGCGGCGCGCCGCGATCGCCGCGGTCGAGGCCGAGCTCGACACCGCGATGGCGAGCGCGCGCGACGGCAAGTACGTCGAGATCGCGCGGACGTTTCCGGACGTCGTCGCGCGCGCCGAGGCCACCGGCTACGAGCCGGTCCGCGCCCGCGCGCTGTACGACCACGCCCAGCTCCTGGTGCTGCAGACCAGGACCGCCGAGATCCTGGCGCTGACCGAGCAGGCGCTCACCGCCGCCGAGCGCGCCGGCGCCGATCGGCTGCGCGCCGACATCCTGACCACCCGGCTGCACGTCGAGCTCAACACGCTCGAGCACGTCGAGCTCGCCGCCGCGCTCGCCCAGCAGGTCAAGGCGATCGGCGAGCGGGTCCACGACCCGGAGATCGAGTCGACGGCGCTCGGCTACATGTCGCAGATCGATCTCCGGCAGCAGCACGTCGCCGACGCGATCCACCACGCGGAGCAGGCGCTGGCGCTGATCGCGGAGCCCGACAGCCGCAAGGGCTGGTCGGCCCAGGGCCGGGTCGGCGGCATGTACGTCCAGGCCCACCGGCTCGCCGACGCCGAGCGGATCTTCACGCGGCTGATCGCCAGCCGGCGGGCGGTGATCGGCGACGCCGACGATCCGAACCTGGTCAACGATCTGCACAACCTCGCGGTGGTCTACGACACGAGCGAGCGGCCGCAGCTCGCGCGCGACGCGATGGCCCAGGCCGCCGCGATCTGCGATCGCACGCTGCCGCGCGACGCCAAGCCGTGCCTCGAGGCCCACACCAGCCTCGCGATCCTCGACAGCGAGCTCGGCCACCGCACCGCGGCGCGCGAGGCGCTGGCCGCGCTGTTGCCGATCGCCGAGGCCAAGCTCGGGCACGACCACGCCGACGTCGCCGCGCTGGTGTTCCGGATCGCCGAGGCCCGCGAGCACGAGGACGACGCGGGCCACGAGGACGACGCGCTCGCCGGCTACCGCGATGCGCTCGCGCGCTACACCGCGAGCGGGGTCCCGCTGTGGGTCGCCAAGTGCCACGGCCACATCGGCGCCACGCTGTTCGCCGAGGCCCGGTTCGCCGAGGCCCGCCCCGAGCTCGAGGCCGCGCTGGCCGCGCTGATCCAGCTGCGCGGCGAGGCCAGCCCCGAGGCGGCGATCGTGCGCGGCAACCTGGGGCGGGTGTGGCTCGGCCTGGGCGATCCGCGGCGCGCGATCGCCGAGCTGGCGCGCGCGCTGGCGAGCCTCGATCCGGGCGGCCTCAACCACGTCGATCGCGGCCTGTACCGGACCTACCTGGCGAACGCCTACGACCGCACCGGCGATCGCGCGGCCGCGCGCGATCAGGCGCGCCAGGCCCACGCGCTGCTCGACGCGTCCGGCCCCGACGGCAAGGACGCGCGCGACGAGCTGGCGACCTGGGAGCGCGCGCACCGGTAGCTCGCCGTCATCCGGCGGTCATCCGGCGGTCATCCGGCGGTCACCCGGCGATCACGGCGCGAGGCAGAACGCCAGCCCGCTCCCGGACGGCCGCCCGGAGTCGAAGTACGGCGTCGCGGTCCACCCGGCGATGCAGGTCCCGTTGGTGATCGCGGCGAACCCGGCGGCGTCGGTGTTGCTGGTCACCGTGTTCGCGTAGCCGCTGTCGCGCGCGAGCGACAGGCAGTCGGTGATGTTGGGGAACGGCGGCGCCGCGGGGTTGGTACACAGGTTGTTCGGGTCCTGGTACTCGCACCACACGTAGTAGCCGCTGCCCGAGCTCATGTCGAAGTGCTTGCGGGGCAGCCAGCCACCCGGACATTGATTGTTCGCGGGGTCGTAGCCCATGCAGGTCCGGCCCGGATCGTTCAGCGTGTGGTGGAACCCGCACGCCGTGCCCGGGAACAGCTTGAACGAGGCCGACGTGCTGGCCTCGGTCAGGCCGCCCGAGGCGAGCTCCTGGTGATAGAACCCGGTGTTGCTCGGCATGCCGACGTCGCCGTCGCTGCGCAGCACGAAGCCGTCGCCGTTGCCGGACGGGGTCAGGGCCTCGTAGGCGGCGGCGCCGATGACCTGGCCAAAGCTCCCCACGTAGGCCAGCCCGGCGGTCAAGCCCTGCGGCAGGTTGGGCAGCGGCGCGCACCACGACAGCCCCACGCCGGCCGGCTGGCCGTCATCGTAGAAGTTGGTGCGCGAGAACCCGGTCGGGCACGGCGCGTTCGCGGTCGTCGCGCCGCCGTAGCTCTCCACGCCCTCGGGGTACGCGTCGCTCGAGATCCCGATCGCGTAGCCCGCCGTGCGCGCGTTCGCCATGCAGCTCGCATCGCCGTCGCAGTAGCCGTGCGGATCGACGTACTCGCACCACGCGAAGTAGCCGCAGTGCGCCTGGTTGGCCAGGTTGCCGCACGCGGCGCTACCGTCGCCCGAGCTCATATCGAACTGGTTCTTCGCGACCCAGCCGACCGGGCAATCGCCGGTCCCGAGCGGGCCGCTGGCCGCCGGATCGTGGCCCATGCAGGTCGATTGCTGGCCTGCCGGCTGGATGAACGGGGTGTTCTGCGTGTGGTGGAAGCCGCACGCGGCGCCGCGCGGCAGGCGGAGCCGATCGCCCAGCGTGCCGTCGGTCAGCCCGCTGCCCGCGGTGGTGAGCTCCTGGTGGTAGAACCCGAAGTTCGCGCTGTTGCCGCGGTCGCCGTCGGACTGCGTCAGCCAGCCCGGAGCGCCCTGGACGGTGAGCTGGCCGCCGGACAGGAGCAGCGTCTGCACCGGCGTGGTCGCGCCGGTCGCCAGCACGCCACCGCTGCGGAACACGTTGGGGCTCCCGCACGACACGAAGCCGCCGCCCTGCGCGGTGGTGTAGACGTTCACGGCCTGGGTCGCCACGGCGACGACGCAGCTGGCGGCCGTGCTGCACCCGGTCGCGATCCCGACGACGGCCTTGCCGACCGTCACGAACGCGTTGAGGCTGACCGTGCAGCTGTGGTTGACGTGCGCGAGGCCGCCGGTGAGCCCCTGCGGCAGGCCGGCGACGCCGGCCGGGGCCGCGGGCCGGATGATCTGGTACACGCTGTTGGCCCACGAGCCGCCGCACGCCTCACCGCCGTTCGCGGTGCACGCCGTGTTGCAGCTCGACTCCGACAGCCGGCTGTAGCCGAGCGAGTTGCCGGCGAAGCACTGGCCGTAGTACTGGAGCCCGGCGTAGCTGTAGCCGGCCTTCGCGGCGGCCGCGATGCAGGCCTCGATCGTGGACGCGCCGTTGGTGTCGAGCTCGACCGGCAGCGCGCGGGTCGCCGAGTCGCTGTAGCACCCGGCGTACTGGAACGTCGCGGTGCCGACCTCGTAGACGCTGTTGGCCCACCCGCCGCCGCAGATCTCGCTGGAGTTCGCGGTGCACGGCGTGTAGCAGGTCGCGTCGGGCAGCTGGGTCGCGCCGATCGCGTCGCCGACGAAGCACTGGCCGTACGCCTGCAGGCCGATGTAGTGGTGGCTGCCGTGCGCCGCCGCGCACGACTCGACCGTGTACCCGCTGGCGCCGATCATGGTCGGCAGCGAGCGGTTCGGCGAGTCGGACCAGCAGCCGCGGTAGACCGGCGGCACGGTGCCGCTCGCGATCGGCTGGGGCGGCGCCGGCGGTGGCGGCGGCGCCGGTAGCACGCAGGTCGGCGGATCTTGCCCGTCGCACGTCCCGGTGCCGCCCGTCGTGCTGCACGCCGTGCCGGCGGCGGCCGGGTTGAACACCCAGCCGTCCGACGTGCAGACCGGCGGCCGGTAACACGTGGGCGCCTTGGGGATCGAGCCGCAGGCCGACAGCGCCTCGGTCGTCGTTCCGGTCATCTCGTTCGCCGATCCCGCCATCTCGTCGGCGGGATCCGTCCCCGGCGTCTCTATCGCGCACGCGCTCACGGCTGCCACGGCTCCTAACAACATCCATTTCTCGAGCATCGGTTCTCCCTGCGCGCGAACATCGCGGCGGGCCGGGCCTCAGCCAGCGGCGTGCCAGCCGGCGACCTTCGTGGTTCCAGCAGCTTGGGGCCCGCGCGAACGCGCCTGATGCGAGACCGGTGCGAGACGCGAGCGAGACAGTCTCGCTCGCCGGTCGGTGGCGACGCCGTGACGATATTCACCCGTCGATCACGGCGAGGCCGTGGCCGCGCTCGGACCAGTACCAGCACCACTTCGCGGCGGCGAACAGGATGTGGCCGCTGCGCTCCGGCGTGCCCTCGGCGAACACCGGCTCGCGGATCGTCTCGACGTGGTTCGGCAGCACGTGGTCGTCGGCGAACCGCATCGCGGCGTCGAGCAGCTGCTCGGCGAGCCGGCGGTGCTCCGGCGCGAGCAGCATCCGGCGGGCTTGCCGCCAGAGGTCGTCGCTCACGATCCCGTGCAGCAGCTCGGCGTGAAACGAGTAGCGATCGAGGTGCTCGGCCTCGCGGTGGTTCGAGTACACCGGGAACCCGTCACACGGCGGCATGATCTCGAGGATGTGGTCGCCGCGCATGGCGGCCTGGATCTCTGCGAGCTCGGCGAGCCGCCCCGACTTCTCGAGCCGCGACCGGAGCCACTCGTCGGCCTCCGGGTCGAAGCCGATGCGCGGGGCGCCGATCGTCGCGAACGGCGGCTCGGTGATGTCGAGGAACCACTTCATCGCCTGCTCGCGCAGGCTGCCGTCCGCGCGCTCGAGCTTGCGAACCAGGCTCTCGTGCTCGGCTTCGTATCCGCGCTTCGGGGTCGGCAGTGGTTCCCAGTCGAGAGCCATGCAGCCTCATGGTATCGCTATCCGCGGGTCACAGGTCGAAGTCGAACACCACCACGCGATCGAACGCCGCTCGGACCCTGGCCACCGCGACCTGGTGCTGCGGATGCGGACCGTACGCGTCGAGGCTCGCGCGATCGGCGAAGTCCATGCTGAAGCCGTGCGTGAACCCGCCGGCGCGCTCGACCGGCGCGAAGCTGGAGCCCCAGTGAAAGTCGAGCAAGCCGGCGATCTGACCGACCAGGCCCGCCAGCCCGGCGCGCGACGCCTCGATCTCTTCGGCGGTCGCGTCAGGACGTTGCTGCAGCAGGAGGATATGGCGAACCATGATGGGCAGCTTAGCCGATCATGATCCCGGCGGCGGTGTGGTCAGTGCCGCGCGGCAGTCGTGCGCTTCGATCACGCCGAGGTCTTCGGTCACCAGCCGCTCGCGCCGAAAACCCTAGCGCGACTTCCGAGCAACTCGAGGACGGACAGCGTGAGCGCCGCGACGCCGGTGCGGATCGTCCGCTCGCGATCGGGCGTGAACCCGGCGGTGTGGAGCCCGGCGACCGTCGTCCCGGCGGCCTTGGCCTTGGCCTTGGTCTTGGCCTTGGGCTGCGGAGTCCAGAATGCTGAACAGACCGTCCGGAGGGCCATGCGCTATGCGTGGACGAGGCGGCGGCCGGCGCGCAGCGCGGCGAGCGGATAGTGCGTGCCGCGCCAGGCGATGCCGCCGCGCCGGAACGTCAGGATCATCGAGCGCATGCCGCCGAACGCGAACAGCACGACGCCGAACGGCGACAGCAGCGCGGAGCCGACCGGGCGATCGATCCAGCGCGCGATCGCGAGCTGGGTTGCGAGCGCGAGGCCGACCGTCGCGCCGGCGAGCAGCGGCGCGACCCCGAGCCCGAGCGCGATCGGCCCGGCGAGCTCGAGCGTGCAGATCGAGCCGAGCACGATCGCGAACCGGGCGACATCGAACCGGCCGATGGCGGCGAACGCGTTCTTCTCCATCCCGAGCACGGCCTCGCGCACCGACGTGTAGTACGCGAGCTTCACGAAGCCGCGCGCGTTGACCACGCACGCGCGCGCGCCCGACCACTTGAGCAGCTGGCCGAGGCCGGCATCGTCGACGACCTCCATCGCGAGCGGCGCCAGGCCGCCCGCGCGCTCGAGCGCCGTGCGCCGCACGAGGTTGAACACGCCGCCGCCGATCGAGATCCGCGAGCGCGGGTCGGCGACCTTCCAGGCGCGCGACGCGACGATGAGGATGCGCAGGAACGTCGTCATCGCGGCGTCGACCCAGAACGCGGTCGACCACACGGTGGGGAACGCGGCGACGTGATCGATCGCGTGCTGCTCGCAGTGCGCCACCACGCGCTGGAGCGTCCCGCGCGCGTGGTGGACGTCGGCGTCGGAGAACAGCACGTACTCGCCGGTCGCGCGGCCGAGCGCGACGTGCATCGCGTGCACCTTGCCGAGCCAGCCGGCCGGCAACTCGCGAACGTGCAGCGGTACGACGCGCGCATCCTCGATCGCGAGGCGATCGATGATCTCGCCGGTGCCGTCGGTGGAGCGATCGTCGACGACGAGGTACTCGGCATCCGGATAGCCCTCGCCGAGCCGCGACCGCAGCGCCGCCTCGATCGTTGCGGCCTCGTTACACGCCGGGATCACGACCGAGACGCGCGGCCAGCGCTGCGGCGTCGGTGGCGCGAGCCGCTCCAGCAGCGGCACGCCGCGTTGCAACAAGATCGCCGAGAGCGTGGCCAGCCCCCAGTAGACAGCCGACGCGATCGCGAGGACGAACAAGACGGAATCGACCATGCGCGCCCGGGTTTCACGTCGCGTACCGTCGCTAACTCGCTGGACCGCGATGCCACCGTGATGACACGGCGACACGAGCACGCCCGGATGACATTCAGACCGCGCGACTCGTGTCAGCCTGGCAGCGAGCCCGGCCGCCAGCCGACCAGCGATCGGCTATCGATGCCACACCGTCGGATGCGAGATCTCCGAGCCGAGCGCGACGTGGAAGTCCTCGCGTGACTGGGTGAACCAGCTCGGATCGAGGTGCGTGGCCCACGCTTGCTCGACGAGGCAGCGAGTGAGCGCGCTGGGGCCGCTGGGGCCGCTAGGGCCAGTCGCGCCGCCAGCGCCACCACCGTCAACGATCACATCGACGATCTCGTCCTTCGTCGTCTGCAGCGTCAGGTCGGCGCGCCAGTAGTCCTGCGGCCGGAGCTGGGCGACGCAGGGCGCGGTGTCGATCAGCGCGCCGGGATCGGGGCGCGGCAAGATCAGGCCGTGGTCGCCGCTGCCGAGGCCGTAGCCGAGGCCGCCGCCGCCGCTGCCGTAGCCGACGGTGCCGTAGCCACCGCGCTCGAGGCCGAGCGGCGACGGCCGCGTGCCGGGCTCGATCGCGAGATAGGAGGTCACCGGCGACACCGCGCCGGCGTAGCGGGCGACCGCGAATTGCTCGTCGGGCGACAGCTCGTCGAGGTGGCCGGCGCCGGCGAGGAACGCCGCGGTCTGCTGCGAGAACCCGGTGAGCGGCGACAGCTCGACGTGGATCGGATCGCTCCACAGCCGGCCGCGCAGCGTGATCGCGAACGGCGGCGAGCCCGTCGAGTCGACCAGCCGTACGCCCTCGCCCTCGCGCAGCGTGCCGGCGACCTCGGTGGTCAAGCCGGTGACCGAGACCTCCTCGATCTTGATCGGCCGCACCAGCTCGAGCACCGCGACCGCGAGCTTCCCGGCCAGCGCGCCGGTCGGCGCGGCCACGCGGCCGACCTCGGCGCCGGCGGGTGCCGGGACGTTCAACGCGACGTGGATGCCGTGGTGGCGAGTCGCGAGCGCCGCGAACTGATCGTCGTACGCGTCGGTCAGCGCGAGGCCGGGCTCGTCGGGTAGCTCCAGGCCGGCGGCCTGCAGCTCGGGCACCACGACGTGGACCACGGCGTCGGCGGGCAGCGCGGCGAACGCGGCGAGCGCGCGATCGGGAGTCAGCGCGTCGCGGAACAGCTCGTCGGTCAGCACGAC
>DATBBB010000048.1:0-5121 GCA_036271215.1 Kofleriaceae bacterium | reverse complement strand
GAGACGTCGGAGAACCCTAGGCGATCGGGAGAAAGCTTGCAGTAACGTGCGTCGGGCATCACGCTGCGACGCGCGGATGGCGCCACCGCGCCGGACGGCGAGAACGATCACCGGTGTCCGATCTCGCGCGGGCCCATTGAGCGAAGTTTAGTGCCGGCCCGGAAACGTGTCATACGCGATCAGGCCGCCGGGGATCTCGTAGTAGTCGCCTTTGCTCGCCGTGTAGATGTGCGCCTTCTCGCGGATGCCGGTCGGTGCGTCGAGCGTGCCGGCGCAGAGGCCCATCTTCGGCAGCGGCGCTTCGTCGAACAGGACGCTCGAGCCGCACTCGGCGCAGAACCCGCGCTTGACGTTCGGCGACGAGGCGTACCAGCGCAGCCCGCGGGCCTCGGTGATCCGGAAGCCTTCGCGATCGACCGCCGTGTACGCCCCGACGTGGCCGTGCCAGCGTCGACACATCGAGCAGTGGCAATACGTCACCGCGGTCAGGGGCAGATCAAGCTCGTACCGAACTGCGCCACACAAGCAACCACCGGTGATCATGCTCACGTCGTAACACACCGCGGACGGCCCGGGAACCGAGCCCGACACCTGCGCTTGAGGTTACGATCGAGCGATGGATGACGTTCCGGATCTGAGGGACTCGCGCGGGCGGCTGATGCGGCTGGTGCTCGCGCTGACGGTCGCCGTGATCGTCGGCGGAGCGGTCTACGGGGCGCTCTACGCGCTCGCACGGCCCGATGATGCAGCCGCCGCGCACGCCGAGGGCATCTCGGCATATCGCCACGCGCGGACCGCGTTCCAGTTCGTGTTTTACTTCAGCGGTGCGGCATTCATCGTCGCGTTTCTCGTGACGCTCAAGCTCGCGAACCATGCCGCTGACAGGAAGTACGCGCGCGAGCTCGTGCCGGAGGCGAAGCTTCGCCGGTAGTTGAACCGGACGCGGCGGCCGGTCACCGCGGCGCTTGCGCCTTGAAGGCGTCGAGTGCCTCGGTCGCGATCATCGTGGCGAGCGCGTCGTATGTACACAGGATCACCCGCAGCGGCAGGGGGTGCGGCGCGAGCTCCTCGGCGATCGTCGACACCGCGGTGTCCGCGGCCTCGCGCAGCGGGTAGCCGTATACGCCGGTCGAGATCGCGGGAAACGCGATGCTCTCGAGCTGGTGGGCGCGGGCGATCTCGAGGCTTCGCCGGTAGCACGACGCCAGCTTGGCGCGCTCGCCGTGCTGGCCTCCGCTCCAGCGCGGCCCGACGGCGTGGATCACGTACTTGGCGGGCAGATCGTAGCCCTTGGTGAGCTTGGCGTTGCCGGTCGCGCAGCCGTCGAGCGTGCGGCACTCGGCCAGGAGCTCCTTGCCGGCGCGGCGATGGATCGCGCCGTCGACGCCCCCGCCGCCGAGCAAGCTCGAGTTGGCCGCGTTGACGATCGCGTCGACCTCGAGCGCCGTGATGTCGCCTTCGACGATGGTGATCCGATCGAGTACCTTCAGCATGGTGTTCCATATACACCATCGAAGATCGGATCGCCACCTGGACCTCCGATTCCGTGGCGTGGCTCGCGCCGATCGGGTAGCTCGAGCGAATTGACACCATCACCGATTGCCGGGCAGCGCGGTCGCCTCGGCGGCGAGCCTGTGCGCTACTGCCACACCAGATCGCGTGTTCGGCGTCGTGCCAGCCGGGGATTGCCGCACAGCGCAACCGCGCGAGATGGCATGCTGCCCGGCGCAATGGCTCGACGTGCAGGGAAGGTCTTCGTGTGGGCGCTCGCGGCGCTCGCGGCATGTGGCGATAGCAGTCACCCGGGCACCGGGGATGACGACCAGCCACCACCATCGGACGCCGGGGTCGATGGCTCGGCCGGCGTGCCGCTGACCGTCGGCGACGGCGGCAACGTGTTCGAGCAGTGGTCGTTCGGCGACACACCGATCGGCAGCCACGGCAGCGTGACCTTGTTCGTCACCAACACCGGCACGACCGCGACCGGCGCGCTCGCGATCTCGCTCACCGGCAGCGCCGCGGACCAGTTCGCGATCGCGGCGAGCTCGACGTGCAGCGGCGCGGTGCTCGCCGCCGGCGATCAGTGCCGCGTCGTGCTGTCGTTCGCGCCGGCCGGCGACCCTGGCACGCGCGACGCGCAGCTCTCCATCACCGGCGCCGCCGCGGCCCTGAGCTTCCCGCTGCACGGCACGGCGACGCCCGCGCTGACCGGGCTCACCACCGACGTCGCGATGCTCGACTTCGGGCTGACCGAGCTCGGCCATACGAGCCTCCAGCCCGTGACGCTGACCAACGCCGGCGCCACCGCGATCGCGCTCGGCACGCCGACCACGACGTCGATCTTCGGCGTCGCGAGCTCGACCTGCCCGGCGAGCCTTATGCCCGCCGCGTCGTGCACGATCACCGTCCAGCTCGCCCCGGCCCAGCTCGGCATGGCGCTCGGCACGCTGACCATCCCGTCGGACGCCAACACGGTCACCGTGCAGCTGACCGGCACCGGCGCGCGCCGGCTGAGCGTGACGATCGCCGGCGCCGGCGCGGGTCGCGTCCAGTCGAGCCCGAGCGGCGTCGACTGCACGACCGGTAGCTGCGACGCGCTGTTCCCCGGCGACGTCGTGTTCACCGCGACGCCCGACACCGACAACGCGTTCAGCGGCTGGACCCCGATCTGCGGCACCGCGACGATGTGCGCCGTGCCGGCGACCAGCGCGACGGTCGCGCTCACCGCCGCGTTCGTGTCGACCACCGGCACCCACCGCCTCCACATCGCGTTCGCGGGCGCCGGCACCGGCACCGTCGACATCGCCGTCACCGACGGCCTGCCGCCGCCGCCGTGCGCCGCCACCTGCGACGTCGACGTCACCGCGGGCACCGTGCTCCAGCTGATACCGTCGACGCCGTCGATGTTCGGCGGCTGGAGCGGCGGCTGCACGCTCGACGACACCGAGTGCGTCGCGACGATGACGAGCGACCGCAACGTCACCGTCACGTTCGATCGCGATGACCGCGAGATCGCGACCCTGCGGCCGGGCCGCGCGGTCCAGGGCCTGGCGTTCGCCGCCGACGGCAACCTGATCATCGGCGACGACCAGCAGGTCTCCGAGGTCAAGCTCGACGGCACGGTGGTGTGGAGCACGCCGATCACCGGCGGCGTGCACGGCCTGGTCACCGACGACGCCGGCCGGATCTACGGCGGCGGCGGCACGATGCCCGGCGGGATCGTGTTCGCGATGTCCGCCACCGGCGGCATGCTGTGGACCAAGCCGCTCGCGATCGAGTACCCGGGCATCACCGTCACGTCGATCCAGAGCACGGTGCAGGTCTCGCCCGACGGCACCGTGGTCGCCGCGCTGACCACCAGCGGCCTGAGCGTGCTCGACGGCAACGGCAACGATCGGTTCGCGGTCCCGGGCGTGAACATCGACGGCATGGCGGTCGCGGCCGACGGCACGGTCGCGATCGGCACGTCGTCGGCCAACTTCCCCGACCAGCTCGACCTCCACCGCTACACGCCCTCGGGCACCGAGCTCGCGCTGGTCTCGCCGCTGCCCGGCGATGCGCGCGCGTCGCTCGCGTTCGATGCCGCCGGCGGGCTCGGCTCGATAACGACGTCGTTCAGCCACGCGCAGGTCGCGTACACCACGCCGGCGCTGACCACGGCGTGGTCCACCCGCACCGAGACCGACGACAGCGTCGCTCCCGCCGGGCTGGTGTTCGACTCCGGGGGCAACATGGTCGTGACGTACACCCAGGATTCCACGTTCATCGGGCTCCACATCGAGCAGCTCGCGACCAGCAGCGGCGCGTCGCTGTGGACCTTGCTCAAGGCGCCCGCCGACTCGTTGTTCGGCGACTTCGAGCCGCAGGCGATCGCGGCCGATCACGCCAAGCGCGTCGCGATCGGCGGCGCGTACGACTTCGCGCCGTGGGTCGCGGTATATCAGATGCCATGACCCGCACGGTCGAGGCGCAGTGCTGTATCGCCGGCGGCGGCCCCGCCGGCATGGTGCTCGGCTGGCTGCTCGCGCGCGCCGGCGTGTCGGTGGTCGTGCTCGAGAAGCACGCCGACTTCCTGCGCGACTTCCGGGGCGACACCGTTCATCCGTCGACGCTCGAGCTGATGTACGAGGCCGGCGTGCTCGACGAGCTCCTGAAGGTCCCGCACACCCGGATGGAGCACATCGACTTCGAGATCCTCGGCGAGCGGGTCCCGGGCCCTACGTTTCGCGACCTGCCGACCCGCTGCAAGTTCATGGCGCTGATGCCGCAGTGGGACTTCCTCGAGTTCGTGCGCGCGCAGGCCAGCCGGTACCCGACGTTCCAGCTGATCCAGCGCGCCCGGGTCGTCGATCTGGTGCGCGACGGCGATCGCGTCGCCGGGGTGAGCGCCGAGGCCGACGGCGGCCCGCTCGAGGTCCGCGCGCCGCTCGTGGTCGGCGCCGACGGCCGGCACTCGACGATCCGGGATCGCGCCGCGCTGGTGAGCCACCGCTTCGGCGTGCCGATCGACGTGCTGTGGATGCGGCTTGCGCGCGAGGCATCCGATGGCGACCAGGTGCTCGGCACGGTGGCGGCCGACAAGTTCCTGGTCATGCTCAACCGCGGCGACTACTGGCAGTGCGCGTACCTGATCGAGAAGGGCGGGCTCGCCCGGCTCCAGCAGCGCGGGCTCCCGGCGCTGCGCGACGATCTGCGCTCGCTGGTGCCGTTCCTCGACGGCCGGCTCGATCGGCTCGCGAGCTGGGACGACCTCAAGCTGTTGACCGTGGTGGTCGATCGGCTCGAGCGCTGGTGGCGGCCGGGGCTGCTCTGCCTCGGCGACGCCGCGCACGCGATGTCGCCGATCGGCGGCGTCGGGATCAACCTGGCGATCCAGGACGCGGTCGCGGCGGCCAACCGGCTCGCCGGCCCGCTGCGCGCCGGTGCGGTCGACGATGCGGTGCTCGCCGGGATCCAGGCGCACCGCGAGCCGCCGACCCGGAAGATCCAGGGGCTGCAGATCGCGGTCCACGATCACCTGATGGCCAAGATCCTCGCCGGGACCGGCGAGCGCCGGTTGAAGATGTTGCGGTTCGCGCTGCGCCACGCCGGCCCACGGATCCGCGGCCGCATGGCGCACAC
>DATBBB010000047.1:0-25890 GCA_036271215.1 Kofleriaceae bacterium | reverse complement strand
GATCAGGCTGTGGACCACGGTGGTGTTGGCCGCCAGCCAGGCGTCGACGATCGGCAGCGCGGCCGGCGCGTCGGCCGCCGCGATCAGGAACGGGCCGCCGCGGTAGTGGACCGGGCGCGCGATGTTGGTGCCGGTCTCGCGATCGTGGACCACGGCCGGCGCGGCGATCGTGATGTCGTTGCCGCCGGCGACCTTGGCCGGATCGACCGCCCACTGCACCGGAACGTTACTGGCGAGCAGCTTGTAGACCAGGCCGTAGGCGCGCAACGCGCCGGCGTCCTGGAACTGGGTATCGAGCGGGATGATCAACGAACCCGCGGTGAAGGTCTGGGTCACCTGCGACGACGTCGTTGAGGTCGGTTCGCGATCGTCGTGTCCGCCGACGCACCCTGCTGCCGCAGCGAGCCATACGACGCCCAGGATTGCGTATCGCAAATTTCGCCTAGCCATTCCCTAACACGTCTCACGGATCCGTCGACGAGAGCGCCCCACCCGGGGTAGTTCACGGGTAATAAACGTCCCGCGATCGGCCCGGTTGTCGGCAAACACAGACATTGCATTACCCGCGCGCACGCTTCGCGAGAAAATTCCACGTCCACGCGGCGCAATGCACGCGGGCTCAGCGATCGCCGGCGTGGTACGCGAGGCCGAACTCGAACGTGCGCGGTGCGCCGAGCGTATCGAGGCCCGCGCGACCGACGACGTACTGGCGATTGGTCAGGTTCTGGCCGGTGAGGAACAGCGCAAACCCGGGGCCGAGCCGGCGCTCGACGCGCGCATCGAACACGACCACGGCGCCGATCGGCAGCGTGTTGAGATCGTCCTCGAACATGCGGTCGAGGTAGCGGACCTCGCCGACCACGGTCGCGATCCGCTCGTCGTGGAACGTCAGCGACGCCGTCGTGCGGTTCGCCGGATCCTGCGCGAGCTGCTTGCCGACCAGCATCGGCTGGGCCGGCGCGTCGGTGACGTGCGCGTCGCTGAACGTGTGAGCCACGCGAACCGTCCACGCCGGGCTCGGCCGCCACGCCAGATCGAGATCGATCCCGAAGATCCGCGCGCGGCCGAGGTTCTGGCGCTGCCGGGTCGCGCCGTCGAGCGGCTCGGAGAGCGTCACGTTGGAGATCGGGTCGTAGAGCCGGTTCCAGAACGCGGTCGCCACCATGCGCAGGTGCGGAGTGCCGACCTCGGTGCCGAGCTCGCCGCCCCACAGCGTCTCCGGGCGCAGCCGATCGTTGGCGGCGGTCAGCACGCTGCCGACCTGAAACGGCCGGTACAGCTCGTTCAACGTCGGCGCGCGAAATCCGCGGTAGGCCGAGCCGCGGACCGCGAACTCCGAGCTGACGTGGACCAGCGCGCCGAGCCGCGGATCGAGCTGGAGCTCCGACGCCTGGGCGAACGGCGTGGTCGTCGTGCTGCCGTCGCCGCGGCCGAGCGTGCCGCGCGCGTCGAGGTTCTGCCAGCCATCGAGCCGCAGCGCCCCGGCGACCTCGAGCGCCGGGACCACGTGCACCGTATCCTCGACGAACGCGCCGGCGAACCGCTGCTCGCCGCCGGCCCTGCGCTCGACGAGCGTGGTCGCGGTCACCGCCGCCGGGGTCAATAGATCGGTCGCGGTGCCGGCCACGCGCTGCGCGTCGGTGCCGGCGACGATCGCGTGGCGGTCGGCGACCCGGGCGGTCCAGCTCACCGCCGCCCCCTGGTTGTTCGACGGCGTGCGCTGGGTCCCGGCCGACGCGGCGGCCACGCGATCGGGCTGCACGCGCGCCCGCTCCTGATCGAACCGCTGCTGGCCGCCGAACACCTGCGCCACCAGCGCGCCGGGGCCGAGCGCCCGCTCCCCACCGGCGTCGTAGGTCAGCGTGCGGACCTCCGCGGTCGTGAACTCGGTCCCGGCGTCGAGCGACTCGTGGAACGCGCGAACCTCGCCGTGCAGCGTCGCGCCGCCGTGGCGATACTCGACCCGCGCGGCGCCGCTCTCATCGCTGCTGGGGGCCGGGCCATCGACCGGGCCGCGCTCCGCGGGCGCGATCGGCGTGTACCCGGCGGTGTGCATCGCCTGCGCCGACAGCGCCACCGCGAAGTCGCCGCGCTGCTCGGTCGCCCGCAGCGCGATCCGATCGCTGTCCAGCGAGCCACCGGCGATCACGACATCGATCGACGGCCCGGCGCTCGGCCCCGTGATCGGCCGCGAGATCATCTGCAGCGCGCCGCCGAGCGCGAAGTTGCCGAACAGCGCCGACGCCCCGCTCGGCACCAGCTCGATCTGCGCCAGCTCGAGCGGCGAGATCGCACGCCAGTACACCCAGCCGCCGAACGGATCATTGAGCGGTAGCCCGTCGCGCAACGCCAGCGCACGCGACACCCCGGACGGCCCGACCCCGCGCAGGTTCAGGCCTTGCGACGTCGGATCCGCGATCGCGCTCGAGCTGCGGCGAAACGTCCCGACGTCCGGCGCCATGCGCACCAGGTCATCCGCCGCCACCTGTGGCGCCTGCGCCATCTGGTCCCGGTCGATCACGGTCACCGCGGCCGGCGAGTCGTGCAGCGGCGTCGGCAGCCGCAACCCGGTGACCACGATGACCTCGGCAGCCCCTCCGGCCGCCTCTTCGGCAGCCCTTCCAGTAGCCCCTCCGGCCGCCCCTTCGGCCGCTCCCCCTGCCGCCCCCGGGGCTACCGCGTCCGGAGCTCCCGGCTCCGCCGGTTTCGGCGTGGTCGCGGCAGGCCCTGCGGGGCCCCCCGCTGGCTCGGCCACGCTCGCGCCCATCCAGGTCACCTGCGCCAGCAGCACACACAGCCACGCGTGCCGAGCGTTCGTCACCCGCGACTACTTCTTGGGCCGGATCGAGTCTGCGGTGCCCTGGATGAAGGCCTTCAGCTTCTCGACGTCCGCCGGCTTCAACCGGCCGGTGAAGTCGGGCATGCCGGAGTTCACGAACGGCCCATTGAAGATGAACTTGTCGAGCTCCGAGATCATCGACGACGCCACGTACCCGAGGTTGGGAATGTTGCCGCCGCGGTCGACCCCGGGCACACCGTGACAGATCACGCAGTGGCTGACGTACAGCCCGAGCCCGTCCTTGGCGAGCGCCGGATCGTATTTCACGCCGGCGAGCAAGCCCCCGAGCTTCACGGCCACGAACGGCGGCGGCGTCGCCTTGCCGCCGAGCGCAAACGTGAACACCGTGCCCGGTCCGAGCTTGTCGCTCGCCCGCTGCGCCACGCCGTACGAGCCGCCCCAGCCGACCGCGATCGAGACATACTGCTTGCCGTCCACGACATACGTCGACGGCGCCGCGATGACGCCGGTCCCGGTGGGCGCTTGCCACAGTTGCTTTCCAGACTTCGCGTCGTACGCGATGAACTGGCCGTCGGCGGTGCCTTGAAACACCAGGTTGCCCGCGGTGGTCAGCGTGCCGCCGTTCCACGGCGACACGTGCTCGGCGCGCCAGACCTCTTTTTGCGCCACCGGATCCCACGCGAGCAGGCGGCCGAACGGCTTGCTCGTCGGCGGCACCGCGTTGATCACCATGCCGGTGTTCCACCCGGTGCCGGTGCCGACCCGCCCGTCGAGCACCGCGCCGCGCTTCCACTCCTTGTCGTCCATCAGGCCGAGCGGGATATTCTGCGCCGGCAGGTACACCAGCCCGGTGGCCGGATTGAACGACATCGGATGCCAGTTGTGCGCGCCGAGCGGTCCCGGGATCGAATCGAACGGTCCATCCGGCCGCGCCTTCGGGGTCTCGATCGGCCGGCCGTCCTTGCCGTAGCCCGTGGCCCAGTTCACGTCGACGAAATTGTTCGCGGAGATCAGCTTGCCGGTCTCGCGATCGATCACGAAGAAGAACCCGTTCTTCGGCGCGTGCAGGATGACCTTCCTCGGCTTGCCGCCGATCTTCAGGTCCGCCAGGATCATCGGCTGGGTCGAGGTGTAGTCGGAGTTATCGCCGGGCGTCTCCTGGTAATGCCAGACGTACGCGCCGGTCTCCGCGTTGAGCGCGACGATCGAGGCCAGATAGAGATTGTCGCCGCCCTTGGGGCTCCGGCGCTTCTGGCTCCACGGCGAGCCGTTGCCGGTACCGATGTAGACCAGCTTCAGGGCCGGATCGAACGCGATCGTATCCCACGCCGTGCCACCGCCGCCGGCGTCCCAGTACTTGCTCGACGGATCCCACGTCGCCGCCGCGCGCTTCATCGACTCGTCCTCGAACGGCTTGCTCGGATCGCCGGGCACCGTGAACCACCGCCACTTCTGGGCGCCGGTGTCCGCGTCATACGCCGTCACGTAGCCGCGCACGCCGTACTCCGCGCCACCATTGCCGATGATGACCTTGCCATTGACGACCCGCGGTGCACCGGTGATCGTGTACGCGCGGCTGTGATCGATCACGGTGTCCTTGTCCCAGACCTTGACGCCGGTCGTCGCGTCGAGCGCGATCAGCCGGCCGTCGAACGATCCGACATAGACCCGACCTTTCCACAGCGCCACGCCGCGATTGACCACATCGCAACAGCCCTTCTCCCCCATGCTGCGCGGCACCTTCGGATCGAAGCTCCACAACCGCTTTCCGGTCCGCACGTCGATCGCGTGCACCACGCTCCACGACGCCGTGACGTACATGATCCCGTCGACCACCAGCGGGGTCGACTCCACGCCGCGCGTTGACTCGAGGTTGTAGGTCCAGACCAGCCCCAGGTCCTTCACGGTCGAGGCGTTGATCTCGCTCAGCTTGCTGAACCGGGTCTCCGCGTAGTCCGCGCCGATCGTCGGCCAGTCCTTCGACGTCGCCGCGTTGGCCTGGATCGCCGCTCCGTCGATCGCCCGGGTCGCCGCCTGGATCCGCTCGGGCGTGGTCTTCACCGCCGGGGCCACCGGGGCCGCCGGGGCCGCCGGCGCCCCCTGGGCGCTCGCCAGGTCCGGCGCTCCCAGCGCCGTCCACGCCAGCGCTGCCATGGCCACCGTCGATCGTGTGATCGGTGATCGTGTGATCGGTGATCGTGTGATCGGTCCGCGGAATCTCGTCATCGCTTCATCTCGTTCTCTGCATGTCTCTGCAATTGGCGCTGCCATTGAATGTGCGATCCTCACCGCCGAGGACCGGCGTGCCTGGGCGGGCGAATCATCAGGCAGGCCGCTCGGGTGCGCAACCGCTGCGCCGGAACACACCGGTCGACCCACAACACCGGCTCAATGCAAGCGGCTTCAGCCAGCGCCGAGCCGCTGAAGCCGCCGGAGCCAGATCCCAGGCTCGCTTGGCAACCGACGGTGGGGAACCGGTGTCGCACGGAACGCGGGCTGCCCCTGACCCGGAGTTAGATCATCTCCCGGGGTGGCACGTGGAATGTTGATGCTATCCTCAACCGTTGGACGAGCGATGGTGCCGCACCCTGCCGTGGCCATCGCGTAGGAGCCCATCTTGCAAGCTACTGATACGTCGGCTATCCAGCGCTTGATCAGCAAGGCGCGGCGTCGAATCCGTGGGCAGTGGGCCCTGGAGGGGGCGACCACCGCGGTGATCCTGGCGGCCGCGGCGGCCCTGGCCGTGATCTTTCTGATCCGGATCGAGGTCGTGGCACCCGCGACCGGGCTTCGGTTGCTGGTGGCGAGCCTGGGCATCGTGGTGCTGGGCGCGGTGCTCAAGGCCACCCGACGGATCGATGACGAGATGGTCGCACGCCGCATCGACCGCGCGTCGAACCTGTCGGATCGGCTGTCGACGGCGATCGCGTTCACCCGGAGCCCGGCGCCCGCCGGCGATCCTGAAGCCCCGGAAGTCGATGAAGCCCCGGAAGTCGACGAGACCGACGAGACCCATGCGCTGATGCGCGCGGCGATCCGGGACGGGGTCCGCGCGGTCGCGCGCGCCGACGTGAAGATCGCCACGCCGTTCGTGGCGCCGGCAGATCTGCGCGCCGCGTTCGGCTTCCTCGTCCTGTCCGCCCTGGCCGCCGGGCTGGCCCTGCCGACGGTGGATCGCACGCCGCACCTGTACCGGGCGACGCCAGACCATGGCGCTACCGGCGACGTCGTCGTGCTCAAGGGCGCGAACCTGATGACCGGCATCGCGCGTCCGCTCGCGTCGCTGCCGATCCAGAGCACCCTCGGCGTCCCGCATGTGCCGGCCCAGGCGGTCGCCCCGCCGGCTCGTACCCCGACCGCCAACGCCCCGGCCACCGACACCCCGCCGCCCGGCGCCCCGGCCACTGACGCCCCGGCCACTGACGCCCCGGCCAGCGATGCCCCGGCCACCGACGCCTCGACCACCGACATGTCTCGCGCGGCCGTCCGGGGGTTCGTTCCGGCGGAGGCCGCGGTCACGCTGGGCGCCGACAAGGCGCACCCGGCGATCGTGCTCGACTGGACCGCCGACCAGATCGTGGTCCGGATTCCGCCCGGGGCGCCGATCGGCGCCACCACCCTGACGGCGTGGATCGGCGACACCGCGGTCGGCCCGGTCGTGTTCACCGTCGTCGACCGCAAGGATCCGGCGTACCACAAGGACGGCTCGGTCGAGCTCGACCCCGATGATCGCGCCTACCTCGACGCGCTGCTGACGGAGCTCAAGGCCGCCGCCCAGCGCGACAAGGTCCCCGAGCTCGAGGACTTCGCCAAGCAGGTCGAGCAGCTGCTCAAGGACGCCGAGCAGGGCAAGATCACCAAGGAGCGGCTGCTCGAGGCGCTCGCGAAGGCCGAGGCCAAGCTCAACAAGGACGCCGAGCCCGACCAGGCCGAGCTCGACAAGCAGATCAGCGAGCTCGGCAAGGAGCTGGCCAAGGATCAGCTGACCAAGCCGCTGGGCGACGCGCTGCAGAAGAAGGATCTCCAGAAGGCCAAGGACGAGCTCGAGAAGCTGGCCGACAAGCTCGACAAGCAAGAGCTGACCGAGCAGCAAAAGGAGAAGCTGGCCAAGCAGCTCGACAACAAGATCGTGCGCAACCTCGCCGACTCCGACACCGCGCACCCGCAGGGCCGCGACGAGCAGCAGAAGACGGACGAGCAGAAGAAGCTGGACGAGCAGCAGAAGAAGCTCGAGGACGAGATCCGCCAGCTCGAGCAGAAGAAGGACCAGGCCAAGACCGAGCAAGAGAAGCGCGATATCGAGCACCAGCTCGAGCAGAAGCAGAACGAGCTGAAGCAGCTCGACAAGAAGCAGGACGAGCTGAAGCAGCCCGACCCCGCGCATCCGCAGGGCCGCACCGAGCAGCAGAAGAAGCTCGAAGACGAGATTCGCCGGCTCGAGAAGAAGCAGGACCAGGCCAAGACCGAGCAGGACAAGCGCGATACCGAGCGCCAGCTCGACAAGAAGAAGGACGAGCTGAAGAAGCTCGACAAGGATCAGCAGGACAAGGAGCAGTCGGCGCAGCGCCAGGCGCTCAAGCGGCTATCCAGGGACATGGAGCAGGCCGCGGAGAATCTGCAAAAGCCGCAGCAGCAGCCCAAGGACCAGCAAGGCCAAAAGGACCAGCAGCAGCGCGATCAGCAGGCGTCGGAGAAGCTCAAGGACGCGGCGCGCGAGACCGGGCGGGTCGATCAGGATCAGCGCAAGCAGGCGACCCAGAAGAAGATGTCGTCGCAGATGGACGATCTGCGCGAGGCCATGCGGCGCGCCAAGCAGAAGGGCAACAAGAGCGGCCAGGACCCGTTCGGCAAGCAGGGCAAGAACCACGACTTCTCCCAGCGCGCGCGGGGCCAGCGCGGCCAGAGCGGCGCGTGGCGCCCCGGCCAGGGCCAGCAACCTGGCCAGGGTCAGGGTCAGGGCCAGCAGGGCCAGGGTCAGAACGGCCAGGGCCAGGGCCAGCAGGGCGGCAACGACTGGGGCGTCGGCCACGACGATAACCTCACCGGCGATCCGACCGAGAAGTCCGGCAACACCAAGGACGCCGACCTGCAAGGCGCGCAGGGCACCAACGGCGGCGGCACGCGCGAGACGATCCTCGCCGCCGCACAGAAGGGCTTTGCGTCGCAGCACTACAAGGACGTCTACGGCAAGTACCAGCAGATCATCGAGGACGTGATGCGAACCGAGAAGCTGCCGTCGAGCTACAAGTACTACGTCAAACGATACTTCGCGAAGATCCACCCGACCACCGGGACGACCACCGAGCCGACCGGGGCGCCCGCCGCCTCGGCTACCCCCGGCGGCCCCGCTGCCCCCGCTGCCCCCAAGGACGCTCCATGACCACTGCTGTTGCCGCGCGCGACGTCGAATCGACCGTTGCCAGCTTCACGACCGATCTGCGCCGGCTGCGCGCCGAGATCGGGACGATGATCGTCGGTCAAGAGACCATCATCGAAGGCGTCCTCATGTGCCTGCTCGGCGGCGGCCATGCGCTGCTCGAAGGTGTCCCCGGCCTCGGCAAGACGATGCTGGTCCGCACGCTGTCCGAGACGATCCGCGCCAGCTTCTCGCGGATCCAGTTCACCCCGGATCTGATGCCGGCCGACATCGTCGGAACCAACGTCATCACCGAGCACCAGGGCGCCAAGCGGTTCGAGTTCCAGAAGGGGCCGATCTTCGCCAACATCCTGCTCGCCGACGAGATCAACCGCGCAACGCCCAAGACCCAGTCGGCGCTGCTCGAGGCGATGAGCGAGGGCTCGGTCACCGTCGCCAAGGAGACCTACCGGCTGGAGAAGCCGTTCTTCGTGCTCGCGACCCAGAACCCGCTCGAGATGGAGGGCACCTACCCGCTGCCGGAGGCCCAGCTCGACCGGTTCTTCTTCAAGCTCGTCGTCGAGTACCCCGACAAGGCGGCGCTCCACACGATCCTCGATCGCACGACGACCGACGACGTTCCGGCGCCCAAGCCCGTGATCGAGAAGGCGCGGATCCTCGAGATGCGCGAGCTGGTCCGCAAGGTCCCGCTCGCGCGCCAGATCCAGGACTACGCGGTCCGGGTCGTGCTGGCGACCCACGCCGAGAACCCCGAGGCGACGCCGATGTCCAAGCAGTTCATGCGCTACGGCGCATCGCCGCGCGGGCTGCAGTCGGTGATCCTGGCCGCGAAGATCCGCGCGCTGCTCGAGGGCCGCTACGCGGTCTCGATCGATGACATCCGCCACGTCGCCGCGCCGGCGCTGCGCCACCGCATGATCATGAACTT
This sequence comes from Kofleriaceae bacterium, assembly GCA_036271215.1. GTDB lineage: Bacteria > Myxococcota_A > Polyangia > Haliangiales > Haliangiaceae > JABFXX01. Next base: position 16,785 of record DATBBB010000047.1, on the reverse strand, counting down.
CGAGGGCGAGGCCGAAGGCATCAAGCCCGACGCGATCATCGCCGAGATCCTCAAGGCGACCCGCGAGGCCTAGTGCAACTTCGAACCCACAGCCAGAGCCCCGCTGGCGGGCGCGTCAACCGGCCGAACGATCGAGCGAACGATCGGCCGAACGATCGGGCAGGCGACCGGTCGGGGCTGTTCGACGACCGGTTCCTGAAGACGCTGGAGCACCTGCACATGGTGTCGCGCAAGGTGTTCGCCGGGAACCTGCGCGCCGAGCGGCGGACGCGCAAGGTCGGCTCGGGGATCGAGTTCGCCGACCACCGGACGTACGCGCGCGGCGATGACTTCCGCTACATCGACTGGAACCTGTACGGCCGGCTCGACAAGCTGCTGCTGCGGTTGTTCGAAGAGGAAGAGGATCTCTACATCTACATCCTGGTCGACGTGTCCGACTCGATGGCGATCGGCACGCCGTTGCCGAAGCTGCATTACGCGATGCAGGTCGGCGCCGCGCTGTCGTATGTCGGGCTGGCCAACCTCGACCGCGTGGCGATCCTGCCGTTCGCGAACAAGCTGATCGATCGGCTGCCGCCATCGCGCGGCAAGAACCGGATCTTTCGCGTGTTCGAGTTCTTGCGCAGCTGCGAGATCGGCGGCCGGACCGAGCTCGCCGAGTGCATGAAGACGTTCGTCGCCCAGAACAAGCGGCGCGGGCTCGCGGTGCTGATCAGCGACTTCTACGATCCGGACGGCTTCGAGCAAGGGCTCAACACGCTGCGCTACAACAAGTTCGAGCCGTTCGTGCTGCAGGTCTACGACCAGCGCGAGGCCGAGCCCAGGCTGCACGGCGACCTGGCGCTGGTCGACTGCGAGACCGGCGATACCCGCGAGGTCACCGTCAGCAAGGCGCTGCTCGAGGCCTACCAGCGCGAGCACGAGAAGTACTGCAAGGAGCTCGAGGCGTACTGCACCAAGTACGCGATGCCGTTCTTCCGCACCCACACCGCGATCCCGTTCGACCAGCTGATCCTGAAGATCTTCCGGTCCGGGGGGTTCCTGCGATGAGCATCCTGGGCCCGATCCCGCTGGCGGTGTTTGCGTGGGTCGCCGGCGGCGCCGCGCTGCTCGCGGTGGGCGCGTACATCATCAAGATGCGGCGGCGGCGGTTCGAAGTGCCGTTCTCGCGGCTGTGGCAGCGCGTGCTCGAGCAGCGCGACGCCAACGCGCTGTGGAAGCAGCTCAAGCGGCTGCTGTCGCTGCTGCTGATCCTCGGCATCATCGCGGTCATGCTGTTCGCCGCGCTCGATCCGACGCTCGGCGCGGTCGACCGCCAGGCGCGCAGCGTGGTGGTGCTGTTCGACGCCTCGGCGTCGATGAAGGCGATGGACGGCGACGCCAGGGGCGACACGTCGCGGCTCGACGCCGCCAAGGAGCAGGCGAAGCGGCTGATCGATGGCATGGGCGGCGGCGACGTCGCGATGATCATGAAGGTCGACGGCCAGGCGACGCCGATGTCGCGGTTCTCGAACGACGGCCCGATGCTCGACAAGATCGTCGATGGCATCATCGCGAGCGACACGCCGGCCGACCTGCCCCGCGCGCTCGGCGCCGCGGCCGACGCGCTGCGCGACCGGCCCAATCCGCTGATCGTGCTGGTGTCCGACGGCGCGTTCCCCGAGGCCCAGCTCGGGCTCGTCCGCTGGGGGCCCAAGGTTCCGGGTGCTCCGGGTGCTCCGGGTGCTCCGGGAGCTCCAAGGGCTTCGGGGACCCCCGAAACGCCCGGCGCGAGCCTCGCCGCGGTGGATCTGTCGAACATCGATGTCCGCTACCTGCCGGTCGGCCACCGCAGCGACAACGTCGGCATCATCGCGTTCAACGTCCGGCGCTACATCGCCAACAAGGCGGCCTACGAGGTCTACATCGAGGTCCAGAATTTCGGGCAGGAGCCGGCCCACCGCCAGCTGACCTTGTACAACGGCGAGACCCCGGTCGACGTCAAGCGGCTCGATCTCGCGCCCGGCCAGCGGATCCACCAGATCTACGCCAAGCTGCCGGCGAGCGACGACGCCAAGCTGCGCGCCGCGCTGCGCCCGGTCGACGGCCCCGGCGGCTCGGATCCGTTCGCGCTCGACGACCAGGCGTTCGCGCTGCTGCCGGCCAAGAAGAAGCAGAAGGTGCTCCTGGTCGGCTCGCCGAACCTGTACCTCGAGGGCGCGCTCCTGGTCTACGACAACATCGATCTGATCGGTGAGGTCACCCCGGCGGAGTACGACGCCAAGCCCCAGCTCGCCGACGGCGCCGACGTCGTGGTGTTCGACGAGCACACCCCCCAGGTCCTGCCGCCGCCCCCGGCGTCGCTGCTGTTCTTCCACCCGACCGGCACGGCCAGCCCGATCGCGGTGCGCGGCGAGGTCGCCAACCCGCACATCACCGAGATCGACGAGGGCCACCCGGTGATGCGCTGGCTCGGCATGAGCGACGTGTTCATGGACAAGACCGACGCGTTCATCATCGATCCCAAGAAGGGCGAGTCGGCGCTCGCGTTCTCGGTCACCGATCCGGTGATCGCCGCCAAGCGCGACGGCAAGCGCAAGATCCTCGCGATCGGGTTCTCGCTGCCCGCCCAGGGCCGCGACAGCGCGACCGACCTGCCGCTGCGCGTCGCGTTCCCGATGCTGCTGGTCAACGCGCTCGACTGGTTCGCCGGCGATCAGAGCGATCTGCTCACCACGTACGCCACCGGCAGCCGCGAGCGCGTCCCGCTCGACGGCGTGGTCGGCGCGACCGAGGCCGAGGTCAAGGGCCCGACCGGCAAGGTGACCCGGACCCCGGTGCTCGACGGCCTCGCGACGTTCTACGGCGCCGAGGTCGGCTACTACGACCTCGCGGCCAAGGCGCCCGACGGCAGCGTGCTCGCCCGGGTCGAGCTCGCCGCGAACCTATCGTCCGCCGAGGAGTCCGACATCGCGCCGTCGGCCAAGCTCACGCTCGGCGGCAAGCAGCTCGCGCCGCCCGAGGCGTTCGCGATCACCCACAGCCAGAAGCTGTGGATCTACCTGATCATCTTTGCGGCGGGGCTGATCCTCGTCGAGTGGATCACCTATCACCGACGGATCACCGTGTGATGTCGACCCGTAGCGCTCTCCGTTCACTGCTCACCGCCGGCGCGCTGATCCGGATCGCGATCGCCGCCGCCGCGATCGTCGCGATCGTCGCGGGCCTGACGATCTGGATCGCAGATCACACCAGCCTGCACATCACCTGGCTGCCGACCCGGCCGATCGATCTGCTGCGCCCGACCGCGCTGTACCTGGTCGCGATCGTCCCGGTGTTCTACCTGCTGCGCGTGCTGTCGCTGACCGATCTATCGCTCGCCCAGCAGCTGACCCAGGCGACCCTGCGCTCGCTGGTGATCGCCGGGATCGCGATCGCGCTCGCCCGGCCGTCGTGGATCACCCAGCAGAGCAAGGTCGCGACCGTGGTCCTGGTCGACGTCTCGGACTCGGTGTCCGACAAGCAGCTCGCCGCCGCCCGCGACTACGTCGACACCGTCGAGGCCGCGGCCGGCGACGGAAATCTACAACTGGTCACGTTCGCCGAGAAGCCGACCGTGGTCCGCAAGGCCCAAGGCCAGCGGCTGTCGGCCGGCATCGCGCGCCACGCCGGCCACGGCGCCGGCACCGACACCCAGGCCGCGATGCAGCTCGGCTACGGGCTCTACCCCGACGGCTACCTGCCGCGCATGCTGATCGTGTCCGACGGCAACCAGACCGAGGGCGACGTCGCGGTCGAGGCGTACCGCGCCAAGGAGCTCGGGGTCCACGTCTCGTGGCGGACGTTCGATCAGGACAAGACCAGCGAGATCCGGGTCGTCGGCGTGACCTTGCCCGACGACATCAAGGTCGGCCAGCCGTACGACGTCACCGCGGAGGTCTGGTCGACCGAGCCCCAGAAGGCGACGCTCGCGCTCCAGCAGGACGAGTTCCCCAACGGCCTCGAGCCGGTCAAGCAGGTCGAGCTCCGCGAGGGCAAGAACCTGATCAAGTTCAAGTCCGACGCCAAGCACGCCGGCGCCACGACCTACAAGCTGACGCTCACCAAGTTCGAGCACGACACCGAAAAGCAGAATAACCAGGCGGTGATGACCGCGCCGGTCAAGGGCCGGCCGAACATCCTCTACGTCGAGGGCGGCATCCTGCGCGAGCCCGGCCAGGCCGGCCACCTGCAGCGCGCGCTCGAGCACGAGAACATCGACGTCACGGTGCGCGGCCCGAGCGGCATCCCGTCCAACCCCAGGGAGCTCGAGAAGTTCGATCTCGTGCTGGTGTCCGACGTCCCGGCCCACCTGATGGGCGCCGGCCAGATGCAGGCGCTCGACACCTACGTCGCGCAGCTCGGCGGCGGCCTGATCATCGCCGGCGGCGAGGACTCGTTCGGCTCGGGCGGCTACGAGCGGACCAAGATCGAGCAGATCATGCCGGTCCGGTTCGACTCCGAGAAGATCAAGGAGCAGCCCGACGTCGCGGTCGCGCTCGTGATCGACCGCTCGGGCTCGATGCAGGGCCCCAAGCTCGAGGCCGCCAAGGAGTCCGCGCGCGCGACCGCCGAGGTCTTGTCACCCAACGACTACATCACGGTGATCGCGTTCGACAGCGAGGCCCAGGTGTTCGTGCGGCCGACCCGGGCGTCGAACAAGATGCGGATCTCGAACGACATCGCGCGCCTGCAGTCGGGCGGCGGCACCAACATCTACCCCGGGCTCAAAGAAGCGTTCGAGCTGCTCCAGGGCATCAACGCCAAGGTCAAGCACGTGATCCTGATGACCGACGGCGAGGCGCCGACCGACGGGCTGGCCGAGCTGGTCCAGGACATGCGCGCGTCGCGGATCACGGTGTCGTGCGTCGGCGTCCAGGGCGCCGACCGCAGCATGCTGTCGATGATCGCCGACGCGGGCGATGGCCGGCTCTACATGGTCGAGGACATCGGCGCGCTGCCCAAGATCTTCATGAAGGAGACCCAGGAGGCGCAGAAGAGCCAGCTGGTCGAGGAGGCGATCCACGTCCGGATCGCCAAGAAGGTCGAGGCGATCGAGGGCACCGCGATCGAGACCGCCCCGCCGCTCCACGGCTACGTCACCACCAAGCCCAAGCCGACCGCCGAGACCATCCTGATCTCCGACCTCGGCGAGCCGATCCTCGCGCGCTGGCGCTACGGCGCCGGTACCACCGTCGCGTGGACGTCCGACGTCAAGAACCGGTGGTCGGCCGACTGGATCCGGTGGAACGGCTACCCCAAGTTCTGGGCCCAGGTGATCCGGTCGTCGATGCGCCGCAAGGTCTACGACAGCTACGATCTCACCGCCAAGGTCGCCGACGGCCGCGCCCACGTCGTGGTCGACGCGATCGACGCCGGCGACAAGTTCGTCAACGAGCTCGACACCCAGCTCGAGGTCATCGACCCGGCGAGCGGCAAGACGATCGAGAAGCTGGCGATGGCGCAGACCGCCGCCGGCCGCTACACCGCCGACGTCCGGCTCCAGAGCTACGGCAGCTTCCTGCTCAAGGCGGTCCACAAGCGCGACGGCAAGACGGTCGCCGAGTCGCTCGGCTCGGTCGCCCTGTCCTACCCGCTCGAGTACCTGCGCACCACGCCCGATCCCGAGCCGCTGCGCCACGCCGCCCAGGTGTCCGGCGGCCACGACCAGGCCAGGCCCGCCGAGGTCTGGGAGCCGGGCACCGAGAAGGTCAGCTACACCCAGGACCTGTGGCCCTACGTGCTGCTCGGCGTGCTCGGCCTGTTCCTGCTCGACCTCTACGCCAAGCGGGTCCGGCTGTTCGGCTACCGGACGATCAAGTTCGAGTAGGCTAGAACCGGTACGCGATCCGGCCGTAGCCGCTGATCCCGGTCGCCGCCGGGTCGTTGACCTGGACCGCCATCGCGTCGAAGTGGGTGACCGAGGTCCGGTTGAGGAACGCCGAGCCGATCACGAACCAGTCGCGGTTGATCCGGTAGTACAGGGTCCCGCCGATCGAGACGATGGTCGACTGCGCGGCGCCGAAGCAGGTGGTGACATCGGCACACGCGACGCCGGCGCTGTCATCCTTGGTCGTGCTGTAGGCGACCTCGGTCTCCCACTCGCCGTGTCCGTTGCTGAGCTCGTGCTGGGTAAACGCGCGCAGCTGCAGCGCGGTCGTGCGCTGGAACGTCGCCGAGCCAACCCCGAACGTCCGCGAGCTGTCGACGCCGACCCGGAAATCCCGGTACGAGTGGCGATCGGTGACCCCGGCGTAGAGCTCCACGCTCTGCGCCGCCGGCAGCGGGATCGGCGTGGGTGCGACGGCGCCACCCGGCGGCGCCGACAGCGTCAGATCGCCGCGGTAGCGGTAGGTCAGCGCCGTGGTCACCTCGAACCGCTGCAGCTCGCCCAGCCCGGCCGACAGGCTGCCGCGCGCCTCGTTGGTCGCGATCCGCTGGAAGTAGGCCTCGTTCTGGACCGCGGTATTCGCCGGATCCGGGTTCTCGAGGAACGCCTGGGCCTGGACGTTGAGCGTGTCGGTGTCGACCCGGTTGAAGCTCGCGGTGGCGCGCAGCCGCTGGTCCGGCTTGTAGTTGACGCCGAGCGACAGGTTGGTGAGCCCGGCGTTGACCGCGTTCGAGCCCACGAGGTCGAGGATCGCGAAGTGGTAGAAGTCGAGCTTGGAGCCGTAGCGCCAGTAGCCGCTCGAGGTGCCGAACACCCGCGGGCTCTCCGACGACAGCGGCGCCAGCACCACGCCGCCGAACGAGCCGTACGACTCGAGCGTGCGGTAGGCGGCACCGAACCCGCCCGCGCTGGTGAACCGCCCCGCCGACGACCGGTTGCCGGTCGAGTCGGGGTTCGACAAGAGCGGCGTGTAGTCATCCGTGATCGACCGCGAGCCGCGGATCGGGTACAGCCCGCCGAACCCGAGCAGGGTGAACTTGGCCGAGCTCGCGTAGTCGATCCGCACGCCGTCGATCTTGACGCCGCCGAGATCGGGGATGAACTGGCGGCCGAGGAACACGTCGCTCTGGATGCCGTTGCGGACCAGCCAGGCCTCGCGGATCTCGAGCTCATTGTCGCCGAGGAACCCGGACTGGATCTTCGAGTCGGTGACCGGCGTCCAGCCCGTGGTGACCGGATCGGGGTTGTTGGCCAGCCGGCCGCGGACGTCGATCCGCGCGTCCCACCGGCCGCCGCCGATATGGCGGAAGTCGGTCTGCAGCCGCAGGTCGGTGAACTCCCGGCTGAACGGGCTCGCCGATGGCACCATGCTCTGGCCCGCGGCCGCTGTCGACGCCGGCAGGTTGCCGCCGGACTCGTGGTAGGCGAACAAGCTCAGCGCGAGGCTGCCCTGGACCAGGGTGCCCTTCTCGGTCTTCGCGGTGTCGGTCTTGTCGACGAAGAACCGGTCGCTCTCGAACGCGTTCTCCTTCTTGGTCGTGCCGAGATCGTGGCCGTTGAGATCCTGCTTCTGGACCTCGGGCTCGGTGTCGCCGCCCTGCCGTGCCTTCTGCTTGGGCTTGGTGGGCTTGGCATCATCGTCCGAGGTCGTGTCCGTGGCGTCGTCGGTCGACGTCACGTCGTCGCCCGAGTCGTCGTCGGCCGCGGCCTTCTTGCCCTTCGCCGAAGCAGGCACGGCAACGCCCATGATGAGCGCCCACGCGACGAGCTTGGTCGACCTCATCGGCACACCGAGTCGCGCAGACTGGCCGACGCGATGCTGCCCCCAGCCCAGGTGTTCGGGTTATGGCAGCCCGTACAGGCCGTCAAGCCCGCGTGAATCACCGTGGTGATCTTCAGCGCGTCGACCCGCAGCGCGTCGTCGTGGTGGCAGCTCACGCAGGTCGCCGCCAGCCCGGCGTAGTTGCCGGCCCGGTGGCACTCGTTGCACGACAGCGTGCGGTGCAGGCCCGTCAGGTTGCACCCCGCCTTCGAGTGATCGAACCTGGCAGGCGCGAACGACCACTGGGTGTGGCACTCGCCGCAGCGCGGCGACAGCGAGTTGTTGTGGATGTCGTCCTGGCGGTGGCAGTTGATGCACAGGTTGCCGCTGCCGGCGAGCGGCCGGTTATCGCGGTGGCAGCGCTCGCACGCGATGTTGTCGTGCATGCCCTTGAGCGAGAAGTCGCCGACGTCGTGCAGCGGCTTGACGTCCTCCCAGGTCCGCGTGGTGTGGCACTGCGCGCAGCCGGTGCCGTACTGGCCGCGGTGGACCGCCGGCTCGGGGTGGCAGCCGAAGCAGTCGGTCGGCCGCGGCTTGAACGTCACCGAGGGATGGCAGTCCGAGCACCGGACGGTCAGGTGCTTGCCGTCGAGCTTGAACGCCGACATCGTGTTGTGGTTGAAGATGTTGTCGCCGGTCTCGACGTGGCACTGCTCGCACTTGTCGCCGAGCCGGCCCTTGTGGGCGTCGTCGTCGCGGTGGCAGCCCTCGGCCGCGCAGGTCACCGGCGCCTCGGCGAACTTGCGCTCGGGGTGACAGGCCTCGCACTTGTTCTTCTTGTGCTCGCCCTTGAGCGGGTAGCCGTCGACCTTGCCCTTGGAGTCCTTGGGGAACGGCCGATCGTGATCGAACTTGAGCGCGTCCCACGTGCCCGACACGTGGCAGGTCGTGCAGGTGTCGCCGAGCGTACCGAGGTGCAGCGAGTCCTCGTGGCACTGGCCGGCCGCGTTGCAGTTCGGCTTGAGGCCGGAGAACGACGTCTTGCCCTTGTTGTCGCGCCCGGTGTGGCAGTCGGCGCACGGCACGTTCTTGTGCTTCTTGATCAGCGGGAACGTCCCGGTCGGGCTGTGGACCTCGCCGACGATGATGTTGTCCTTGCCGGTGCGGATCGTCGGATCGCCCGGGTGCATGTGGCACTGCAGGCACTGCGAGTTCTTGTACTTGCCGTTGGGATGATCGTCGTCGCGGTGGACCTTGGCGTGCGCGTGGCACGACATGCACTCGTGGTTCGGATCGAACGTGAACTTCTCGAAGTCCGACGGCCCCTTGCCGCGGTGGCACTGCCGGCAGCTCTGCTCGGCGTGCTTGAACTCGAGCTTGAACTTGGTGCGCGCGCCGTGGTTGAAGTTGCTCGGCGTGAACTTCGGGCCGCCCGACGGGTGGCAGGTCTCGCAGCGCGGCGGCGAGCCGAACTGGCTGAACCGATCGCCGTGGTGCGAGTCCTTGGCGTGGCACTGCTCGCACGCGCGGCTCGGCTTGGCCTCGCCGAGCGCCTTGGTGTGGCACTGCTCGCACTTGATCTTGCGGTGCGCCGGCCCGAGATCGAACCGCGTGCGCTCGGTGTGATCGAACACCTGGATGTTCTTGAGCGTCTTGAACGTCGGCGAGTGGCACCACTCGCACGGCCGGACGCCGAACAGGTGGCCGTCGTGCGGGCTCTGGTGACAGCCGGCGTTGCCGCACGAGTCCGGCTTGGTGAACGGCAGCTTGAACACGTTCTTGATGTGGCACTTGGTGCACGCGACGTCGCGGTGCGAGCCGAGCAGCGGCATCCCGGCGTCCTTGCGGTCGTCGTGGTTGAACTGCATCGTCGACTTCGACGGCTTCCACACGCTCTCGCTGTGGCAGCGCTCGCACGCCAGCATGTCCTTGCGGACGAACTTGTGCGGCTGATCCTTGGCGTGGCAGCTGCCGCACAGCCGATCGGTGCCCATGTAGCGCTTGAGGCCCTGCTTGTCGGCCGCCTTGTGGCAGTCCTTGCAGTCGGTCGCGGCGTGCTTGCCCTTGAGCGGCCAGCCGGTGAGCTCGTGATCGAACTGCTTCTCGCCGCCCTTGACCGCCGACCAGCCCATCAGATCGTACTTGAGGCCCTTGTGCTCGTGGTGGCACGACTCGCACTTCTTGCCCTTGACCAGCGCCGAGGCGTGGAACCCCTTGCCGTCGCGGATCCGCGCGTTGAGGTTCTGGTGATCGTGACAGCCGAGGCACTTGTCGTTCGATAGCTCCTTGCTGTCGCCGACGTGGCAGTCGTTGCAATGATCCTTGGCGTCGAGCGCGCCGTGGCTCTGGGTCAGGGGACCTGGCGAGTTGCCGAAGAACTCGTCCGCGAGCAGCCGGCCCGGCAGCGCGAGTAAGACCAGGAGCGCGGCCAGCGCGAGCGCGCGGCCCACCACACGTTTCATGCCCCGGATACTACCAAGCACGCGACCACGACACCCAGATGTGGACAGCAGCAAATCCTGTCAGGATGACTGTGAAAGGAACGTGCACCTTCTTCCACGAGTGAAGCAGGAGCTGGGCTTTTGGCGCCACGACCTGGCGGCGCGCGATGACGATCATCCGTGCGGCACGCCGCGCGAGATCGTTCCGTGTGCTCCGGTCCACACCGAGCTGCTTGAGCCGGCCGCGCCGCGCGAGCGTGTTGGGGATCCGGCCGACGTCCTGGAAGATCAACCACCACAGGGCGCGCGACACGCTCGGTGACATCGCGACCTCCTGGGCCTTGGAGCGCTGGATCGCGAGCTCGCGGTCGATCTCGGCCATCGGCACGGTCAGCCGTGGCCGCGCCTGCTGGAACGCGCGCTCGTGATCGAGCTCCTCGAGCTCGACGCCGCTCGACAGCGCGGGGACCTGCGTATAGAGGTAGCGGCCCAGGAAGCCGCTGACCACGACGATGATCATGCTCCAGAACGCCGCCGACACCCAGGTGTCGAGCCGCAGCGCCGAGTGCAGGATCACGAACATCGGGCCGATCGTGCCGGCCATGATGTGGAAGTCGAACCACATCGTGTTCGACGCCATCCAGCGGAACAGCTTCATCCGCCGGAAGATCGGGTAGATCGCGGCGACGATCATCAGGGCCGCGCCGAGCGTGCCGACGTAGACCGAGAGCTTGTCACCGGCGCGGAACGTCACCGCCTCGATCACGCCCTTGATGTCCTGGCCCTCGTAGTCCGACGACGCCCGGAGCTTCATGAACTCGTAGGACATCTCCGGCGCGTACAGCCGCAGCAGGACCTCGCCGAACGCGAGCAGGAACGCGAAGATCCCGAGCATCCAGGTCAGGAGCGGCGCGTAGCGGCCGCGCTTGACCTTGGCGAGCCCGCCCGAGCGCACCGCGAGCCCCTCGGTGAACGGCATCACCGGCAGGACCTCGCGGCGATCGCGCTTGGTGAGATCGCCGTCGTAGCCCGAGCGCGCGAGCTGCGCCATCTTCGGCGAGCGCTCGCGGAACAGGTTGTACGGGTTGACCTCGATCAGCGACCCGGTCGGGCACGCCGAGACGCAGGCCTGGTCGCCGTACGCCATGCAGTGATCGCACTTGTTCGCGATCCGGCGGGCGCGCGCGACGCGCGGGGTGCCGGCACCGAACTGCAGCGCGTTGCGCTTCTCGAGCCGGGCCTTGAACTCCTTCTTGAACAGCGGCGCGTCGGGCTCGACCTCGATCATGTCGATCGCGCCGTACGGGCACGCCTGCGCGCACGCCGTGCAGCCGGTGCAGGTCGACTCGTTGATCACGACCTCGCGCTTCTCGGTGTCGAACCGGATCGAGTCGTACGCGCACGGATCGATGCAGCGCTGGTCGGTGCACGTCCGGCACGTGTAGATGAAGTCCAGCATGCCGAGCTGGTAGCCGCCGAGGGTCAGCCGGCGCGCGCCGTAGCGCTCCTCGCACGCCTCCTCGCACAGCTTGCAGTCGATGCACAGGTCGAGCTGGCGGACCCGGACCATCTGGCCGGCGACGCTGACGCCCTGGCGGATGAAGAAGTCGAGCAGCTCCTGCTTGACGCCCGAGACCCAGGCGAGCCGCTCGCGCGACACCGACAGCGCGCGCCGCAGCCGCTGCTCGAACACCGGGTGGCGGACCGCGAGCTCGGCGATCCAGCGGTGGTCGAGCGAGACCAGCGCCGACGGCGCCGTGGTGTAGAACGCGATCGGCTGGCCGTGGGTCGCCGCCAGCGCGCCGGAGTTGAACAGATCGCCCTCCATGAACAGGGCGACGTTCTTGAGCGCGATCCGCGCGAGCGGCGCGGGCTTGATCAGCGATTCTTCCTCGCGCTCCTCCTGGCTCGCGTTCTCGTGCGCGATCTGGGCGGCGCGCCGGTCATGGAGATCGTTCTCGGTGAACACCGCCGAGGCGACCTGGCCGCGCGCGACGTAGACCACCGGCGCGGGCTGGCCGCCCGCGAGGCCGATCGGGTCGAGCACGAACATGTCGCGCTCGAGCGAGCGCAAGGCGATCCCGCCCTGCGCCATTGCGTGGACGAGATCGCCATCGGGGATGCCCTCGAACAGCGGAAGCTGGCGGACGACGCCGTAGTCCGCTTCGAGGCCGGGTGGTAGCATCCCCGGCGGTGCGATTGGGGCGCTTCGCTGAATAGCCAAGTTCGACATCTCACCGGTGACCGCGGGCGCGAGGAGCTGTGGATTACGATCTACCGCCCTCACCAGTCCGAGGCGCGGTCAGAAGCAAACCACGAGCCCATTCACCCACTCGTTTAGGTACTGAATTTATCAGGATGCGCGCCCGATATGTAGCGGTGAATCCGATCCATTGGGGAATTCGCCCCCAGGTCGGAAGACGCGTCTTGCGTCGTCTTGGGCTCACGATCACAGGACTTTTGGCAAGCGTCGCGGCGATCACGCCGCCCGCGGCCGCCGATCCGGCGTTCCCGGCGTTCCCGGCGTTCCCGGCGTTCCCGGCGTCCCCGGCGTCCCCGGCGTCATCGATCGAGCCCACGGTCGAGCCCACGGTGCCCGATGCGCCGGCGCGCGCGACGCCGGTGGTGGTACCGCCGGCGAGCCTGCCGCCGACCTGGGATCTCGACGGCACCTATCTGTGGCTGGGCCCTTTGGGTGCGGCGAGCCACATCGCCGGCCAGTGGGACTCGACGTTCGGAGCCGAGGCCGCGCTCGTCGTCGTGCGCGAGCGGCGAGCGCTCGTCGCGTGGGGCGTCGATCTCGGAGCGAGCCGATGGACCGAGCGCGGGGGTGGCCGGGTGTGGGTCGATGGCCTGATCGGCACCCACCTGCTCGAGCACACGATCGGAGCCTCACTGGGGCCGATCGTAGAGCTGTCCGATCTCAGCCATCCGCGGCTCGGCGGATCGATCGGGCTCTGGGGGTTTGCCGGGATCACGCCGTTCGCTCGGCTGGGCGAGGTCGCAGGCCTTGGAATGTTTGTAGAAGTTGGGATTCACATCGCTCTCCCGGCGCTCCGGCGTTGACAGAACCCTCAGGGCGAGCTACCTAACGACACCCCTTCCGGGGCGTAGCGCAGCCTGGTAGCGCACTTGGTTCGGGACCAAGGAGTCGCAGGTTCAAATCCTGTCGCCCCGACCGCCGCGGAGCCCACGATGGGCTCCGCGGCTTTTTTTTTGATATCGTACGTCCCATGGTCGCCCCCATGGTTGCTGGTGTAGTCGCTGGTGCAGTACCCGGCGCGGTTCCGCTTCGAACCGCCTCCAAGCTCTCGGTGCTGGTCATCGACGATGACCGAGACATCCTGGAGTACCTTCAAGATTTCCTGAACGCGGAAGGGTTCGAAGTCACCACGCTCGCCGACCCGACGGTCGCCGTCGAGCGGATCCGCGACGAGGTGTTCCACCTCGTCATCCTCGACCTGATGATGCCGAAGATCTCGGGGCTCGATCTGCTCGCGCAGATCCGCGCCGTCGACGACGACATCGCGGTCATCATCCTGACCGGCTACCCGTCGCTGGAGACCGCCTCGGCGTCGATCCAGCACGAGGTCTCCGCGTACATCCACAAGCCGTTCACGACCGCCGAGTTCCGGGTCGTGATCGCGCGGATCGCCAAGAAGAAGGGGCTCGTGCTGCGGCGCGAGGACGAGCTCCACGCGGCGATCGGGCGGCAGATCCGGGATCTGCGCAAGTCGCGCGGGCTGACCTTGAAGCAGATGGCGCGCCGCACGAACCTCTCGGTGTCGTTGCTGTCGCAGATCGAACGCGCGGAATCGAGCGCGTCGGTCTCGAGCTTGTTCAAGGTCGCCACCGCGCTCGACGTCCGGCTGACCGATCTGTTCGCCGGTTACTAGCACGCACGCTCGCTCACCCTGCTCGCACACACGCGTGTGCTAGCGTGCGGGGGTGCGCGTCAAGATCGCTCCTTCGATCCTGTCAGCAGACTTCGGCCGGCTCGCCGACGAGGTCCGGGCGATCGCGTCGGCGGACTATGTCCACGTCGACGTGATGGATGGTCACTTCGTCCCGAACCTGACGATCGGGCCGGTGGTGGTCGAGGCGGTCCGCAAGGCGACCGAGCTGCCACTCGACGTCCACCTGATGATCGAGGACGCGGAGCGCTGGGTGGCGTCGTACGCCAAGGCCGGCGCCGACGTCATCGGCGTGCACGCCGAGGCGTGTCCGCACCTGCACCGGACGGTTCATCAGATCCGCGAGCTGGGCAAGCGCGCGAGCGTCGTGCTCAACCCGGCGACGCCGCTCGAGGCGATCGAGTGGGTGCTCGGCGACGTCGACCAGGTGCTGATCATGTCGGTCAACCCGGGGTTCGGCGGCCAGAAGTTCATCGCGAGCGCGCTGGACAAGATCCGGCAGCTGCGCGCGATGATCGACCGGCGCGGCCTGCAGGTCGATATCGAGGTCGACGGCGGCATCAAGGTCGATAACGTCGCCGCGGTGTGCGCGGCGGGGGCCAACGTCATCGTGAGCGGCTCGGGGATCTTCGGCACCAAGGACTACGCGGCCACGATCGCCGAGATGCGCGCGCACGGCGAAGCGGCGCGCTGAGCTCGCAGCGCTTCGCCACGCTGAGCTCGCCCGCCGCACTCGCTCCGATGGAGCCGGGAGAATCCGCCGCACTCGCTCCGATGGAGCCGGGGAGAATCCGCCGCACTCGCTCCGATGGAGCCGGGGGAGAACGCGTGCACGCTTGGCAACGGATCGTCGACGAGCGCGACCCCGTCGATGCCCCCGATGGAGCCTGGGGAGAACGCGTGCACGCTTGGCTTCGCTACCGCGAGTCTGGGCCCCGTTCGCTCGGATCGCGGACCTCCCGGATCGCCCGCGACGACCGTGGTATCCCCCACCCGGCCGTGCAAGTACGGCTCGGGGTGGTAGCTACTCGCTCAGGGACCCAGCTCGCGTCGCTTCGCCGCGCGTTGCCGTCCGCTGTACGCCCTCGACATGCCCTCGACATGCCCTCGACGGTAGCCTCGAGCGGTCGGGGCCCTACCGCGAAGCGAGGCCGGGTGATAGAGAGACGGCGTGCGCGTCGTCTTCATGGGGTCTCCCGAGTTTGCGGTGCCGTGCTTGCGAGCGCTGCACGAGCGGCATGAGGTCGCGCTGGTGGTGTCGCAGCCGGACAAGCCCGCCGGGCGCGGCAGCCAGCTGACGGCACCCGCCGTGAAGCTCGCGGCGCAGGAGCTCGGGCTGACGGTGATCCAGCCGCGGTCGGCGAAGACCGGGGAGCTGCGGGACGCGTTGGTCGCGACCGGCGCGGAGCTCGCAGTCGTGGTCGCGTACGGCAAGATCTTGCCCAGGCCGGTGCTCGAGGCGCTGCCCAGGGGCTGCGTGAACGTCCATGGCTCGCTGCTGCCGAAGTACCGCGGGGCGGCGCCGGTGCAGTGGTCGGTGATCCACGGCGAGGCCGAGACCGGCGTGTCGATCATGCAACTCGACGAGGGCATGGACACCGGGCCGGTGCTGCTCGAGCGCCGGGTCGCGGTGGATCCGGAGGAGACGTCGGGCGAGCTGCTGGCGCGGCTGGCGCCGATCGGCGCGGCGGCGCTGCTCGAGGCGCTCGCCGGGCTCGCGGCGGGATCGCTGCCGGCGGTGGCGCAGGATCACGCGCGGGCGACGCACGCGCCGATGCTGGCGAAGGCCGATGGTGCGATCGACTTCGCGCAGCCGGCGGCGCAAGTCGCGGCGCGGATCCGCGGCGTCGATCCGTGGCCCGGCGCGCAGGCGACGCTGCGGGGTCAGATCGTCAAGCTGTTTCGCGCGCGGCCGGCCGGCGGCGCCGCGGGCTTGGCTGGCGTGGGCTCGGCCGGTGCTGCGGGCGCGACCAACGCGGGCTCGGCTGGCGCTGCGGGCGCGACCAACGCGGGCTCGGCCGGCGCTGCGGGCTCGGCCGGTGCTGCGGGCGCGACCAACGCCGGCTCATCCGGCGCTGCGGGCGCGACCAACACGGGCTCGGCCGGTGCTGCGGGCGCGACCAACGCGGGCTCGGCCGGCGCTGCGGGCGCGACCAATGTGGGCTCGGCCGGCGCTGCGGGCGCGACCGCGGGCTCGGCCGGCGCTGCGGGTACGAACGCCACCGGCGCTGCGGGTGCGAACGCCGCCAGCAGCGCCCCGGGGACCGTGGCCGCGCCGGGCACCGTGGTCGCGCCGGGCACCGTGATCGCGCCGGGCACCGTGGTCGCGCCGGGCACCGTGGCCGCGCCGGGCACCGTGGTCGCGCCGGGCACCGTGGTCGCGTCGGGCACCGTGGCCGCGCCGGGCACCGTGGTCGCGCCGGAGACCGTGGTCGCGCCGGAGACCGTGGTCGCGCCGGGCACCGTGATCGCGATCGATGCGGCGGGGCTGCACGTCGCGGCGGTGGATGGCGAGGTCGTCATCCGCGAGGTCCAGGCGGCGGGGCGCAAGCGGATGGCGGCGGCGCAGTTTGCCGCGGGCCGCGGGATCGCCGTGGGCGACGTCCTCGGCCGGCCGGAGCCGGCTTGACCGCGCGCGAGGTCGCGCGGCGGGTGCTCGACCGGGTCGACAAGGGCGGCGCGTGGGCGACCCTGTCGCTCGACGGTGAGCTGACGCGGTCGGGCCTGGATGACCGCGATCGGCGGCTGGTGTCGGAGCTG
>DATBBB010000046.1:0-16897 GCA_036271215.1 Kofleriaceae bacterium | reverse complement strand
CGAGGTGCACCTCGTCTCTCCGTCGCTGAATGGCGACGCCCCATTGAAGTGATCAGCGCGTCGGCCCGCCACATCGAGCTCGGCATCTCTCCGTCGCTGAATGGCGACGGCCCCATTGAAGCGCACGGCGCGCCACGATGGCGCGGATGTCGTAATCCTCTCCGTCGCTGAATGGCGACGGCCCCATTGAAGCCTTGGGCTTCGCCAAGTCCGGCAAGACGCACACCGCGACTCTCCGTCGCTGAATGGCGACGGCCCCATTGAAGCGACGCTCTCGACGAGCCAGTTGTCGCGCTTGAGCGCGCTCTCCGTCGCTGAATGGCGACGGCCTATTGAAGCATAGCGGTTGTTGCGCTCGGCCGGCACTGTCCAGCGCCCCTCTCTACTCGCTGCGTGACGAGCTGGCTCCCTTGCCTCAGGCGGTGAAGTCGATGGTCGCGATGCTCTGGAGGCCGACGAGGGCGTGGTCGACCATGAAGTCGCGCTGGCCGAGGCCGCGGCGGCCGCCGCCGAGGTAGTCGAAGCGAGTGATGCGGCCGTTGCGGTCGGTGTCGATCGAGCTGGTCGCGCTGCAGGCGTAGAGCAAGGGGACATAGGCGCGGATGGCGCCGCGCGCGGTGGTCAGCTTCACCTTGGGCATCAGGTAGTCCATGAAGTTGGTCTTGGGGAGTACCTCGATGCGCTGGAGGGCCTCGAACGGGAAGTAGAGCAGGCCGTCGCCGCAGTAGGTCTCGAGCATCTGGCCGATCGCGTCGTCGCAGTCGGTGATGTTGGAGAACGGTTTGAGCTTGCCGTCGGCGAACGTCAGCTGGCCAGCGCGCGGCCGGGTCTGCTTGGTGAGCTCGGCCTTGGTGCGCTCGGCGAGCGCCTGATCGCGCTGGACGAAGGCGACCGCCATCGCGGCGTGGAGCGGCGCGGTCGCGGTCTGGGCCACCGCCGAGAACCCGCCCTGGGCAGCCAGGTCGCGCCAGCGTGCAGTGCGTTGCCGCTCGCCGTGGACGATGACCTCGAAGCCCTGGAGGTCGGCGGACTGGACGAGCTGGTCGGCCTCGTCGAACCGCTCGATCAGCGCGAGCAGGAACGCGCCGACCGCGGCACCGACCGGGGTGGCGGCCTCGGGAGTCCGCTGGAGGGCGTCGTACGCGCGCGCGTAGTCACCTGCCTCGACTGCGGCGATCAGGTCTTCCATGGGGCGATGTGAGCACGGCCGCGCGCGGCGGTGAAGCGGACAACGCGAGGGCTTGGCGCCCACGCCCGGCATGATGTGGAACCGTTCGGCCAGCTCGGCCCGCGCCTACCACCACACCCTGGCCAGGCCGGAGCCCACCACGCAGGCCCGGCCGGCCCGGGTGCCGGTGATCTGCTAGGGTGACCGCGCCATGTGGTGGCGACGCCTGCGATACGTGCTGCTGCTGATCGTGCTGTGTGCGATCGCGACGTGTCCGGCGGCGAAGCGGGCGTGCACGGCGAAGGCGCGCTCGGCGGAGGCCGACGAGCTGCTCGAGTACCTGGCGGACCGGGTCGCGGCGCACGTGGCGACGACGGGGCGCGTGCCGCCGACCGCGGCCGGGCCGACACCGCAGCCGGGGTGCTGCGAGCAAGGCGGGGTATGCAGCCCGGATGCGGCGGCGTGGAGCGCGGGCTGGCGCGAGCTCGGGTTCTCGATCGATGGAGAGCATCGCTTCGCGTACCAGTACACGCCGGACGCGAGCGGGCTTGCGGCGACGCTGCGCGCGACCGGCGACGTCGAGTGCGCGGAGACCCCGGCGACCGTCGAGGTCCAGCTCACCGTCGTGGGCGGCAAAGTGTCGCGGGTGTGGTCGCGCAAGGCGTCCGGCGAGTAAGCGGCAGCGTGGCGACGCGCACGCGCGATGGCCTGGTCACGACGGCGGCGACAGCAGCCGTTTGATTGGGTAATGCGCACGACGCGCACGCGCGATGGCCTGGGCACGATGGCGGCGCGACACAAGCCGTTGTGGTAACGCGCACGACGCGCTCGGCGCCCGAGCGATGGCGGCTCACCGGGTCGCAATCGCCGGTCGGTCGCGGCACAATGGGGCCGCTCATGCGGAACCTCATGAACGTCGCCCTCCTGGCTGTGTTGCTCTCGGCGTGTGGCAAGAACAGCACTCCCCCGCCCCCGTCGTCGGGGACACCGAACGCCAAACAGGAATCCGGCCCCGGCCACCCGGGTGGCGGTGACATGGCCGGCCAGGACTCGCAGGCCGTGGCGATGTTCAAGACGGTGTGCGCGACGTGCCACGGCATGGACGGCACCGGCAAGGGCCCGGCCGCCGAGACGCTCAACCCCAAGCCGCGCGATTATACCGACGCGGCGTGGCAGGCCAGCGTGACCGATGACCAGCTCAAGCTGACGATCTTGAAGGGCGGCGCCGGGGTCGGCAAGAGCCCGATGATGCCCGGCCAGCCACAGCTCGCGGATCACCCCGAGGTGCTCGACGAGCTGGTGCAGATCATCCGGAAGTTCGGCAAGAAATGATCGCGACGTCTCCCGACGGGCAATGGGCAGCGGTGCGGCGGGGTCGGGAGCTGGCGCTGCTCGCCGGGGGCGCCGGTGCGGCGACCGCGCGGATCGAGCTTGCGACCGATGACGCGGACCTGATCATCGTCGGGCCGCCGAGCGTGGTGGTGGTGGTGACGCGCGGCGCGGAGGCCGACGGCACGCCCGCGAACCGGCTGGTGCTGTATCACCCGCCTTACCTCGACGCGGTCGCGCGGCTCGATCTGGAAGTCCCGATGCGGATCGCGGCGATCACCGGGCCGCGGCTCGCGCTGGTCGGGCTCGACGGCAAGGCGGTGACGATCGTGCGGATCGCGGGGCGCGCGCTGTCGGCGCAGGCGATCGATCCGGGCAGCCCGGTCGAGTTCGCGGTCGGGCTCGAGCGCAACCAGATCCTGTTCGGGCTGCTGCGCAAGCTGGAGGCGTGGGATGCGGTGTCGGGGCGGCCGCTGCTGCGCATGCAGCTGCAGCTGCCGCCGCCGCCGCGCGTGATAGGTCCCGCGCACGGACACCTGTGGGCGTTCCAGCCGCGCACCGAGCACATCGTGGTGTGCCGGATGTCGGACGGCCGGCCGTTCCGCCACTTCATCGGCGCGCCGATCGACGAGGTGGTGTGCCATCCGTCGTCGCCGCTGCTGATCGTGGTGACCGCGCGCGGGCTGGTCCGCCTGCATTGCTTCGCGCACTCGCTGACGGTGATCGACGCGCCGTGGCAGCCGGGGACCGCGCTCGGCCAGCTGGTGGTCGGCGAGGACATCAGCCTGCTCGGCACGACCGACGACGGCGACGAGCCGTGGCGCGTGCCGATCGGCGGCGCGGGCGCCCCGGCGATCACGCTGGAGAGCTCGGACGCGCCGAGCGAACCGCCGCTGACGACCGCCGCGGACAAGCTGCGCGCGATGCGCGAGCGGACGATGCCGGGGCTGAGCGGCGGCGAGGCCGCGCGACCGGCGACGGGACCGGCGTCGAGCATGCCCGGCGCGCTGCATGGGGCGAGCGGATCGGCCGGGCTGGCTGGAGCGGCCGGGCTGGCTGGAGCAGCTGGATCGGCCGGGCTGACGGGAGCAGCCGGATCGGCTGGCTCAGCGGGGCTGGCTGGAGCAGCTGGAGCGGCCGGGCTGACTGGATCGTCGGGATTGACTGGCTCGGCCGGATCGGCCGGATCGACTGGGCTGGCTGGATCGATCGGCGGCGCGCTGCACGGTGCCGGGATGCACGCGCGGCCGGACAGCCAGAGCGACGCCGACGCGCCCACCGCGGCGCCGAGCGTGAAGTCGGTGATGCTGCGGCCGAGCGGGCTGCGGGCATCTGATGCGCGCGGCAAGGCGTGGCGCGAGCCGCTGGCGACGTACGGCGGTGAGCTGGCGCGCGGCGCCGAGGCCGAGATCCCGGTGATCGCGGTCGACACCGAGCTGGGGCAGCTCGCGCAGCGCCTCACGCTGCCGTCCGGCGCGCGGCGGGCGCTGATCGTCCTGTACAGCCTGTACCTGGTGGGCGAGCCGGGGCCATCGATCGCGCGGCTGGCGCATGCGCTCGGCGAGTGGAGCGAGCCGCTCGGTCAGGGCGAGCTCGGCGCGCTGGCGATGCTGCGGCGCCGCGGCGGCAAGGTCGCGCTGCGCGGCGCGGTCAGCGACGTACTCGACGGCGTGGCGCCGCGAGCGATCCGCCTGGTCGCCGGCGATGGCAGCCCGGCATCGCCGGCGCGATCCAGCGCCTCGCAGCTCGCGCGCGACGGCCGCTCCGACGCGACGCTCGAGGCCGAGCTCGCCGCGCAGCTCGGGCGGATCGCGGTGATCGAAGGCAGTGCTGCGCGCGGAGTGCTCGAGGCGCGGCTCCACGGCGCGACCGCGATCGCCCTCGCCGCCCCCCTCGCCCGTCCGACCCCCTGGCCGCGCGACGCCGGGCTGGTCGTCGTTGCCGATCCCGGCGCGCCGGCGTGGGTCGCGGCGCTGCCGGGCTTCACAGCCGCATGACCGCAACGCCGGTGGAGGGTCGTTGCTGACTCGCGCCGGCGTGGGTCGCGGCGCTGCCCGGCTTCACAGCCGCATGACCGCGACGCCGGGCTGGTCGTCGTTGCCGATCCCGGTGCGCCGACGTGGGTCGCGGCGCTGCCGGATTCATAGCCGCATGACCGCGGCGCCGGTGGAGGAGCGTTACTGACTCGCGCCGGCGTGGGTCGCGGCGCTGCCCGGCTTCATAGCCGCATGACCTGGGCGGTCTTCTTCGCGGACTTCTCGTACTCGGCCTTGGCGTCGCTGGCAGCGTCGAGCGAGCGGTAGGAGCCGAGGCGAACGCGGTAGAACGTGCCCTTGCCGCTGACCTCGGCCTCGGTCAGGTACGGCTGGAACCCGGCGGACTTCATCGACGACAGGAACGCCTCGGCCTCGGTCTTGTCCTGGAACGACGAGAGCTGCAGCGTGAACTTGCCCCTGACGTCGGACTTCGACTTCGCGTCGGACTTGTCGGCCTTCTCCGCTTTCGCCTCGGTCTTGTCGGCCTTCTCGGACTTGGCGTCGGACTTGTCGGCCTTCTCCGCTTTCGCCTCGGTCCGGTCACTCCGGGCGTCGGCCTTGTCGGCCTTCGCGTCGGGCCGATCGGGCCGGGCATCAGGCCGGGGATCAGGCCGGGCATCAGGCCGGGGATCGGGATGATCGTCGGAGCGCTCGGCGCGGGCGTCGGGCCGGGTCACCGGCTTGTCGGACTTGTCGTCGTGCTTCTTGGCGTGCTTGTCGCCGTCGTGCTTGTCGCCGTCGTGCTTGTCGGACCTGGGCCGGTCGGCGTCGGGGTGGCTCACCACCTCGGGCCTCACGTCCGGCTTGGCCTCGGGCTTCACGTCCGGCTTGATCTCGGGCCTCACGCCCGGCTTGGCATCCAGCCCGGCCGGGTGAGGGTCGCCGGCCGCGCGGTGCTTCTCGAGCTCGCCGATCGCCCGGTCGACGTCGGTCGGCGCCTCGGTGCCGGTCAGCGCGCCGTGGAACGACAGGTTATCGGAGCGCTCGAGGCGATCGAGCGCCGCCAGCGGATCGCTCGCGATCTGGGTCTGGGCGCGGTCGAGGTGGCCGCGCGCCTCGACGCGGCGGCCGACCATCACGCCGAGCACGAACACCAGCCCGACGATCACCGCGCCACCGAAGAACAGGTAGAAGATCTGGCGACCGTCGAGGCTGACCTCGATCTTGTCCTTGTAGAGCTCGGACTCGCGGCTGGGCATGCCCCAGCCTCGGCAACCTGGGCGGCCGGCGCAAGAAAACCGCCGTCGGCCGTGCCACCCGGCGCCCCAACCACGGCCATGCCACCGGGGTGCCCCCAGCCGCGGCCATGC
Source organism: Kofleriaceae bacterium (assembly GCA_036271215.1). Lineage (GTDB taxonomy): Bacteria > Myxococcota_A > Polyangia > Haliangiales > Haliangiaceae > JABFXX01. The sequence continues at coordinate 11,054 of DATBBB010000046.1, read as the reverse complement.
CACCCGGGCGCCCCCAGCTGCCGCCGGCGATGCCACCGGGCGGGCTAGCCACCGCCCCAGCCGCGCTGTGCCGCTCCGGGCGCCGGCGCTCGCCGCTTATTGAAGCTGGTTGACCACGCTGGGGTTGACCGACTCGACGCGGAACACCGAGCCCTCGGTCGACGCCAGGCCGATCGTCTCGGACAGGTAGTCACCGTCGTCGATCACCCAGATGCTGCCGGTCGGGCCGGCCACGACCTTGGCCGGGATCACCGGGTTGTAGATCGACGAGTAGCTCTGCAGCAGCGCCGGCTGGAAGCCCGACGCGACGTGGAACGCGATCTGGAACCCCGGGAATACCAGCGGGATGTGCTCGTCCGGCGACACATTCGGTACGCCGCCGCGGTCGAGCGGGCACTGCGCGTCGCCCGGGTAGTACGGATCGACCATGGTCAGGGTCATGGTCCGGGTCCGCAGCTTGATCGCCGGCGCAGTGCGCTGGGTCAGCGTGCTGGCCGGCGCCGAGCACACGCCGGTCGGGTAGCTCAGCTCGGTGTCGGTGGTCGCCGTGGTCAGCGAGCACGGGTTGGCCTCGAACATGCCGGTCGATTGCCCCACCGGCAGCCCGGTGTACGGATCGGCCATCGTGCCGCCGAACCCGCACGCCGGCGCGGTGAGCGGGATCCGGCCGCGCTTCAGCGGATCGGCCGTCGGATCGACGATGCACTGGCCGTCCGCGCCCTTGGTGATCGGGTGGATGTAACCGGACTTGTCACCGATCAGCGTGAACGCCTCGCCGGCGCGCACGTCGAACTTCTGCGGCGCCTCCACGCACGCCTGCGGCGGCATGATGCCTTCCATGCACACGCCGTCGACCACGGGGGCCGTGGGATCGGGGTTCACCGGCTGGGAGCAGATCGAGCCGACATCGCAGTCGGCGTCGCCCCGGGCGCTGGTGCAGGTCTGCGCGCAGCGCGTGATCGAGCCATTGTCGAACGGCTTGCGGGTATCGTCGGCCAGGCACTTCCAGGTGTGGGGATCCTGATCGGCCGCGCTGAACTGATCGCGATCGTTCTGCACCGAGTAGTTCGCGAGGGTCTGGCACTGGTCGTCGGTGGTGCTGCAGCCCCCGAGCGGCGTGGTGCGCAGCTCGTGGATCCGCGGCGCCAGCTCGAGCTCGCCGGCCGACGTGTAGCGCACGGTGTAGCGGCGCTGCGAGATCAGGAATTCGCGGCACGCATCGGCGAGCCGATCGGCCTCGCTGCGCAGCATGCACGAGCCGAGCGCCACGCCGCCGATCTGGACCTGGCTATCGGAGTGGACATAGCACTCGTAGCCGTTCGGGCAGTCGAGGCTGTTCTGCGCCGGATCGCAGCCGCGCAGCTGCACGACGTCGAACTGCTCGACGCCCACGTTGCAGAACGGCTGGGTCTGATCGTCGATCACGGCCGACTCGGTCGACTTGACCGACATCTGGGCCTCGCGGATCGGCGGGCCGTTGATCGAGCTGCTCGCGAGGTCCGCCGACAGCGGGCCCTCCCACACCATCGTCCAGTTCTCGTCGTCGGTGAGCGCGCCGAGATCGGGATAGATGTAGCTGCGGGTCGTGGGATCGGCGGCCAGCTCCATCTCGGAGATCGCGATCCCGGACGATGCGTCGTCCGCGGTGCACGTGACCTGGCGCAGCGAGGGCAGCTCGCCGACCTTGCTGGCAGCCGTTATGCCGAACGCCGCGGTGGCCGCCGTGGTGCTGGGCTCAGGTGGCGTCGAGGTGCGCGGGCCGCCGCTGTTGGCGACGCCGAGCGACACGCACGACGGCACCGTGACCGTGGTTCCATCGGACGCGGTCTCGGTCGTGGTGGCGCCGAGCCCGGGGTTGGAGATGTTGTCGCGCAGCTGGTGCGCCATGACCAGGACCGGCGCGGTGCCCTGCGGCTCGGTCGGATCGTAGATGTCGGGGCCGTTGTCGTCGTCGACGTTGGCGATGAAGGTCCCGCCGCCGACCGTCGTGATGATCGCGAACGTGCCGACCAGGTCGACCGGGGCGATCGGCTGGATGATCGGCGCGCCGGTGGTGTCGATGGCGAGCGGCGGCTTGATGAACGCGACCGAGTTGGGGACGTTGTTGACCGGCAGCTGGATGCCCGGGCTCCGGGCTCCGGAGCGCCGCGGCGGTTTCATCGCCCCGCCGACCGGGAAGCACTGCAGCAACGGGGTGTTGACGCCGAGCCCGCTGGTCACCAGGTAGCGCGGATCGACCTGAGTATCGCACTCGCTCTGGACGCTGAACACGTCGGCGACCCGCACGGTGTGATCGGTCGCGACCGCATAGACGTACTGGCCATAGCCGCCCGGCATCACCGAGTCCGGCGGGATGCCGCTGGTGCCGCCCATGGCGATCTGCTGGGTCATCGCGAGCGCGGTGACGCCGAGGTTTGTGCCGGGAGTCTTGTCCTCGAGCGCGATCTGCGAGATCGCCGAGATCATCGACGGCATAGCCATACTGTCGGTCGATGGATCGGCAGCCACTGGCTCGGTGAAGTTGACGATCGTGAGCTTCGACGAGTTGTCCGCGCCGATCGCGAGCCGGCGGTGGAACATTGCCATCGGGCTCGGGTCGTAGCTGTACGACAGCGCGACCGGCCGGGTAGCGTCGCTGATCGGTCCGGGTGTGACGCCGGGCACCGTCGAGCACTCGGCCGGGCAGGTCAGCCCGCTCAGCGCGTCGCCGGTCACCTGGGTCGCCACGCCGCTGGCGTCGTACTGGATCGCCTCGACGATCGTGGCCTGGGTGCCGGTCGACAGGTCGAGCGTGGCGATGATGTGGCAACTCGGGAACGCGACGTAGGCCCGGCCGATCGGCGCGGCCGGACACAGGCTGCCGACGACGCTGAGGCTCGGCTCGCCGACCATCGCGGCGGGCTTGGCGTAGATCGTGTTGGTTTTATTATTGGGGTCAGTGGAGTCAGTGGAGTTGTAGTTCTTGTTGACGATCGGCAGCCGGTTGATCCGGGCGTTGCCGTCGAGCGCGACCGCACTGTTGACGTCGAGCATCGAGACGTCGCACGATCCGGCGTTGGCGGTGACCTCGAAGCACCCCGAGCTGTCGGTCTCGATCGCGATCGGCTCCTCGCCGACGCTGATCGCGTTCTTGCCCGGGGTCAGCGGGTCGGCGTCGAGCACGATGATGTCGGTGGTGCCGACGAACTGGGTCGCCGGCTTGGCCGGCCACATCGCCATGGCCACGGTGCCCGGCACCGACTCGAGGATGAAGCTGTACCAGCTCGCGGTGCCGACGGTCGAGGTGGGGACGTCGTTCTGGCCGGGCGGCCGCGGCTCGACGGTCGTCGTGTAGTCGCTGCCCACGGGGACGAAGCGCTCCGTGCTGCGGACGTCGCACGCCACGGTCGGCTGCGCGGTGGTGACGATCGGAGCGGTGGGATCGTCGACCGGTATGCCGCCGTTGTTGCGCATCCCGCCGGAGCACGCGAACGCGATGTCGACCGGCCGGCTGAGGTTGAGCGAGTTCGGCGTGATCGTGGACGAGTCGTCACACGACGCGACGAGCGCCAGGCTCACGCCGAGGCCGAGGCCAACGCCACACAAGATCGATCGACGGTTCATGATTCGGGTGCCTTCGGAGTGCCGATGCGGAGCACGACACGATTGCGATTCACGGACATCGGGTCCACGTCGATCACAGCGATCGTGTCCTCGAGGAAGTTGGTGACGAACACCAGGTTGCGGGTCGGTGCCGCGGCGACCGCGTAGGGCCCGCGGCCGACCAGGATCACGTCCTCGACCTGCGAGACCCCCGAGGGGTCGACCACGTAGACCTGGCCATCGTCGAAGCAGGTCAGGTAGATCCGGTCGTAGGCCACCGGCACCGGCGTGTTCGGGACCATGGGGAAGTGCAGCGCGGTGAGGGTCGAGGCGTCGCGGCAGATGTCGCTGGCGCCGATCGCCCGGTTGACGGGAAACCCGTCCGCGCCCAGCGTGGTGTCGTAGACCTGCACGCTCGGCGGCATGCGGTTGACCAGGTACAGCTGGTTGCCATCCTGCGAGAACGTCATGCCGCGGGTGTCGGTCGAGCCGCCGACCCCGGCATCGGTGCCGACCGCATTGAGGAAGAAGAAGTTGCTCTCGACCAGGTACGCCGGCGTGGGCGCCTCCGGCCGGCCGACGGTGAACATCTGGATCCGGTCCTCGGTGCGCGACCCGACGTAGACCTGCTCGCCGCTGGGGGTCGAGCGGCCGGACACGCCGGTCGCCCCGCGCAACCCGGTCAGGAGGTCGGGGTCGAAGATGTCGTACTTGATGTCCGTGATCCGCGCGAGGTCGGTCGCCGGCGAGTCGACCAGCGTGACCACGCCGTTGGTCTGGTGGGTGACGACCGCGAACCCGCTGCCGTCGGGACTCGCCGACGCGAACACGTCGAACGGCTCGTCGACCGCGTGGGTCATGTCCGGATCCTCGAGCTCGGAGGTCAACCGGTGCGCGTCATCACACTGCTGGAAGTGCCCGGCATCAGCGGTGCAACTCAGGCTCTTGCTGTTGCCGTCGTAATTGGCCCACGCGATCGACGGATCGCCGCGGGTCGGCACGAACACCCGGTAGTTACCGGGCCCGAAGTCTTGCACCGCGATCGTGGTCGCGAAGTTGCCGATCCGCACGCCCGCGTCGAGCAGGATGAACTGGGCCTCGTCGCAGATCAGGGACTCGCGGTGATCGGGGTCGGGAGAGCAGTCGCCCGGTTTCGGGGCGCTGCCGTGAATCGCTTGCTGGACCATGTCAAGATCGATCACGTTGATCGTTCCGGAGTCGTAGCGCAGCTCGGAGTTCGAGTTGGCGACGAACAGCACCGAGTCATCGGGGGCGACCGCGAGGCCGGTCGGGAAGAACAGCTGATCGGACGGCGGGCCGGTATCGGCCGCGGACGCGGTGCACCCCGCCAGGGCTGCCAGCGCGGCGAGCACGACCGCCACCCCGGCGCGGCCGAGGCCGGTGCCGAGTCCGGAATGAACGCCGGTGCAAAGGACGCAAGTCGACGCAGCTGTCCTCATCGGATGCGGGTTCGACCACCAGGGGTCACGGGAGGTTGCCTGCATGACGTGCATCACTTGTTGGTTCCAGTCTTCCCCGGCGAGCTGTCGGCCAGCGCCGCCCGGGCCGCCGCCACGCGCGCGATCGGGACCCGGAACGGCGAGCAAGATACATAGTCGAGGCCGGCCCGGTGGCAAAACCCGACCGAGCTGGGATCGCCGCCGTGCTCGCCGCAGATCCCGACCTTGAGCTTGGGCTTGACGCCGCGGCCGCCGCGGACCGCGAGCTCGATCAGGGCGCCGACACCCTCGGGGTCGAGCACGGCGAACGGGTCGGACGCCAGCACCCCGGCCTCGAGGTACGCCGGCAAGAACCGGCCGGCGTCATCGCGCGACAGGCCGTACGTGGTCTGGGTCAGGTCGTTGGTGCCGAACGAGAAGAAGTCGGCGTGGGCGGCGATCTGGTCGGCGACCACGCAGGCGCGCGGCAGCTCGATCATCGTGCCGACCGTGTAGGCGAGCTTCGCGCCGCCGAGCGCGGCATCGAACGTGTGCTCGACCAGCGCGCGCAGCCGGCGCAGCTCCTCGGGCACCATGACCAGCGGGATCATGATCTCGGGGTGGACCGCGACCCCGGCCGCGGCGACCTCGGCAGCGGCCTCGCCGATCGCGCGAGCCTGGATCTCGTAGATCTCCGGAAACGTGATCGCCAGCCGGCAGCCGCGGTGGCCGAGCATCGGGTTGGCCTCGGTCAGCTCGGCGACCTTGGCGGCGATCTGCTGCGCCGGCTTGCCGAGCGCCGCGGCGACCTCCTCGATGTCGGCCTGGGTGTGCGGCAGGAACTCGTGGAGCGGCGGATCGAGCAACCGGATCGTCACCGGCAGGCCGTCCATCACGCGGAACAGCTCCGCGAAGTCGCCGCGCTGCATCGGCAGGATCTTGGCGAGCGCGGCGCGCCGGCCGGCCTCGTCGCTGGCGAGGATCATCTCGCGGACCGCGAGGATCCGCTCGGGCTGGAAGAACATGTGCTCGGTGCGGCACAGCCCGATGCCCTCGGCGCCGAAGCTGCGCGCGGTGCGCGCGTCGGCCGGGGTGTCGGCGTTGGTCCGGACCTTGAGCCGGCGGAACGAGTCGACCCACTCCATCAGCGTGCCGATCTCGTCGCCGAGCTGGGCCGGCACCAGCGGCGCCTGGCCGAGGAACACTTCGCCGGTCGAGCCGTCGAGCGTCAGGGTGTCGCCCTCCTTGAGCTTCTTCTCCTGGCCGCCGCCGACGAACGACGCGGTGCGCTTGGCCGCGTCGACCCGCAGCGAGGTGCACGCGGTGACGCAGCACTTGCCCATGCCGCGCGCGACCACGGCGCTGTGGCTGGTCATCCCGCCGCGCGAGGTCAGGATGCCGGAGGCGGCCTTCATGCCGTGGATGTCCTCGGGCGAGGTGTCGGTGCGAACCAGGATCACGACCTCGCCGCGCTGGACCCACTCGGCGGCGGCGGTCGCGGTGAACACGATCTTGCCGATCGCGGCGCCGGGCGACGCCGGCAGGCCCTTGGCGATCGCCGGCGGCCGCGCCTTGGGGTCGATCGTCGGGTGGAGCACCTCGTCGAGCTTGGCGGGGTCGACGCGCAGCACCGCCTCGCGCGGCTCGAGCTTGCCCTCGGCGACCAGGTCGACCGCGATCTTGACCATCGCGCGGCCGGTCCGCTTGCCGCTGCGGGTCTGCAGCATGAACAGCTGGCCGCGCTGGATCGTGAACTCGAGATCCTGCATGTCGCGGAAGTGGTCCTCGAGGACCCCGGCGAGCCGCGCCAGCTCGGCGTGGGCCGCGGGCAGCTGCTTGGCGAGCTCGTCGATCGGCTCGGGGGTGCGGACGCCAGCGACCACGTCCTCGCCCTGGGCGTTGATCAAGAACTCGCCGTAGAGGTGGGCCTCGCCGGTCGCCGGGTTGCGGGTGAACGCCACGCCGGTCGCGCAGTCGTCGCCGAGGTTGCCGAACACCATCGCCTGGACGTTGACCGCGGTGCCCATCGCCGCCGAGATCCCGTTGAGCTTGCGGTAGTAGTCGGCGCGCGGGTTGTTCCACGACGCGAACACCGCGCCGATCGCGCCCCACAGCTGGGTCTGGACGTCGTCGGGGAACGCGTGGCCGGTCGCGCGCTGGATCTCGGCCTTGAACAGCGCCACCGCCTCGCGCAGCGCGTCCTCCTTGAGGTCCTGATCGCGCTTGGCGCGGTGCTTGCGCTTGACGTCCTCGAGGATCCGATCGAACGCGAGCTCCTCGTGCTCGCTCGGCGCGACCACGCCCATCACGACCTCGCCGTACATCGCGACGAACCGGCGGTAGCAGTCCCACGCGAACCGCGCGTTGCCCGAGCGGGCGGCGAGCGCCTCGACCGTGGTGTCGTTGAGGCCGAGGTTCAGGATCGTGTCCATCATGCCCGGCATCGACGCCGGCGCACCCGACCGCACGCTGACCAGCAGCGGGTCGCTCGAGTCGCCGAACGTGGTCTTGGTCAGCTGCTCGATCTTGCCGAGCGCCTCGGCGACCTCGGGGGCGAGGCCCTCGGGGTACGTTCCGGCGCCGTGCTCCATCACGTGGCGGCAGACCTCGGTCGTGATCGTGAACCCGGGCGGCACCGGCAGGCCGAGCGACGCCATCTCGGCGAGGTTGGCGCCCTTGCCGCCGAGCAACGCCTTGTCGCTCGCGCGGCCCTCGGCCGAGCCGCCGCCGAACTGCTTGACGAACTTCACGAGGCACCTCCGAGCTTTCGGAAATCACCGATCTTCATGAATGGCCGATGAATCTCGTTGAGCAACGCAAGTCGGTTGTCGCGAAGCTTCGGATCCGGGTCCATGACCATCACGCCACCCTTGTCGAAGAATGCCGCGACGTCCGGGCCGATCTCGGCGAGCACCTTGAAGCACTCGTCGTACTGACGCTTCGAGAGCCCATCTTCGAGGCGGTCCCGACGCGACCGGTATGCCTCCCACAGCCGCGCCTCGGCGCCATCCTTGCTGATGAACAGGTTGATATCGATGCCGTGCGCCGGCGCGATGCCCTTGGCCTTCGCATCGTCGAGGATGTTCGCGATGCGCTTGAACGCCGCCCGGACATCGGGCGGAACGTTCGCCAGGTGCCCCGCACGCACGCGAACATCGCTGGGGTTGCTCGCGCCGATGCCGATCGCCACATCCACGGCCTGGGCGTCGATGCCCTGCTCGACCAGCAGGCCGCGCAGTCGGGTGCGGAAGAACTCGCGCAGCTGGTCGAGCCCGGCCGGATCGATCGCGATCGCATCACCGTAGGTACTGGCGCTCGCCTCGATCATGCTGTCGAGGTTGTACGGCCAGCGCTCTCGGCGATCGCCGCGGTCGAGCATGATGCCGAGCACGCCGATCGCCGCGCGCCGTAACCCGAGCGGGTCGGCCGAGCCGGTCGGCTGGAGCCCGGTAGCAAAGCACCCGACCAGCGTGTCGAGGCGATCCGCGATCGCCACGAGCGCACCCTCGGCGGTCGCCGGCGGCGCGGCCCCCTGGCCCTTGGGCCAGTAGTGCTCGTCGATCGCCACGCCCACGCGCTCGGCTTCACCGAAGTACCCGGCGTAGTGCCGGCCCATCACGCCCTGCAGCTCGGGGAATTCGCCAACCACGGAGCTCGCCAGATCGGACTTGCAGAACCGCGCGGCCCGCCGCGCTGCCGCGGCATCGACCTCCGCCGACTGCGCCAGCGCCTCGACCAGCGTCTCGAGCCGCGCGATCTTGTGGCCGATCGTCTTGGCCCTGTCGCCGAGCTTGGCCTGGAACACGACCTTCGCGAGCTTGTCGTTCCACTGCTCGAACGACTTCTTCTTGTCCTCGGAGAAGAAGAACTTGGCGTCCGACAGCCGCGACGCGATCACGAACGCGTTGCCGCGCTGGACGACCGCGGGATCCTTGACGATCGTCGCCATCATCGTCGCGAACTTGTGGGCGAGCTTGCCGGCGCGCGGGCCATCGCGATCCTCCATCGCGAAGTAGCGCTGGTGGGTGCGCATCTCAGCGACGATGATCTCCTCGGGGACCTCGAGGAATGCAGGATCGAACTCGCCGCAGATCCCGACCGGGTACTCGCCGAGGTGGATGACCTCCCCGAGCAGCGGCTCGTCGGGCCGCACGCGCAGCCCGGTCTCGCGCTCGAGCCGCGCCAGCTCGTCGCGCACCCGGGCGCGCCGCGCCTCCGGATCGACGATCACGTGGACCTTGGCCAGCGCGTCGACATACGCCGCGGCCGACGAGATCTCGACCGGCTGGTTGTGCAGGAACCGGTGGCCGCGCGACTCGCGCCCGGCGGTCAGCCCGGCCCACGTCAGCGGCACGATCTCGCCGCCGAACAGCGCGACCAGCCACTGCACCGGCCGGACAAAGGTCGTCTCGCTCCAGCCCCAGCGCTGCGACTTCTGCCACGTGATCGACCGCGCGACGTCGGCGAGCAACTCGGGCAACAGGCCCCGCGTGTCCTGCCCGGCGACCGAGCGCACCGCGACGACGTACTGGCCCTTCTTGCCGGCGACCTCGCGCCTGGTCAGCGCCGCCGGATCGACGCCGTTCTTGGCGGCGAACCCCTGCCCGGCCTTGGTCAGCGTGCCGTCGGCGGCGAACGCGGCACCGGCCGGGGGGCCGACGATCTCCTCGTTCAGATCGGGCTGGCGATCGGCGAGCTGGTCGACGATCATCGCGAGCCGGCGCGGCGTCCCCAGCACGCGCACGCCGCCGTGCGCCAGCCGCGCCCCTGCCAGCCGGGTCTCGACCAGCCCGGGCAGCTCGGCGAGCGCGCGGGTCAGCATCGTCGCGGGGATCTCCTCGCAACCGATCTCGAACAGCAGATCACTGGACATGGATGATCTCCAGCGACCCCGCGCGACGCGACGCGCGGAGGAGTGAATGCACCAGCTTTGCCGGGGCAGAGGGGGCGGGAAGGCCCCCTGTACGATCAAACATGGGTAATCTCCTCGGCGTGCGGCGCCATCGCGCGCCCGGCCGCGAGCGCGCCGGCGTTGACGCCCGCCTCCTGCGCTGCGCGGTACGCCGCGACCGCCTCGGCCTGGCGCCCCGGCGGCAGCAGCGGGAACCCGAGCGCGGCCCGCGAGCCGACGTAGGTCTCGGCGCACGCCTTGGCCATGCCGCGGACCCGGCCGATGAACCGCGCGCGCTCGGTGACGCTGATCGCGCCGCGCGCGTCGAGGCAGTTGAACGCGTGCGACGCCTTCATGCAGAACTCGTAGGCCGGCAGCACCAGCGGCCCCGGGTTGCCTTCCTTGTCCTTGCGCGCGAGCAGCCGCTTGCACTCGGCCTCGTAGACGTCGAAGTTGGTGAACGCGATCTCGGGCCGTAGCTCCTCGAACTGGTACGTCGAGTACTCGACCTCCCACGGCTTGCGGATCTGGCCGTAGGTCACGTTCTTGTCCCACTGCAGCTTGTACATGTTGTCGACGTTCTGCAGGTACATCGCGATCCGCTCGAGGCCGTAGGTCAGCTCGGCGGTCACCGGCAGCAGATCGATGCCGCCGGCCTGCTGGAAGTACGTGAACTGGGTGACCTCCATGCCGTCGCACCACACCTCCCAGCCGACGCCCCAGGCGCCGAGCGTGGGCGACTCCCAGTCGTCGTGGACGAACCGGATGTCGTGCGCGGCGGGATCGAGGCCGATCGCGCGCAGCGAGTCGAGGTACAGGTCCTGGACGTTGTGCGGCGACGGCTTGAGGCCGACCTGGAACTGGTAGTACGCGCCGCCGCGGTTCGGGTTCTCGCCGTAGCGGCCGTCGGACGGGCGGCGGCAGAACTGCGCGAACGCCGCGTTCCACGGCTCGGGACCGAGCACGCGCAGAAACGTCGCCGGGTGGAACGTCCCGGCGCCGACCTCGACGTCGACCGGCTGCTCGACGACGCAACCGCGATCGGCCCAGAAGCGCTGGAGCGTGAAGATGAGATCTTGCAGGTACATGGCGCGGAAGCGGGGACCCTACCGTCGGGCCGTCATCCGGTCAAGCCATGGTCA
>DATBBB010000045.1:0-13595 GCA_036271215.1 Kofleriaceae bacterium | reverse complement strand
GGCAGCACCCGCAAGAGATGTCGAAATGCAATATCGAGCTCGCCCATCGCCAGATTCACCATAGCCATCCGGACCGGCGAGGCAATCTCTCAATCCATAAATATCATATTCAGACAACAAACAAGCATTAATCAAGATAATCAATCAACGCTCGGCTCGAGCTGCGCAGCGTCGATGATCGCCGCAGGCTGTCGCTCGCCGCTCAGCTCGCGAGGATCCAGATCAGCGCCGCGAGCGCCAGGACGGCGATCGCGCCGTAGATCACGAAGCTCCACGGGCTGGCGGTCTCCGCGGCGGCGGTGGCCGGGCGCGGCCGTGGCGCGGACGACTCGTCGGACAGCGACTCGCCGCGCAGGTGGCGCTCGGCGGGGTCGCGGAACCGGAACACGAGGTGGCCGAGGGCGAGTTTGGCGCCGTCGGACAGCGCGACCGGCGCGTTGCCGATCTTGGCGCCGTCGACCCGCGTGCCGTTCTTGGACCCGAGGTCAGCGACCGTGACACCGTCCCAGCCGCGCCGGATCTCGGCGTGGGCACGCGACAGCTCCGTGTCGGCGATCACCCAGGTCGACTCGTCGCCGCGGCCGATCACCACGGTGGCCTCGGGCGGTGGTAAGGCGCGCTTGGTGCCGGCGTGCGGGCCGCGCTCGATCTCGAGCGTCGGTGCGGCGCCCTCGCCGAGCAGGCTGCGGACCAGCTCGCGCGCCAGGCTCTCGGTGCGCCGGTGCGGCGTCGCCACGGTGCCGGCCGGCGACGGGCTGATCCGGATCCGGTAGCCGCCGAGCTCGATCAGGAGGCCGTGGCCGATCGAGCCGCTGTCGCCCGCCGCGCGCACCATGCCGCCCAGCCGCGAATCGGCGAGCAGGGTCCAGGTCTGGCCCTCGAGCCGGATGTGGGTCGGCAGCGCCGCCTCGGACGGCAACCGGATCCGCGCCGACGACGCCGACCCGATCACCACGACGCCATCCGCTAGATCGACCACCGGCAATACGCCGCCGTCCTGCTCGCTGATCTCGAACCGCAGCATCAACGGGTCACGGGGCGGCGGTGGCAGTCGCGCGCTGCTCTTCGGCTTTGTACTGGTAGTACCGCTCGAGGACCATCTTGAGATACTGCCGCGTGTACGCGTACGGCGGCACCGTGTAGCCGAACTTCGCCAGCGAGCCGAGCCCGGCGTGGTAGCCGGCGATCGTCAGCACGAGGTCGCCGTCGACGTGGTTGGCCAGCCAGCGCAGCAGCCGGGTGCCGGTCATGATGTTGGTGCGCGGATCGAAGATGTCGCCCTGCGCGCCCATGTCGATCTCGACCGCCGGGTGGACCTGCATGAGGCCCTTGCAGTCCATCGACGATACGACCCGCGTGTCGTAGTCGCTCTCGACCTTGATCACCGCGCGGATCAGCGGCACCGGGATCTTGTAGAGCTGCGACGCCTCGAGGATGTACGAGTCGTAGCGGTGGAACCGCTCGGGCGAGTTGTCGGTCGCCGGGATCTTGTCGCAGCGCTCGCAGCTGCCGCGCTTGGCGCTCGCCTTGGAGCCGTGATCCGGCTCGGACAGCATGACCTTCTTCCACTGGCTGCCCGACGGCTTGAGGTTGGTGAAGTGGACCGTGCCCTCGCTGTCGGTCCACGAATAGATGTCGGCGCGAGCCGCAACCGCGGTGCCGAGCACGAGCATCAGAGGGATCAGGCGTCGCACGCCGCAAAATCGTAGCCCGCCTACACGGAGAGCGCAAAAGCTGTATGGTCACACCTCACATGGCAGTCCCTCTCGAGACCGACTACCTCGTCATCGGATCTGGTATCGCCGGCCTCAACTTCGCGCTGCTGGCCGCGGAGCACGGCCACGTGGTCATCATCACGAAGAAGCGGCCCGACGACACCAACACCAACTGGGCGCAGGGCGGCGTGGCGGCGGCGCTGTCGCCGGCCGACAGCTTCGACCAGCACATCCAGGACACGCTGGTCGCCGGCGACGGCCTGTGCGACCGCGACGTCGTCGAGCTGTGCGTCAACGAGGGGCCGACGCAGGTCCAGCGCCTGCTCGACGTCGGGGTCCGCCTCGCCCGCGCGCCGAACGGCGAGCTCGACCTCGGCCGCGAGGGCGCGCACACCCACAACCGGGTCGTGCACTGGCAGGACGTCACCGGCCGCGAGATCCAGCGCGGCCTGCTCGCGGCGGTCGCGAGCCACAGCAACATCACGATGCTCGACGAGCACATCGCGGTGGACCTGCTGTCGATGGCCAAGTACGGCGGCGATCCGGCGTGCTTCGGCGCCTACGTGCTCGACCGCCGCAGCGGCGAGGTCAAGACGATCCTGGCGCGCGCCACGATCCTCGCGAGCGGCGGCACCGGCAAGGTCTACGTCTACACCTCGAACCCCGACGTCGCGACCGGCGATGGCGTGGCGATGGCGTACCGGCTCGGCGCCGCGTGCTGCGACCTCGAGTTCGTGCAGTTCCACCCGACCGTGCTGTTCCACCCGCACGCGCGCAACTTCCTGCTCACCGAGGCGATGCGCGGCGAGGGTGGCGTGCTCCGGCTCGCGACCGGCGAGACGTTCATGGAGAATTATCATCCCATGAAGTCGCTGGCGTCGCGCGACATCGTGGCGCGCGCGATCGACAACGAGCTCAAGAAGTCGGGCGCCGACTCGGTGTTCCTCGACATGACCCAGCTCGATGCCGCGTTCGTGCGCGGCCGGTTCCCCAACATCTACGAGCGCTGCCTCGGGCTTGGCATCGACATCACCAAGCAGCCGATCCCCGTCGTGCCCGCGGCGCACTACATGTGCGGCGGGGTCAAGACCGACCACACCGGCCAGACGACGATCAACGGCCTGTACGCGATCGGCGAGTGCGCGTTCACCGGGCTGCACGGCGCGAACCGGCTGGCGTCGAACTCGCTGCTCGAGGCGATGGTCTACTCGACGCGCGCGGCGGCGGCGGTCGTGGCCGCGCCCCGGCTCCGGCCCTCGGTGGTCGCGCCGTGGTCGTCGGGCGACGCCACCGATTCGAACGACGCGATCGTCGTGACCCTCAACTGGGACGAGATCCGGCGCTTCATGTGGTCGTACCTGGGCATCGTGCGGTCCAACAAGCGGATCGAGCGCGCCCGCCACCGCATCGAGATCCTGCGCGACGAGATCCGCGAGTACTACATCGACTTCAAGATCACGAGCGACCTCGTCGAGCTCCGCAACGTCGCGCTGGTCGCGCACCTGATCATCGAGAGCGCGCGGCGGCGCAAGGAGTCGCGCGGCCTGCACGCCACGCTCGACTACCCGAACAAGCTGCCCGAGGCACGCCACACCGAGGTCCAGCTGACCAACGGCCCGCGAGGCTGAGCCGGCGAGTCCTCGAGCCGGCGATCACCGCCGTACAGGCGCAGCCGGCAGCATGCCGGCAAGCCGATCGACAAGAGCGGCGAACGAATGTTCGACGGCTCCTGGATCCGCGAGTCGTTTCACCGGCCTACACGCGGGGTAATGTGCCCCATGGGGTCACCGCCGGCCACCGCCCCGGCGCCACACCTCACGAGTCAACGCGCGTTCACACGGCGCCGCTGAACGAGCCACGCGACGACGACGCTGCGGCCACTTGCGCGCGCCGGCCCCCGATCTTGCGCTCCCGGCGCGCTGGCATCTGTCTCGCAATAACCCCGAGCATCACTCTCGCTGCCGGATCTTGACGGACGGCCATGCAGCGCGAGGGGCCACCGAGGCAATGATGCCTCGGTGGCTTTGCTATTTTCGGCGCGCTACTGTCACCGCGATGCCTTTGCGCTGGCTCGCTGCCGTTGTGGTGCTCTCTGCCTGCGCGGGTGCCGGCGGCCCGTCGTCTCCCGCCGCTGATGGCGTCCGTGCCTATGTCCAGGCGCTGCATCGCAACGACCCGCACCAGGCGTATGCGCTGCTGTCGTCGGACACTCGCCGGCGGCTCAGCTATGACGAGTTCGCGCTGGCGTGGAACCAGAGCGACAAGGAGCGCGCCTGGCAGGCCAAGGTCCTCGAGGACAGCCTCAAGGGCAACCCCGACGTCGGCGAGCGCGCGCTGATCAGCTTCTCCGACGGCAAGCTCGTCCAGCTCGAGCGCGAGGGCAAGGCCTGGCGGCTCGAGAGCGAGCTGGTCAGCCGGTCGCGCGCCAAGCAGCCGCGCGACGCGATCCGGCTGTTCGCCGAGGCGATCGAGGGCCGCGACCTGCCGGCCGTGCTCAACGTGCTGACCCAGCGCCGCCGCGACGGCCTGACCAAGCAGGTCGAGGGCTTCGTCGCCGGCATCGGCAAGCGGATCAACGATCGGATCGATCAGTTCGGGACCGATCGCGCCGAGCTGCGGTGGGACGAGAACGGGATCCGCTACCGCATCGTGCTGCGCAAGGAAGACGACGAGTGGCGGGTCGACGACATCTACATCCGCCCCGCGCCCAAGGACGACGACGCCGACAAGCCCGGCGACAGCGCCCTGCCCGACGACTGACCGGCTAGTTCAGGCCGTTGACGCGGTCGCGAAGCTGGGCGAGATCGCGCGAGATCCGCGGGTTGTTGGGCTCGAGCACGGCGAGCCGCTCGAGCACGTCGAGCGAGCGCGGCAGGTCGCCGTTGCGGCCGTAGATCCCGGCGAGGTTGACCAGCATGCGGGCGAGGATCTGGCGCTTGGTCGCCGCGGCGATCACGCTCGGCTCGAGCACGGCGTCGGGCGTGGTGGTCTTCTTGAGCAGGGACTCGAGGTCGCTCGAGGTCAGCGCGCGGCCGCCGCTGAACGGATCGACGAACAGCCAGGCGTCCTCGATCGCGACGCGGACCAGGAAGTGCCCCGGGAAGTTGACGCCCTGGGCGAGCACGCCGACCCGGCGCGAGACCTCGAGGTAGAGCACCGAGAGCGAGATCGGGATGCCGGTCCGGCGGTCGAGCACGTCGCACAGGAAGCTGTTGCGCGGATCGTAGTAGTCGCCGGTGTTGCCGCAGAACCCGAGGCGATCGAACAGGCAGTCGCTGATCGCGCGCGCGCGACCGATGCCGCCGGTGGCGCGGGCGACCTCGGGCTCGGCGTAGCCGGCGATCTCGTCGAGCTGGTTGCGATAGCCGGCCAGATCGCGCGCCGGGTAATCCCAGGCGCCGATCAGCAGCGCGGCGTGGTCGAGGGGGAAGTCGTCGCGGGCGACGACCTCGGCGAACCGGCCGAGCGCGGGACTTCCATCCATCAGGGCTGAATTTACCACGCCGCCTCCATGCCGCCTGGGTTCACGAATGATCTCCGCGCTCAGCCAATCTCCGAGGGATTATATGCCATGCTTGATGGATCCGAATGGCTGAAGAGCCGCGCCCAGGATTGATCGTCGGCAGCCGCTACGAGCTGGTCGAGGTCGCAGGTCGCGGCGGGATGGCGGACGTGTGGCGCGGCCGGGTTCGCGGTGATGCCGGGTTCACGCGCGACGTCGCGATCAAGCAGATGCACGCGAACCTCGCGATCCAGCCCCAGTATGTCGCGATGTTCGTCGAAGAGGCGCGGGTCGGCTCGGCGCTGCAGTCGCCGAACATCTCGGAGGTCCACGACTTCGTTCGCGACCACGACAACTACTTCATGGTCCAGGAGTGGATCGACGGCATCGATCTCGGCAGCTGGATCAAGTGGCACGTCGCGCGCGGTGAGTCGACGCGCTGGGAGCTGGTCGCCGGGGTCGCGGTCGGGATCCTGCGCGGGCTGGCGGCGGCGCACGAGCGCACCGGCCCCGATGGGGAGGCGCTCCCGATCGTCCACCGCGATGTCTCGCCCCACAACGTGCTGCTGACCACACGCGGCCAGGTCAAGCTGATCGACTTCGGGCTCGCGTTCGCGCCCGATCGCCCGCAGGAGACCACCGAGCCCGGCATCGTGAAGGGTAAGATGTCGTACCTGGCGCCGGAGATCGTCGCCGGCAGCCGGCCGAGCCCGGCGTCGGATCAGTTCGCGTGCGGCTCGGTGCTGTGGGAGGCGCTGGTCGGACGCAAGCTGTTCGACGGCGACACCGACTACGAGACCTACTGCCGGTTGCGCGACTGCCTGGTCCAGCCGCTGCGCCCGCTGCGCTCCGACGTGCCGGCGGCGTTCGTCCAGATCATCCACCGCGCGCTGTCGGCCGACATCGACGATCGGTTCCCGTCGACCCGCGAGATGGCGCGCCAGATCGGCACCGCGCTCAAGAAGGTCCAGCTGCGCAAGGATCTCCACACGATCCTCGCCAAGAGCGTTAGCGAGGCGCGCGAGGTGATGGGGCTCGGCGCGCGGGACGAGATCTCGGAGGCCACGCCGCTCGCCGAGCTGCTGCCGCCCGACGACGACGCGCCGGGGCTCGAGACCAAGGACGAGGGCGTCGCCGCGCAGGCGCTCGAGCGGCTACGCAGCCTGCGCCACTACCTGCCGTTCTTCGGCCGCAAGCGCGGCTGAGCCCCAGGGTCGAGGCCCGGCGCCGGGCGGGATGCTAGCGATGCGGTTCCCGGACGAAATGGAAACCGTCGAAGCTGCTCAGCGACAGGTCGGGATGCAACGGAATCGGCGCCGAGCTCTCCAGGCACTTCCAATGATCCACTTCTCGATATCCCAGACGACCGAGGTCCTCGACGAACTCGCGGGCATTCGAGATCCTGTAGGCCTGCACTCCCGCGCCGCCGTTCTGCAACGTGACGAAGCTGCTTCGTCGACGAGTCAGCGGAATCCGGTTGATCAGCAGATGTGGCGGAGGATTGGTCAGCCCGGCAAGCAACTGGGCGACGGTCGACTCGATGTACTGGAGGGCGCCGGCGGTGAACAACACCGTCGCACCCCTCGAGACAGGCCAGGTCACTGCGCTGGATCGTCTCGACCGAGAAGGCCGCGCCTACGAAGACGTCCCCGAAGGCCGCCGAGCCATGATGCGGTTCGAGCGGGTCCCGGCACCCGACGGGTTCGCCGAGGCCAGCGCCAGGGGCAGGCGTGGCTCTCGGAGCACCCGACGACCGCGCGCCCGAAGGATCTATGGAGCGAGTTCAAGGCCCACCTCGCCGAGGGGTTCCACAACCTGTGCGGCTACGCGGCGATGTTCGAGCCGGTGGGCACGGTCGATCACTTCGTCAGCTGCGACGAAGCCCGCCACCGAACGTATGACTGGGACAACTACCGGTTCGCCTCGGCCTGGCTGAACTCGAGCAAGCAGACCTTGCGCTCGACCGACGTACTCGATCCATTCGAGGTCGACGACGCCTGGTTCGAGATCCTGCTGCCGTCGCTGCAGATGGTCGCCACCGCCGCGGTGCCGGCCGACAAGCGCGAGCTCGCAGAACGGATGCTGACCCGGCTGCACCTCGGCCACGGCGAGCGCGTCATGCGCCAGCGCCGCGAGTGGTACCGGATGTTCCAGGAGGGCGAGCTGACGCTCGACGGGCTCGCCAAGAAGGCGCCGCTGATCGCGCGCGCCGTCGAGAACCAGCGTCGAGGCGTGGCAGGCGACCCGCGCTGACGTATAGTCGGCACGACATGGCCGATTCGGGTGAACCGTTCTCGCCGGGCGCGGTCGCCAAGCAACTCGACTACTGCACGTTCTGTCCGAAGATGTGCCGGCATGCGTGCCCGGTGTCGACGGTGAGCGGGCGCGAGACGTACATCCCGCAGGTCAAGATGGACCGGCTGAACCAGCTGCGGCTGGGCCGCGGCGCGTGGACCGCCGAGGCGACCGATCCGCTGTGGGCGTGCACCGGTTGCCGGCACTGCACGATGTACTGCGATCACGGCAACGAGCCCGGGCTGGTGCTGCTGACCGGGCGCGCCACGGCGGTCGCGCGCGGCACGCCGCACCCGGCGCTCGTCGGGTACAGCGAGCGGTTCCGGGCCCGCGAGCAGCGGCTGAGCGTGCAGCTCGCGATGATGTTCGAGGACCAGCTCGCGACCGAGGGCGAGATCGGGTACTGGCCGGGCTGCGACGCGATCGACAAGGGCGCCGCGGACATCGCCGCGGCGATGGCGGTGTTCGAGCGCGTCGGGCTCGAGCAGGTCCGGATCGTCGACGCGCAGCAGGCGTGCGCAGGATATCCGCTGCTCGCCGCCGGCCACCGCGATCTGTTTCGCTGGCACGCCGGCCGGGTCGCGTCGTCGCTGCGCGGGTTCCGCAAGGTCGCGATCAACTGCTCGGCGTGCCTGCACGCGCTGCGCGCGCAGTACCCCGCCGAGGGCATCAACCTCCGCACCGAGGTCGTCTCGCTCGCCGATCTGCTCGCGCCGGCGGCGGCCAACCTCGCGTGCCCGGTGACGCGGCGGTCGGTCTACTACCACGACCCGTGCTACCACGCGCGCTACAACGGTGTGGTCGAGGCGCCGCGCCGCGCGCTCGGCCAGCTCGCCGAGGTCCGCGAGCTGGGCTGGAACAAGTCGGACACCGAGTGCTGCGGCGGCGGGGGCCTGCTGCCCAAGACGATGCCGCTGATCGCCGACCAGATGTCGAAGCGGCGGCTCGCCGAGATCCACTCGACGGGCGGCGGCATGGTGGTCACGTCGTGCGCGACCTGCGCGTTCATGCTCAAGCGCAACGCGCCGCCGTCGGTCGAGGTCGCCGACCTCGCGACCGCGATGGCGCAGCTGTCGGAGACCGCGTTCGCGCCGCCGACCAGCGCCCCGGACGACGACGGCTGACCCGCAGCCGACTGTGCATCGGACTGTGCCGGGCTGTGCACCGGACTGTGCGCCGGGCTGTGCACCGGGCTGTGCACCGGGCTGTACAAATGAGCCGCAACGATCGCGCGTTTCGCGGCCAGTCCCGGTAACTTTCACAGTCGAGATGCCGAACACGCCGCGCATGTTTCCGGCTCAGCCGCCGCCTCAGGGGATGCAGCCTCAGGGCATGCCACCTCCGGGCATGCAGCCGCGGGGCATCCCGCCACAGTGGCCGCAGATGCCCCAGATGCCCCGGAGGCCGAGCGGCAAGTGGATCGCGCTCGGCGTCCTGATCGCGGTCGGGGTGCTCGGAGTCTTCACCTTGCCGCCGTACTTCAGTCGCCGGGCGCGCGCGAGCTACCGGGCCGAGATGACTCACCGCGCCGAGATGCTGACCAACTGGAAGGGCTGGCTCGAGACCGGCACCTGCTACCGCCACGACGACGGCGCGCGCTGGCTGCCCGCGGTCGATCAGGTCGTCGACGGAAGCAAGACCGACGCCGTGCAGGATCTGACCTCGCACGATCCGCTGGTCGATCGCCACTGCGTCACCGTGCTCAAGCCGCTCGAGGCCGATCCGGAGCTATCGGACTCGGCCCACACCATCGTGCACGACTGGCTCGCCGCCGACAAGGCGCTCGCCAAGGCCGCCGACAAGGCGCCCGACGAGCTGCGCCACCTGCTCGAGGCCCGCGACCGGGTTCGCCAGCGCGTCCACACCGAGCTGCTGCCGGCGGTCCACGACGCGATCCACAAGGTCCAGGAGCTCCACAGCGCGAAGCACGACTACATCTGGTGGAAGCTCGAGCTCGGGTTCGAGGTCGAGAACCTGCTCGAGCTGGCGATCGCCGCGCACCGCGGAGGCCGCGACGTCGCCAGCTCGATCTCCACGCCGCTCAAGCTGCTGATCGATCAGATGTACTCCGCCGACAAGGAGGTCGGCGTCCACGTGATGTCGTCGCTCGACGTGCTCGCCCACGCGACCGGCGACGCGGCCTGGGGCGCGCTGCAGAACGTCGAGGACAACGGCGCGTGGAACGGGATCGAGGACGACAACTCGGTGTTCGGCATGATGCCGAACGAGCCCGAGGGCTGCGACATCGGCTTACCCGGCTGATCCGGCTGTCCGCCTGCGCCGTCTACTCCGTCTACTCCTTCAGGGCCGGGTGTGCGGCTCGGTCGCGGCGTCGCGCCGCCAGGCCTGCATCGCCGGTAGCGCCGCGATCCGGTCGACGTAGCCTCGGCTGACCGGGTCGAGCTCGACGCCGTAGGTCGTGAACCGCGTGGTCACCGGCGCGTACATCGCGTCGGCGATCGACAGCTTGCCGAACAGGAACGGGCCGCCGCTCGCCGCGAGCGCCTCGTGCCAGATCGCGATCACGCGGTGCGCGTCGGCGAGCGCCTCGTGGGTGTGGCCCTCGCCGCGGCGATCGCCGAGCACGTCCATCGACATGTGCTTGCGCAGCGCCGCGAACCCGGAGTGGATCTCGGCGCTGATCGCGCGCGCGCGGGCACGCGCCGCGCGGTCGGCCGGCCACAGCTCGGCGGCCGGCGCGAGCTCGTGGACGTACTCGCAGATCGCGAGCGAGTCCCAGATCACGAGGCCGTCGTGGTGCAGCACCGGGAGCTTGCCCGCCGGGTTGACCTGCGCGATCTCGGCCTTGGTGGTCTCGCGATCGAGCAGGATCGTCGTGACCTCGAACGCCAGCCCGCTGTGGACCAGCGCGACGTACGGCCGGAGCGACCACGACGAGTACCGCCGGTTGCCGACGTAGAGCATGAGCGCCATCCGCGGACTTTACCCCGGCTCCGCCACCGGCTCCGGCTCCGGCTCCGCCAGATCGCGGGTCAGATGCCGAACTTGGCGAGCTTCTTGTGCAGGCCCTCACGCGTGATGCCGAGCGTGGCCGCGGTCTTGGTCTTGTTGCCGCCGTGGTCGCGCAGCGCCTCGGTGAGCAGCCAGCGCTCGACCTGATCGATCATCTCCTTGAGCGTGCCCTTCTGGGGCGCGATCCGGGTGACGGTGCTCTCGACCTTGCGCAGCCGCGGCGACAGATCGGTGATCTCGATCCAGTGGCCGGGCTCGGCCTGGATCAGCAGGCGCTGGACCTCGTTCTCGAGCTCGCGGATGTTGCCCGGCCAGTTGTACGCGGTCAGCGCGTCGAGCGCCTCCTGGGTAAACCCCGGCAGCTCGATCCGGTACTCCTCGGCGTAGCGCTTGAGGAAGTGCGCGGCCAGCGCCGGGACGTCATCGCGGCGGTCGCGCAGCGGCGGTAACGTGATCGGAAACACCATCAGCCGGTAGAACAGATCCTGGCGGAACCGGCCCTTCTCGACCTCGGCCGCGAGATCGCGGTTGGTCGCGCAGATGATCCGCACGTCGACCTGCTTCTCGCTGGTCGCGCCGACCGGCCGGATCGAGCCTTCCTGCAGCGCGCGCAGCAGCTTGCCCTGCAGCGCGAGCGGCATCTCGCCCATCTCGTCGAGGAACAGCGTGCCGCCGTCGGCGATCTCGAACAGGCCTTTCTTGTCGCTGTCGGCGCTGGTGAACGCCCCGCGCTTGTGGCCGAACAGCTCGCTCTCGAGCAGGTTCTCGGGCAGCGCGGCGCAGTTCTGCGCGACGAACATCTTGTCGCGGCGCTGCGACTGGTGGTGGACCGCGCTCGCGATCAGCTCCTTGCCGGTGCCGGTCTCGCCGCCGATGCACACCGTGGCCCGGGTATCGATGACCTTCTTGAGCTGCGCGAACACCTCCTTCATCGCCGCCGAGTCACCGATGATGTTGTCGAACGAGATCTTCTGCTCCTTGCGGCGCAGGTAGACGTTCTCGCCGCGCGCCCGTTCCTCGGCGACCCGCAGCCGCTGGACCAGCGTGGCGTTATCGATCGCGAGCGACGCCTGGGCCGCGAGCAGGAGGCCGACCTCGAGGTCGGTCTCGTTGAACATGCCGGCCGACGCGCGGTTGTCGGACTGGATCAGGCCGATGATGTCGTCGCCGCGCCACAGCGGCAGCGCGAGGATCGACAGGATCTGGCCGCCGAGGATCGACTCGCTCGACAGCGCCTCCTGCGCGTTCGCGGTCAGCACCGCCTCGCGCTTGGCGAGCACGCGGCGCAGCACCGTGCGGCTGGCGCGCACCGGATCGGCGCCGGCCGCCTTGGCCTCGCCCTTGGTGCGCTCGCGCGACACCGCCAGCGCGAACCGGTCCTTGTCGGAGTCCGACCGCAAGAGGATCGCGACGTGGGTCGCGCGCGGCAACAACTGGAACGTGGCGGCGATGCAGGCCTCGATCACCTCGCTCGGCTCGAGCCGCGCGCCCAGCGGCTGCAGCGCCTTGTAGACCCGCAGCGCCTCGCCCGGATCGCGCTCGAGCTGATCGGCGACCGCGGGCAGGTTCATGATCGAGCGCGATGCGATCAGCCGCTCTCCGAGATCGTCGAGCTCGGCGTCGTCCTCACCGATCCGCACGCTGATCCGCACCGGATCGTGGTGGTTGCCGAGCAGCAGGGTGTCACCGTCGGCGAGCGCGAGCTCCCAGCGCGCCGCCGCGTCGACCGGCATGCGCCGCCCGTCGCGCTCGATCGCCGAGCCGTTGGTCGAGCGCAGGTCGCGGAACACGTAGAGATCGCCGATCCGCGTGATCTGCGCGTGGTCGCCCGACAGGTGAAAATCGGTCACGACGACCGTGCTCACCGGCGAGCGGCCGATCGTCGTCACACCTCCACCGGAACCCGAAGCCGGGGAGGGAATGCGATGCAGGCGCTGCGTCGCGGTGCCGTGGAGGATTTCGAGAATGATCACGGAAACGTGGCGCTAAACCACTCCTTTGACCGAGGTTTATACTGCACACTCGATCCCGCCGCATGCCGGGACTCTCGAAAGTCATCGTGCTCGACCCCGATGTGCGGGCCGGCCGGCAGGTCCAGCTGGGGTTCGAGCGGGAGGGCGTGTCGGTCACGGCGCTCCAGGCCGGCACCGAGCTCCCGGCCGCGGACGACGATACCGGCCTGGTCATGGTCGGCGGGGTCGGCGGGGTCGACGGCGCGGCGCTCGAGCTGGTGCGCCAGGCCCGCCGCTGGCTCGACGAGCGCAAGCGAGAGGCCCCGCTGGTATTCGCCGGCCGGGGGATCGCGCGCCACGAGGCCCAGGCCGCCGGCGCGGACGAGGTCGTCCAGCAGCCGGCCTATCTACGCGATGTCGTGACGATCGGGCGGCTGCTATGCGGCCGGCCGGCCGAGCAGCGGGAGCACCTGGTCGGCAGCCTCATGGAGATCACCGGGGTGTTCACCCTGGTCCGCGCACTTGCCGCGCTCGGCCGCAGCGCCACCCTGTCCCTGGTCCGCGGCCTGCGGCGCGGGGAGATCCGGTTCTTTCATGGGGAGGTCACATCAGCCCAGGTCGGGATGATCCACGGTCAGGCGGCGCTGCATCAGCTGCTGCTGTGGACCGACGCGCGGTTCGACTTCCACCACGAAGATATCGTGCGGCGGCAGCAGATTCCGCTCGAGCCCGACGAGCTGTTCGCGGACGCCGAGCGGTTCCTCGAGAGCGTGCGCGACTCGAGCGGCGGGCTGTCGCCGTCGATGGTGCTCGAGCAGGACATCTCGCGCGTCCAGTCGTTCGGCAAGCAGATCCCGACCGAGGTCTACGGCGTGCTGCGGATGTTCGATGGCTACCGCGTGCTCGCCGACGTCCTCGAGGACTCGGCGTACCGCGTGTTCGAGACCTTGCGGGTCGCGCAGCGCGCCGTCGAGATCGGCCTGCTGCGGGTCGCCAACAAGCCGCAGGTCCGGGCGAGCTGGCGGGCGGTGCGGGCGATCGAGGACTGGCTGGTCGGGAACGAGGCGCGCGACAGCCTCGACACCGGATCGGCCGCGCGGCAGAGCGAGCCGGGCGCGCGCGACTCCGGGCCGATCACGAAAGATGTACGGGGCAAGA
>DATBBB010000044.1:0-3985 GCA_036271215.1 Kofleriaceae bacterium | reverse complement strand
GCGCAAGTTCGCGCAGCACTTCGAGCGGACGCGCGGCCAATCGCTGCGCGACGCTGCGGCCGCCATCCTGGGGCACGCCGACCAGGCTCGCGGAAACCAGCCACAGGACGACGATTGGACCTTCACGTTAATCGAGTGGGGGTAGTAGCCGCCCCACATGAAGACGCGCTCGGGGACGCCAGCCGGCTACTTCTTCGCCGCTTCCTGCTTGGCCTTGGCGGCCTTCGCGAGCAGCTCTTCGGTGATGTTGCTCGGCGTCTCGGCGTAGCGCGCGAACTCCATCGTGAACTCGGCCTTGCCCTGGGTCGAGCTGCGCAGCGGGGTCGAGTAGCCGAACATCTCGGCCAGCGGGACCTCGGCGTCGACCCGGCAGTTGCCGTCTTCCTCGGTCGAGCCGACGACGACACCGCGGCGCTGCATGATCGTCGACAGGATGTTGCCCGAGTACTCGGCCGGACCCTCGACCGACAGCTTCATGATCGGCTCGAGGATCTTGGGCTTCGCGCGCGGGAAGAAGTCGCGGAACGCACCGCGCGCCGCTTCCTGGAACGCGATGTCGCTCGAGTCGACCTGGTGCGACTGGCCGTCGTCGATCGCGATGCGCAGGCCGACGACCGGCACGCCGAGCCGCGGGCTCTTGGCGATCATCGACTTGAAGCCCTTCTCGCACGACGGGATGAACTCGCGCGGGATCGCGCCGCCGCGGATCTCGTCGACGAACTCGAACTCGCCGTCGAACGGCTCGGCATAGCCGGCGACGCGGCCGTACTGGCCCGAGCCACCGGTCTGCTTCTTGTGGGTGTAGTTGAACTCGACCTTCTGGCTGATCGTCTCGCGGTACGCGACCTGCGGCGGCGAGGTCAGGACCTCGGCCTTGTACTCGCGCTTCATGCGCTCGATGTAGACCTCGAGGTGGAGCTCGCCCATGCCGGCGATGATCGTCTCGGCCGACTCGGGATCGACCCAGCACTTGAACGTCGGGTCCTCCTTGGTGAACCGGTTCAGCGCCTTGGACATGTTGATCTCGGCGCCCGAGTCCTTGGCCTTGATGGCGACCGAGATCACCGTCGAGGGCACGAACATCGAGGTCATCGCGTAGTTGACTTTACCGTCGGTGAACGTGTCGCCCGAGTTGCAGTCGACGCCGAAGATCGCGCAGATATCGCCCGCGGCGGCGCCGGTGATCTCTTCCTTGTCGTCCGAGTGCATGCGGACGAGCCGGCCGACCTTGACCTTCTTGCCGTTGCGCACGTTGACGACGAAGTCGTCCTTGTTGATCGTGCCCTGGTAGATCCGGACGTAGGTCAGCTGACCGTAGCGGCCGTCCTCGAGCTTGAACGCCAGCATGACCAGCGGCATGTCGGGGTTCGACTCGATGACGACCGGCGACTCTTCCTTGTCGAGGTCGAGCCCGATGTTCTCGACGTCGCGCGGCTCGGGCAGGTAGTTGCAGACGCCGTCGAGCAGGAGCTGGACGCCCTTGTTGCCGAGCGCCGAGCCGCACATCACCGGCGTGCACTTGAGCGCGATCGTCGCGGTGCGCAGGCTCTTGCGGATCAGGTCGGGGGTGACCTTGTCCTCGAGCATCGCCTCGGTGAGCGCGTCGTCGACCATCGACAGGTTGTCGAGCATCTCCTCGCGCATCTTCTGGGCCTGGTCCATCAGCTCGGCCGGGATCGGGCCGCGCTCGATGGTCTCGCCGTTGTCCCCGAAGAACGTGAACGCGACCATCTCGATCAGATCGACCACGCCCTCGAGCTTGTCCTCGAGGCCGATCGGCATCTGGATCATCACCGGGTGCAGCTTGAGCTTGTCGCGCAGCTGGTCGCGGACGCGGTACGGGTTGGCGCCGGTGCGGTCGAGCTTGTTGACGAACGCGATCCGCGGCACCTTGTAGCGCCGCATCTGGCGGTCGACCGTGTAGCTCTGCGACTGCACGCCGGCGACGCCGCACAGCACCATGATCGCGCCGTCGAGCACGCGCAGCGAGCGCTCGACCTCGATGGTGAAGTCGACGTGGCCCGGGGTGTCGATGATGTTGATGTGGTGCTGGGCCTTGATCGGCGAGCCCGGCACGGCCATGACGCCCTTGGCCTTCTCGCTCGGCGGCCACTGGCAGAACGTCGCCGCGGACTGGATCGTGATGCCGCGCTCGCGCTCGAGCTCCATCGAGTCCATCTTCGCGCCGACCCCGTCCTTCCCCTTGACCTCGTGGATCGCGTGGATGCGGGCGGTGTAATAGAGGATGCGCTCGGTCAGCGTGGTCTTGCCACTGTCGATGTGAGCCGAGATACCGATGTTGCGGACTTTGGACAGGTCGGTGAGCACGGAACGTCTCCTAGAGCCCCGAGCCGGCTGGGAGCAGCCGGCCAAAGAGCGGCCGAGGGGGCGGATAAAGGCGCGGGATTGCTACCAATGAACGGAGCCACAAGCAAGGCCGTATTGTCCACAACCGACCCCAGGTAGATGTGATTTCTTTTCAAGAACTTGGCGGGACGCGTTTGCTAGGCTTAGCGGTGGTGGAGCACCTCGACGATAACGCGGCGAGCGAATTCGTGTCTGGCACGCTGGCCGCATCGGCGCTGGGCAAGGTGGAGACCCACCTCGCGGGCTGCCGGGACTGCCGCGCGCTGGTCGCGGCCCTCGCCCAGGGCTCGGGCGATGACTCGAGCGCTGCGACGTTTCGCTACGAGCTGTTGTCCGCGTCACAGGTCAGCGATCTCCCGAGGCGGACCTTGTCGGTCGGCGACCGGGTCGGGCGCTACCTGGTGCTGTCCTCGATCGGCGCCGGCGGCATGGGCGTGGTGTTCGCGGCCTACGACCCCCAGCTCGACCGCAAGATCGCGCTGAAGCTCCTGCGCTCGGGGCTCGCGGTGTCGAACAAGGACGCCCGGGCCCGGTTGCGCCGCGAGGCCCAGGCGATCGCCCAGCTGTCGCACCCCAACGTGGTCTCGGTCTACGACGTCGGCACCACCGACGACGGCGACCTCTACATCGCGATGGAGTTCGTCGAGGGCGACACGCTGACGACCTGGCTCAAGAAGTACCCGCGGACCTGGCGCGAGATCATCGACGTGTTCCTGCAGGCGGCGCGCGGCCTGGTCGCCGCCCACGGCGTGGGCCTCTTGCACCGCGACTTCAAGCCCGACAACGTCCTGGTCGGCGGCGACGGACGGGTCCGCGTCACCGACTTCGGGCTCGCCCGCTCGCTGCTCGCGCCCGACGAGCTGACCCAGGCGCGGCCCGAGATGACCGCGCTCGACGTCGCGCTGACCGCGACCGGCACCGTGCTCGGCACCCCGCGCTACATGCCGCCCGAGCAGATGACCGGCCTCGACCTCGACGCGCGCAGCGATCAGTTCAGCTTCTGCGTCGCGCTCTACGAAGCGCTCTACGGCAAGCACCCACTCGAAGGCTCGACCTCGGTGTCGATGCTCGAGCACGGCAAGGCAGCGCTGCCACCGCCGGAGGGCACCCGGGTCCCGTCGTCGGTGGCCAAGGCCGTGATGCGCGGGCTCGCGAAGGAGCGCACCCAGCGCTGGCCGACGATGGCCGCGCTGGTCAGCGAGCTCACGCCGCCGGTCCAGCACGCGCGCGGGCGCACTGCCGCGGTCGCGATGGTCGGCGTGATCGTGCTCGGCGTCGCGGCGGCCGCGGTGATGGCATCGCATCGCCCGCAGATGATCACGGCCGATGGTCCCGACAGCGACACGATCCGCGTGCTCGTCGATCAGATCAACATCCTCGAGACTCAGGTCAAACAGGATCGCAAGAAGCTGCTCGAGCTCGACCTCCTCCACGGCACCGACGTGAAGCAGATCGAGCACGACAAAGAAGAGCTGCTCGCGAAGGAGACCCGGATCCAGGCACTGGTCGAGCAGGTGACGAAGATCCGGATCGAGAAGGTGCTGCCGAAGTCGACCACGCAAGGCAGCAAGGTCATCGCCGCGGTGCCGACGGCGCAGCACGATCTCGAGGGTTGCTT
>DATBBB010000043.1:0-31403 GCA_036271215.1 Kofleriaceae bacterium | reverse complement strand
GCTTGAGTGCGTCGAGCTCCTGCCAGCGGGCGAACAGCCGCTCGACCTCGGCGCGCGCGGCGTCGAGCTCGCCGATCAGGGCCTGGACCTCGGTCGGGCGATCCTTGAACACGCCGGGGTTCGACAGCGTCGCCTCGAGCGTCGTCACGCGGTCCTCGGCGGCGGCGATCGTCGCCTCGATCGCCTCGAGCTCGCGGGCCTCCTTGAACGTCAGCTTGCGCGGCCCGACCGGCTTGGTCGGCGTGCGAGTGTCGCGCGATTCGCGCTTGTCGCGCTCGGCGGGCTTGCCGGCCGGCCGGGGGCGGCGCTCGGCGTAGAACGTATAGCTGCCCTCGTAGAACGTGACCACGCCGTCGCCCTCGAACGCGAGGATGCCGGTCGCGACCCGGTCGAGGAACCAGCGATCGTGCGAGACGATCAGGGCGCAGCCGGCGAAGTGGATCAGGCCGTCCTCGAGCGCGCCCAGGGTCGGCAGGTCGAGGTCGTTGGTCGGCTCGTCGAGCACGAGCAGGTTGCCGCCGCGGCGCAACAACCGCGCGAGCTGGACCCGGTTGCGCTCGCCGCCCGACAGCTGGCCGACCTTGGTGTCCAACACCGAGTCGGGGAACGCGAGCATGCGCAGGAAGCTGCGGACGTGGATCTTGCCGTCGGGCAGATCGACGTAGTCGTAGCCATCGCCGACCTCCTCGATCACGGTCAGCTCGTCGCGCAGCTCGGTGCGGCCCTGCTCGAGGTAGGCCGGCCGGGTGTTGGCACCGATCACGACCCGGCCGGTGTCGGGCGCGAGCTGGCCCAGGATGGTCTTGATCAGGGTCGACTTGCCGGCGCCGTTGGGGCCGACGATGCCGATCCGGTCGCCCGGCTTCATCACCAGGGTGAGATCCTTGAACAGCTGCTTGCCGCCGAGCGACTTGGAGGCCTTCGCCAGCTCGACGATCGTCGAGCCCAGCCGCGGCCCGCTCGGCAGCCGGAGCGCCATGGTATCGCCGCGCTTGTCGTCGACGGTCGGCGCGGCGGCGACCGCGGCGTCGAACCGATCGATCCGCGCCTTGGCCTTGACCGTGCGCGCCGGCGGGCCGCGCCGGATCCAGTCGATCTCGCGCCGGATGAACGACGACCGCTGGTACTCGGCCTCGGCCTCGGTGGATAGCCGCTCGGCCTGGATCAGCACGAACTCGGCGTAGTCGCCGTCGTACGCGTAGGCCTTGCCGCGATCGACCTCGAGGATCCGGGTCGCGACCCGATCGAGGAAGTAGCGATCGTGGGTGACGACGATCAGCGCGCCCGGCCACACCGCGAGCCGGTTCTCGAGCCACTCGACCGTGGTCGCGTCGAGGTGGTTGGTCGGCTCGTCGAGCGCGAGCACGTCGGCCTTGCCGAGCAGCGCGCGGCCGAGCGCGACCCGCCGGCGCTCGCCGAGCGACAGCGTGCCGATCGCCTGGGGCCCCGGCGGCAGCTCGAGCGCCATCGCGATCGTCGCGATCTCGTGATCGGCGACGCCGTCGCGCGCCAGGGTCGCGGCGACCGTGGCCGCCGGATCGAGCACCGGCTCCTGCGCGACGTACTCGAGCGCCAGATCGCGCTTCCAGGTCACCACCCCGGCATCGGGCTCGAGCGCCGGATCGTCGCCGCCCATCGCGCGGTGGACGACCATCTCGAGCAGGGTCGACTTGCCGGCGCCGTTGGCGCCGATCATCCCGATCCGGTCGCGCTCGTGGACGGCGAACGACGCGCCGCGCAGCACCAGGCGGGTACCGAACCGCTTCTCGAGGCCCTGGGCGGTGAGGATCGCGGTCACGACAGCCGCGCGAGATCGGTCTGCACGAGCAAGTAGGTCAGCCGCAGCAGGTTCATCCGCGCCTCGGGCGAGCGGACCTTGGCCGCCAGCTCGCCGAGCCGGGTCCGGCCGTCGAGCAACGCGTAGACCTTGAGCAGCGCGTCGCCCAAGCCGAACTGCGCCAGCTCGCCGTCCTGGATCGGCTCGCGGACGATGAACGCCTTGAGGTTCGAGCTCAGCCAGTCCTCGATCAGCGGCTCGCCGAGCTGCGCCGCGCCCGCGCCGATCACGCGGAACGCGTCGAGGTGCAGCGACCGCGCCTTCCACGGGTTGGGGTGGCCCGGGGTCCAGGTGTAGCGGCCCTTCTGCCACGAGAACGCGTCCATCAGCTTGGCCGCGACCTGCTTGGCGAGCAGCCGGTAGGCCTCGAGCGGATCGAGGATGTCGAGCCCGACCAGCGTGTCGGCGAGCCGGCCGCCGAAGTGGTGGACGACCGAGGTCGCGCGCGCCAGCGCCTGCGGGCTCAGCGCGCCCTGCTGGATCAGGTAGTTCCCGAGCCGCTCGCCCTCGACGTTCGAGCTGACGAACTGGGGCTGGCCGTCGACGAAGTAGGCCTCCTTGAGCACGCCCGCGCGACCCTCGAGCGCGAGCATGCCGGTGCCCTTGGTGCGCGACAGCTGATAGACCATGCGCAGCACCGGGCGCTGGGTGATCTCGCCGATCTCGCGCGGCCCGGCCGGGATCTCGACGTTCTGGGTCGCGACGTCGTCTTCCTCGATCGCGCCGACCTGCATCACGCCGCTCGACGCGATGTCGCCGGCCACGCCGGTCGGGATGCCCTCGCCGGCGATGAACGCCGCGCGCGCCCGCGCCGCCTCGACCTCGGCCTGGGCCTGGCTCATCCGGGTCATCGGGCCCGACAGCGCGCCCGGATCGTCGTGCTGCGGCGACGGCACGCCCTCGAGGTCCGCGGTCGGCGCGTTGATCACCCGGCCGAGCAAGCTGGCGAGATCGCGCGACGCCACCCGCGTGGTGCGCCGGATCCACTCGTCGAGCGCGTCGCGGAACTGGGCGGCGCTCTGCCAGCGATCCTCGGGCCGGCGCTGCAGCGCGCGCGTGGTCAGCACGCGGAGCTCGACCGGGAACTCCGAGGCGTACTTGTGGAGCCGATCGAGCCGCGCGTCGCGCACCATCAGCAGGATGTCGAGGTCGTTGGTCGAGGTGAACAGCCGGCGCGCCATCACCATCTCGGCGAGCAGGATGCCGATCGAGAACAGGTCCGAGCGCGCGTCGACCTCGCTGCCCGAGACCTGCTCGGGCGACATGTAGCCGTACTTGCCCTTGAGCGTCCCGGCCTCGGTCTTGTGGCGGCGCTCGGCGGCGCGCGCGATGCCGAAGTCGGTGAGCTTGACGTCGCCGCGCCACGACAGCAGCACGTTGCCGGGCGAGATGTCGCGGTGGATGATGCCGAGCGGCCGGCCCGACGAGTCGAGCGCGTTGTGGGCGTAGTCGAGCGCGTCGAGCACGTCGCGCGCGATCAGCGCCGCGAGGTCGGGCGGCAGCCGGATCTGCGCGCGGGCGCACTCGCGGAGCAGCGCCAGGACGTCGAGCCCGTCGACGTACTGCATCGCGATGTACGGCGTGTCGGCGTCGGTCCCGAGCTCGAACACCTGGACGATGTGGCGGTGATCGAGCTGCGCGGTGATCCGCGCCTCGTCGATGAACATCTCGACGAACGAGTGATCGGTCGCCAGGTGCGGCAGGATCTTCTTGATCGCGACCAGCTTCTCGAACCCGTGATCGCCGGTCAGCGTGGCCTTGAACAGCTCCGCCATGCCACCGACGGCGAGCCGATCGAGGATCTGATACCTCCCGATGGCTTTGGGCATGGGCGCGATCACGACCCGCTCACTATACATGTTCGGGACCGCTGCCACTTTGACAGCGCCCGCCGCGTCGGTCTCGCACGCATGTCACCCGGCGGCGATGCGCGGCGCGTGTGGCTGCAGGGTTACCGCATGGCACGGCACTTGATGAATGGAGTTACGCCCCATCATGCAGCCCTTCACCCTCGTCCCTGTGTTCCGCGGCCTCCACCGCGAGATGTGGATCGTCAGCCTCATCACGGTCATCTCATGCGCTGTACTTGCGGCGCGCGCGACGTCCTCCGTGGTCTCGGCGCGGTACTTCCCCGTCGGCGCCTGCCAGGGCCCAGCGCGCCGGTTGATCCGGCGCGCGCCGCCGCCGCAGCCCGCGCACCCGGAACACCCGGCCGGCGCGCTCGCGCAGCGCAACATGTTCTGCTCGTCGTGTACGCCCGACCTGCCGGGCAGCGCCGGAGCCGAGATCGCCCTCGCACCGGCGGTGCTGATCGCCACCAGCCTCGGCGCCGAGCCGCGCGCGACCGTCCACGTGCTCGGCAGCGACGTGCAGGGCAGCTGGGGCCTCGGCGAGACGATCCCCGGCGTCGGCTGGATCCACCAGATCGCCCCGAAATGGATCGACGTGACCGCGCTCGACGGCCGGCACGGCCGGATGTACCTGCTGGCTCCGGCGGCGGACCGCGGCTCCCGCACGGCAATGCGTGAGAGCCCGGCCGCCGCCCGCCCGTGGTCGGCGCGGATCCAGCCGATCGACGATCACACCTACGAGGTCGATCGCTCGCTGATCCGGGAGCTGTTGGGCGGCGAGATCCCGCGCAACCTCGGGCGCATCGTCCCGGTGGTCGATCACGGCCGGTTCACCGGCTTCAGGATCTACGCGTTCGGCCCGGCATCGCTCCCGGCCGCGATCGGCCTGCGCAACGGCGATCAGGTGTTCGCGCTCAACGGCATCTCGCTCGACAGCGAGCGCGAGCTGATGGACCTCTACGTCGGGCTCGATCAGCTAGCCTCGGTCGAGCTGCTGGTCCGGCGCAACGGCGAGACCGTGGCCCGCACGCTGCGGCTGCGCTGAGCGGGGCCGCCGACCGCCAGGCTCCCGGCTCGAGCCGCCGCTAAATATACCGATCGAAATATTTTATCTTGCAAAATATCCCGACTGGTATAATAACTAGGCGTATGTCGCAGCTCGCCTCGCCGCTCACGCTTCCGTCCGGGACCACGCTGGCCAACCGGCTCGCCAAATCGGCGATGTCCGAGATCCTCGCCGATCCCGAGACCCACGCGCCCAACGATCAGCTGGTCCGGCTGTACGAGCGCTGGGGCAAGAGCGGCGCGGGGCTCTTGATCACCGGCCACGTGATCGTCGATCCGGTCGGGCTCGGCGAGCCCGGTAACGTGATGATCGTCGACGATCGCCACCGCGTGGCGCTCGCGCGCTGGGCGAGCGCGGCCCAGGCCCACGGCGCGCAGCTGTGGATGCAGATCAACCACACCGGCCGCCAGGCGCCCAAGCGCCTGACCCACCACCCGGTCGCGCCGAGCCCGGTCGCGCTCAAGGGCATGACCGGGTTGTTCGCCCGGCCGCGCGCGCTCGAGGATCGCGAGATCACCGCGCTGGTGACCCGGTTCGCGACCACCGCCGCGGCGGCCAAAGACGCGGGGTTCGCCGGCGTGCAGATCCACGCCGCGCACGGCTACCTGATCTCGCAGTTCCTGTCGCCGCTGACCAACCTGCGCGACGACGCGTGGGGCGGCGATGCCATCCGGCGCAGCCGGTTCTTGCTCGAGATCGTGCGCGCGGTGCGCGCCGCGGTCGGCCCGGCGTTCCCGGTCGGCGTCAAGCTCAACTCCGCCGACTTCCAGCGCGGCGGGTTCGCGATCGACGCGGCGATGGACGTCGTGCGCGCGCTCGAGACCGCCGGCATCGACCTGCTCGAGGTCTCCGGCGGCAACTACGAGAGCCCGGCGATGGCCGGCTCCGGCGAGCTGGCGAAGAACCAGCGCGTGTCGTCGCGCTACCGCGAGGCCTACTTCCTCGACTACGCGCGCCAGCTCCGCACGATCACCAAGCTGCCGATCCTGCTCACCGGCGGCATGCGCAGCCGCGCCGTGATGGAGGACGCGCTCGCGTCCGGCGCGACCGACGTGATCGGCCTCGCCCGCCCGATGGCGCATACCCCGGAGCTGCCGGCCAAGCTGCTCGACGGCTCGCTCGCCGCCGCGCCGGTGGTCAAGCTGCGCAGCCGGATCCGCCTGGTCGACGATGCGATCCAGGTCATGTGGTACCAGCAGCAGATCACCGCGCTGTCGCTCGGCCGTGATCCCGATCCCGCGCTCGGAATCTGGACTGCGTTCTGGCGCGGGCTGCGCGATAATATCCTGCCGGGCAAGCGCAGGCCGGCTGCGACTCCCGCCGCGGCGCTCGCCGAGAAGGCCGGATGAACCAACGGATGACCGACGGATGACCGACGGATGACCAACGACCTGACCAAGGGCGAACGCTCGCGCAAGAAGCTGGTGGATACCACCGCGGCCCTGCTGCGCCGCCAGGGCTACCACGCCACCGGCCTGGCCCAGATCGTCGCCGAGAGCGGCGCGCCGCGCGGCTCGCTCTACTTCTACTTCCCCGGCGGCAAGGACGACCTCGCGATCGCCGCGCTGCAGGCGAGCAGCGACGCGTGGCGCACCCACCTGCTCGCCGCGATCGGTAACGCGCCGGATCTCGGCGCCGCGCTCGATGCGCTGGTCACCGCGCTCGCCGACGAGCTCGAGGCCTCGGGCTGGGTCCACGGCTGCCCGGTCGCGACCGTGGCGCTCGAGTCGCCGTCGGACCCGGTGCGCACGATGATCGCCGATCACTTCCAGGGCTGGCTCGAGTTCAGCGTCCATATGCTGGTCCACTTCGGGATCGGCCGCGAGGTCGCCGAGGAGATGTCGCTGGTCGCGCTGTCCGCGCTCGAGGGTGCGCTGCTGCTGGCGCGCGTGCAGCGCAGCCGGGCGCCGCTGCTCGCCGTGGCCCGCGCGCTGCGCAGGATGGCCGAGCCCCACCTGCGGCCGACGACGACGACGGCAGCAACGTCGTCAGTGACGGCGGCGCCCACCCCGGCGCCACGCAAGAAGCCCGCCGCCAGGCGAGCGTGACCGTGCCGGGGCCTTGCCGGCGCGTTCTGACTTGACGCCGGCGCGACGCCCCCGGAGACCGTTGCATACGGTCTCCGTCGCCTCGATCGCCTCGCGAAGCGCTCGGCTGTCCGGAAAAGCCGCGCTCGCAAGCTCGCGCTGGCGTATCGTCGCGAGATGAGTGGATCGGTGCGCTTCGTGTGTGGTGCGATGATCGGGTTCGGGGCGGCGGCGTGCGGCGACGTGAAGCCGCGCGACACGCCCGACGCGGCGGTGGCCGGCGATGCGGCGGTGGCGATCGACGCACCGGCGCCGGTGGCCGGGCTGCCGCTCCACGTGCTCGCAGCGACCGTCGTGGCAGGCGCGCCGGATCTGGTGCTCGCGGCGGGCGGCGCCGGCAACCCGACGATCGACACCGGTAACCTGACGATCAACGGTGCGCCGAGCATCTACCTCGTGCGCCAGGATCCGTACGCGGTGCTGTTCACCAACGCGTTCGCGGTCCAGGGCCCGCTGACGATCACCGGCAGCGCGCCGCTGATCGTGGTCGCGAGCGACCAGATCACGCTCGACTCCGGCATCGATCTGCACGCGACCGCCGCCGCGCCGGGCCCGGGCGCGATGACCGCCGGCACCGGCGCGGGAACCGCGGGCGCGTCGTACCTGGTGCCGAGCGTCGGCGAGCGCGAGTCGTCGGGCGGCGGCGGCGGTAGCTACGGAACGCTCGGCGGCCCCGGCGGCACGTCGGATACGACCCACACCCCGGCCGGTGCCAGCGGCGTGCGCTACGGCATGCAGCCCGCCGATCCGCTGGTCGGTGGCTCGCCCGGCGGCGCCGGTGGCTTCGGTAGCGGCACCACGGCGCAGGGCGGCGCCGGCGGCGGCGCGCTCCAGCTGTCGTCGGCGGTCTCGATCCGGGTGTCGGCGACGATCAACGCCGGCGGCGGCGGTGGCGGGACCGGCGGTAGCGGCCTGGCCGGCGGCGGCGGCGGCGGCGCGGGCGGCGAGATCTTGCTCGAGGCGCCGGCGATCACGATGACCGGCGGCGGCACCCTGGTCGCCAACGGCGGCGGCGGCGGTGGCGGCGGCGCCAACGGCACCATGTCCGGCACCGCGGGCAGCGACGGCGCGCCCGGCCCCGGCGTGGCGACCGGCGGCACCGGCGGCATCCCGCAAGGCTCACCCGGCGGCACCGGCGCGGCCGGCGCGCTCGGCTCGTTCACCGAGGCCGTGTCCGGCGGCGCCGGCAACAGCAAGGCCGGCGGTGGCGGCGGTGGCACCGGCCGGATCTGGCTGCGCTATCGCGCCGCGACCCCGCCGACCCTGCTGTCCGCGCGGATCTCGCCGCCGGCCGGCATGGACTCGACCCTGCCCTGAGCGCGATCCCGCGGGCCTCGGTGAACCGAGTGAACCATACAGGCCGGGATCGCCCGGGCACGGGACAGCCCGAGACAGGAATGAGCTGGTTCGCCCTCGCTCAGCGGTCGCGGGGCGCGCCGAGCGTCAGCGCGATCGTCGGGCCGCGCGCGAGGCCGAGCCGGAGCACCGTGCCCGGCGGCGCCTCG
Organism: Kofleriaceae bacterium; assembly: GCA_036271215.1. Lineage (GTDB taxonomy): Bacteria > Myxococcota_A > Polyangia > Haliangiales > Haliangiaceae > JABFXX01. Next base: position 23,058 of record DATBBB010000043.1, on the reverse strand, counting down.
AGTAGCCCCATGCCGTGCTCGGCAGCGTCGCCGGTGACGCCGGCGCCGTCGATCGAGGTGACGACGTCGCCGGGCTGCAGCCCGGACCGCGCCGCCGGACCGGCAGGGTCGATCGCCCCGACCCGCCACGCCGAGTACTTCTCGGCCCAGGTGAAGCCGAGCGTGCCGACCGGATCGCCATCGCGCACGCGGTCGCGGACGTCGACCAGATCGCCGAGGTCGATCACGCCGGTGCCGGAGCCAGAGCCCGGGCCAGCGCCGGAGCCAACACCGGGGCCAGCGCCGGAGTTCGCCATCGCGATCGTCCGCGGGAGGTCGAGCTGCTCGTAGCCGCGGCCGCCCTCGAAGTCCTCCGGCCAGCCGGACAGCGTGATCGCGCCCTGCGGCGCGTGGTGGATCGTGAACCGGCCGTCGGCACCGGTCACCTGATCGCCGTCGTCGCCATCGTCGTCGGCGCCGCGCGGCGTCACGCGCATGCGGATCCCGGGCACCGGCGCGTGGGTGACGAAGTCGATCACGCGGCCGGTGAGCGTCACCTGCGACGACAGCTCGACGTCGACGCCGGCCTTGTGCTCGCCCTCGGCGAGCGTGACCACCTGCTCGGTGATGCCGCCGTCGACCTGGTACGTCAGCGTGCACTCGCCCGCCGGCAGATCGCCGATCGCGTAGCCGCCGCCGGTCCGGAAGAACTGCTCGTTGCGCGACTCGTCGCCGCAGTGGACCTCGAGGTCGAGCCGCGCGGGCGCACCGCCGTCGCGGTGCACGGTGCCCGAGATGCTCGCCGTGGGCCGGATCCGCAGCGTCGCGACGCCGCCGGCCGCGACGTGCTCGACCTGGCCGTGGCCGCCCGACGCGCGCTCGGCGCTGATCGTGTAGCTGCCCGGCGACAGCCGCGTGAGCTGGAACCGGCCATCCGGGCCGGTCACGACCGGGCGATCGCTGGTCGCGCCGGCCTGCGCCGACTCGACGTCGCCGCCGGCGGCCTCGCGGGTCGCGGTCACGAACGCATCGCCGGCCGGCGCGCCGTCGGGGCCCTCGACCGTGCCGGTGATCGTCCCGGTCATCGGCTCGACCACGAGCTTGACCGTGGCCACCGCGCCGGCCACCACGGTGGCGCGCGCGCGCGCCTCGTCGGTGCCGTCCGGCGTGCGCAGGATGCCGCCGGCCCAGCTGGCGTGGCCCGCGACGAGGTCGTAGTCGCCGGGCACGAGGTCCGCGAGCGCGAAGCTGCCGTCGTCGTGGGTGCGGACCTGGTGGATCCGCGCGACGCCCATCCGGATCATCGCCTCGTTGCTGCCCGCGATGCCGCCGACGAGCGCGACCACGTGGACGCCGCCGACCGGCGCGCCATCGCCATCGACCACCTGGCCCCGGATCTCGCCGCTGCCGCTCGCCACGGCCTCGGGCGCGCGCTCGGCGGATCGCGTCGCCGGGCCGGCGTGCCACTCGACGTGGGTGACGTCGCCGTCGATCACCACGACCGGCGGATCGTTATAGTGGGTCCGGGTCCCGCTGCAGTTCACCGTGACCTCGTAGCGCCCGGGGACCACGCCGTCGACGTGGAGCTCGCCGCCGGGCGCGCGGGCCGAGCGCAGGGTCACCGCACCGCGCGCGAGCCCGACCGCAGCGTCGGGGCAGATCGCGTGGCCCTCGCCCTGCAGCACGACGTGGCCGGAGACCTGGAACGCCGGATACACCGGCACCACGATCGGGCCAACCGGCTGGGCGAGCCCGACCAGCAGCGAGCCCGCCGACCGGCCGTAGCGCGTCGCCGACCGCGCGATCACCGCGTAGCGGCCGGGCACGAGCCCGGCGAGCTGGAACTGCCCCGCGGCGTCGGTGACATCGCTCGCGCCGGTCTCGCCGCCCGCGGACTCGACCCGGACGCCTGCGAGCGGCGCGCCGGTCGACGCGTCGATCACGGTGCCGGTGATCAATGACTCGGGCGTGAGCTGGAAGTCGAGCCTGCCCGGCGCGTCGATGACGTCGCTGTCGTCGCTGTAGCCGTCGGCCGACGCGGTGATCGAGGCGTGGCCACGCGCGAGCCACAGCGTGTAGCCGCCGGCGGCGTCGGTCTCGGCGCTCGGCCCCACCGCGCCGTCCGCGCGCACCACCGCGTGGCCGATCGGCCCGCCCGAGACGTCGGTGACCGTACCGGTGATCTCGACCCCGCCGGCGCCGAGCACGAGGTCGATCCCGGTGCGGTGCTCGCCGGCGCCGAGCACGAGCCACGGCCGCGCCGACCCCGCGCGCCCACCGCCGGGCCGGAGCGCTCCGTCGAGTCTGCGATCTCCATCGGGCACAAACCCCGCAGGCGCGTGGCCGCGCGCCATCGCGGTCACCTGGTAGTCGCCGGCCGCGAGCCCGTCGATCTGGTAGCGGCCGAGCAGGTCGCTCGTGGTGCACCACGGCTCGCGGCGCGGCGCGTCCGACAGCACATCGCTCGCCGCGAGCTCCGCGCACACCCGCGCGCCCGCGATCGGCAGCCGCACCGCATCGCGGATCGCCCCGGCGATCGACGCGCGATCGAGCCCGCGCGGGTCGGCGTGCACCCGCGTGCGCTGCGGTGACGCCACAGCGGCGACGTGGTGCCCGGCGTCCGGCCCTCGCCCGCGCCACCATCCGACCGCGCCGGCGGCGATCCCCACGATCGCGATCGCCACCACCCAGCGCCGCGCCTCCACGCGGACATCCCGCACGCGAGATACCCGACGCCGGGCGAGCCTGGTCAGACGCACCCGGTCACGACGTCACACGGCACCCGGGTTATTCGCGCCAATCACCCGGAGCGCCGCGCCGTTACATGACTGCCATCGCGGACGTGCGAAACGCCCTGCGAATAGATCCCCGGCGCCCGGCGTTGGCCGTGGACGCGAAGTTGCGGCGCGCGCCGCTGCGCAGGATAGTCCCGCGATGCCCGACGCCCCCCCGCCTCGCCGCCTCGGTGGCGCGATCGCGGTCGGCGCCGGCATCTTCCTGTCGCGGATCGCCGGGCTGGTCCGCGAGCGCGCGCTGACCCACTACCTGGGGCTGACCGACGCCGCCGGGGCGTTCCGCGCCGCGCTGCGGATCCCGAACTTGCTGCAGAACCTGCTCGGCGAGGGCGTGCTGTCGGCGTCGTTCATCCCGGTCTACGCCCGGCTGCGCGCCGAGGGCCGCGACGCCGACGCCGTGCGGGTCGCGCGCGCGGTCGGCACGTTGCTCGCGCTGCTCGCCAGCGCGCTGTCGCTGGCCGGCGTGGTCGCGGCGCGCCCGCTGGTCGACGTGCTCACCCCGGGGTTCCACGGCGACACCCGCGAGCTGACGATCCACCTGGTCCAGATCATGTTCCCCGGCGTCGCGCTGCTCGTGATGTCGGCGTGGTGCCTCGGCGTGCTCAACAGCCATCGCAGGTTCTTCCTGTCGTACGTCTCGCCGGTGCTGTGGAACGCCGCGCTGCTCGGCGTGGCGATCGTCGCCGGGCGGCGGCTCGCCGGCCACGACGACGACATCGCGGTGTGGATCTCGTGGGCCGCGGTCGGCGGCTCGGCCGCGCAGTTCCTGGTCCAGCTGCCCACGGTGGCGCGGCTGCTGCGCACGCTGCGGCCGTCGCTCGCGGTGCGCGATCCGGGCGTCCGGGCGACCCTGCGCGCGTTCGGCCCGGTGCTGCTCGGCCGCGGCTCGGTCCAGCTCTCGGGCTACGTCGATCAGATCCTCGCGAGCTACCTCGGCGCCAACATCGTCGCCGCGATCTCGAGCGCGCAGATCCTGTACCTGCTGCCGGTCAGCCTGTTCGGCATGGCGGTGTCGGCCGCCGAGCTGCCGGAGATGTCGAGCGCGACCGGCAGCGCGAAGCTGCGCGCCCAGCACCTGCAGGACCGGCTGCGCAACTCGCTGCGCCGCGTGGTCTACCTCGTGGTGCCGTCGGCGGTGGCGTTCGTGGCGATCGGGCGCTGGATCATCGCGCTGTTGTTCCAGACCGGCCGGTTCGGCGCCGGCGACACCGAGGTCGTGTGGATCATCCTCGCCGGATCGGCGCTCGGGCTGTCGGCCGGCACCCAGGGCCGGCTGCTCGGCTCGGCGTTCTACGCGCTCGGCGATCCGAAGCCGCCGCTGCGCGCCGCGCTGGTCCGGGTCGCGATCACCGGCGTGCTCGGCTGGGCGTTCGCGCTGCCGGTGCGCGACGCGCTCGGCTACGACCCGATGTGGGGCGCGTTCGGGCTGACCGCGAGCGCCGGGTTCGCGGCCTGGATCGAGTTCCTGCTGCTGCGCCGGATGCTGGCGCTGCGAATCGGCGAGGTCCCGGTGCCGGTCCGGCTCGGGCTCGGCGCGCTCGCCGCCGCGATCGCCGCGGGGGCCGTGGGCTACGCCGCGGGCCGGCTCGCCGACGCCGCCGGCGCGCATACCTGGATCGCCGCGATCGCCGCGATCGCCGGGTTCGGCGCCGCGTACCTGGGGATCACCGCCGCGGCGCGGATCCCCGAGGCGGCGGCGTTCACCCGCCGGCTCCGCCGGCGCTGACCCGGAGCCCGTACGGGCATACGGCCTCCTCGCGCAGCGATCTCGAGCACGAACCAGCGCCTCGTGCAACGCCTGCCTCACTGCGAGCTACTTGCGAGCATCGAGTCGAATATGAAATGACTGGCGAAATGAACAAGTTGATGTTGTCCGTGATGCTCGCGGCGATCACCTCCGCCGCGGCCGGCTGTGCGACCGAGTCGGACGATCCGGCGGAGGCCACCGAGTCGTCGGCGGTCACCGTGGGAGCCTGGAACTACGTCCAGGTATCTGTGCTGGCGCTGCGGTCCTGCGATTCGCCGAGTAGCTGCCTCATCGGCGGGATGAGCTGTGGCCTCCCGGTGTTCGTGAACTCGATGGACTGGAATACCCGCATGGCACAGATCTCGAGCCCGTCGGGATGGGCACTCGCAGACGGCGGAGCTGGCCCCAATCTCTCGGTCACCCCGCCGCACTGCTGAGGTCGATCTCAGGGGAGACGCGTTCTGCGTCACGTCGCGCTCGGGCCGGGGATGGTAGATTGCGCCATGCCGACGGTTGTCTCCGATCCGACGCAGCTCTCGATCGCCGAGCTCGGCTTCGCGTTCCGCGCCCGCCGCCTGACGCCGCTCGAGGCGACCGAGGCGTGCCTGGCCCGGATCGCCGCGCGCGACCCCGAGCTCCACGCGTTCATCACCGTGACCGGCGACGCCGCCCGCGACGCCGCCCGCACCGCCGGCAAGGAGCTCGCGAACGGCCACGACCGCGGCCCGTTGCACGGCGTGCCGATCGCGCTCAAGGACCTGATCGACACCGCCGGCGTCCGCACCACCTGCGCGAGCGCGCTGTTCGCCGATCGCGTGCCCACCGACGACGCCACCGTGGTGCAGCGGCTGCACGACGCGGGCGCGGTGCTGCTCGGCAAGCTCAACCTGCACGAGCTCGCGTACGGCGGCAGCGGCGTGATCGGCCACTACCCGGCGACCCGCAACCCGAAGAACCCCGGCCACATCGCCGGAGGCTCGTCGTCGGGCTCGGCCGCCGCGGTCGCCGCCCGCCTGTGCTACGCGGCGCTCGGCACCGACACCGCCGGCTCGATCCGCGTGCCGGCCGCGCTGTGCGGCGTCGTCGGGCTCAAGCCGAGCTACGGCCTGGTCCCGCTGCGCGGCGTGTTCCCGCTCGCCTGGACCTACGATCACGTCGGGCCGATCACCCGCACGGTGCACGACGCGGCGCTGGTGCTGCAGGTGATCGCCGGCCACGACGCCGACGACGTCACCAGCCTCGCGCTACCGGTCCCCGATTACGCCGCGATCGCCGGGCTCGACGTGCCCGACACCCTGCGGATCGGCGTCGCCCGTCCGTACTTCTTCAACGACGCGCTCCCCGAGGTCGTCGCCGCGATCGACCGCGCGCTCGCGATCGCCGCCGGGCTCGGCGCGATCCTGCGCGATGTCGAGCTGCCGATCGACGACGATCGCACCGTGGCCCGCACCGAGTCGTTCGCGATCCACCGCCGCTGGGTCAAGCAGTCGCCGGAGCGCTATCAGGCGCCGACCCTGGCCCGGATCAACACCGGCGCCAGCGTCTCGGCCTCCGACTACATCGAGAAGCTCCACGAGCTGCAGCTGATGCGCCGCCGCGCCGCCGCGCTGTTCACCGATGTCGACCTGATCGTCATGCCGACCACGCCGATCCCCGCGCCGAGCTTCGCCGAGATCGAGGCCGCGCCCGAGACGCTGCGCAGCCGCGAGCTGGTCCTGCTGCGCAACACGCGGCCGTTCAACATCCTCGGCACGCCGGCGCTGAGCATCCCGTGCGGCGCCACGCGCACCGGGCTGCCGCTCGGGATCCAGATCGTCGGCGCCCCCGGCGCGGATGCCACGGTGCTGCGGTTCGGCGCCACGCTCGAGCGCCACCTGAGCGCGACGGCGTAGCGCCCGCGACCGACCACCCAGCGACCGGCCACCCGGCGATCAGCGGCCGGTCAGAACGCGCCGCCGAGCACGATGCCCACGCTGCCGATGCCGGTGGTGCCAGCGGTGCCAACGGTGGGTGCGATCGCGACCGGCTTCTGCTCGAGCGACGGGGCGGTGGCCCACACGATGATCGCGACCAGCGCCAAGGCGCCGGCGCCGATCCCCACGCCGGTCGACACGTTCGCCGAGCTGCGCGCGTCGGCGACCTGCTGGGCCGACAGCCGGAGCCCCGCCCCGGGGCACTGGGTGATCATGCCGTTGCAGCTGGTCTTGGCGTCGCTGTACTTGGAGCTGGCGTCGTAGCCGAAGTAGCCGCTCACGCCGCCGGCGCCGATCGCGACCGCGCCGAGCACGGCGGCCAGCACGTGGCGGCGGTGGCGGCGCTGTTCGACGTCGGAGCTGACCTCGGGGCCGTGCACCGGCACGACCGCGGCCGGGCCCGGCTTGGCGGCGACCGCGAGCTTGGGGATCTCGATCGCGAGGGTCTGGCCCTCGGCGATCGCGTACTCGTGGCTCCACAGCTGGCTGATGTCGCGGTCGCCGTTGCGGCGCACCGCGGTCACCGTGAGCTTGCCCGGATCGATCGGCACCGGGACCAGCATGTTCGAGGCCACGCCGCGGCCGTTGATCTCGACCACGAGGTCGTCCATCGGGGCCGCGATCTTGAGCGTGTACCTGGGCAGCCGCGCCTCGAGCTTGGCGGCCTGGGCGGCGGCGTCGCTGCGCAGGTCGGGCTTGGGCGCGGTATCGGCGAGCTCGCGCCACAGGATCCACGCGGTGGCGACCCGGCCGGCGAGCCCGTTGCAGCGCGCGAGCGCGCCCTTGGTGCCGCTGTCCTTGACCAGTTCGAGGCTCGACTGCAGCTCGTTGCACGCCTTGTCGATCCGCCCGGCCCTCAGGTCCTTGATGCCCTGATCGAACAGCACGACCGCCTCGGTGTGCGAGTCGGCGCGCGCCGGCGCGGCGGTGGCGGCGATCGCCGCGAGCACCAGCGCCAGCCCGAGGCCCCGTCCGAGAGCTCCGGGACCTCCGGGACCTCGCCCGAGCTCTCGCCCGGGACCTCGATCAACCTGCAACCGATCGATGCGCATCATGGCTTTCCGTCGTGCGTCATGTGAGACCACTTGTCGTCGTCCTCGGCCGAGCCGTCGCCTGGATCACCGGCCGAGCCGTCGCCCGGATCCTGTGCCCCCGAGCCGGTGCCCGCCGGGCCAGTCCCGCCGGAATGCACCCCGGGCCGGCCGCCATTGTGGTGCGGCTTGTGCCGTTTCGGATCCGGCTTGTGGCCGTCGACCCGCGGATGCGTGCCGGGATCGGCGACCGGCGGCACGGCAGCCTGCGAGCCCGGTCCAGTGCCAGGGTGCGCCCCGGGGTCGCCGGCGGCGTTGCTGCCCGGCGGATTGCCACCCGGCGGGTTGCTCCCTGGCAGGTTGTTGCCCGGCGGATTGCCGCCCGGCTGATTGCTCCCCGGCAGGTTGCTGCCCGGCACGTTGCTGCCCGCGGTCGGCCCGGTCGGGGCCGTCGGCCCGGTCGGCCCACTCGGGGCCGTCGGATGCGTCCCCGGCGCCGGCGGATCTTCGATGATCGGCTCGACGATCGGCCCCGGCGCCCGCGCCGACGGCTCGGTGATCGACGGCGGCGGCTTGCCGTTCGCCGACGGTGGCCCAGCGACGCCGTCGAGCCCCCCGCCGCCGCGCCACACCACGACGACGATCAGCGCCGCGGCACCGAGCGCGACGATCGCGGCGACCGCGAACCCGCGGCCCGACGGGCGCTCGACCCGCGCGGTCGACATCTGGCCGGCGGTCACGCTGAACGTCGTGGCCTCGCGCGGCGGCGCGGTCGGCACCCGCATCACCGGCATCGGCCGGGCCGCCAGCTCCTCGGGCGCGATCGTCGAGAACTCGGTCGAGATCACCGACGCCGAGTCCTTCGGCGTCCGGCGCAGGACGATCTGGATCCGCGACGCGCTGGTGGTCGCCGTCTTGGGCCCGAACGGCGCGAGCGCCTGCGCCAGCTCGCCGACGTCGGCGTAGCGGTCCTCGGGCTCCTTGCACAGGCACTTCATCACCACGGCCTCGAACCCGTCCGGCAGATCGGCCCGGATCTCGCTCATCGGCGTGGGCTCGTCGTTGACGACGTGGAGGCAGAGCAGCGGCAGCGAATCGCCGTAGAACGGCGCCTTGCCGACGACCAGCTGGTACAGCACCACGCCGAGCGACCAGACGTCCGCGCGGTGATCGACGTTGCGGGTCGACTCCATCTGCTCGGGCGCCATGTACGCCGGCGAGCCCATGATGTCCCCGGTCTTGGTCGACAGGCCCTCGACCGAGATCTTCGAGATCCCGAAGTCGAGGACCTTGACGATCCCGTTGCCGTCGTTGCGCTTGTGCCAGAACAGGTTATCCGGCTTGAGGTCGCGGTGGATGATGCCGTGGGCGTGGGCCTCGGCGAGCCCCTCGATGCCCTGCAGGATGTAGTCGACGGCCTCGGCGACCCGGAGCGGCCCGCGGCGGCGCAGGATCGCGGCGAGGTTCTCGCCCTGCAGGTACTCCATCACGATGTACGGCGCGCCGGAGTCGAACCGGCCGACGTCCATCACGCGGCACACGTGATCGCTGTTGAGCCGGCCGGCGGCGCGCGCCTCGCGCAGGAACCGCATCGCCGACTCCGGCGAGTCCGCCGAGCTCGGCAGCATGAACTTCAGCGCGACGCGCTGATCGATCTCGAGGTGGGTCGCCGCGACGACCATGCCCATCCCGCCGATCCCGAGGATCTTGTCGACCCGGTACTTTCCGGCGAGGACGTCACCGACCGCGGCCAGGCCCTTCATGATGGGTGCCTTGCCGGCGCGCGGACGCACGTTCGCATGAGGCCCAAAAAGCCCCACGCCGCGCAGACCTCGGTCGGGCTCCGCATACCCGCCGTAATGATATCACCAAGGTGCAGGTTTGTAGTCCTTGAGAAACAGCCCCCAGAGGTGCGTGCCGGTAGTTACCCCATGGAACACTGGATCGACAATGCGCGCGGCGCCATCCACGATGTCCAGCGGCGGGTGAAACCCGTGAATCCGCGTCTTTCGGGCAGCATGCGCGGCGGGATCTTCATCTGTGACCCAGCCGGTATCGACGCTGTTCATGTGGATTCCGTCACGGACGTAGTCGATCGCCGAGGTCCGGGTCATCATGTTCAACGCGGCCTTGGCCATGTTGGTGTGGGGGTGCTTGTCGGTCTTCCATCGCCGATAAAACTGGCCCTCCATCGCCGAGACGTTGACCACGTGGGCGTCGCGGGTCGGGACCGCCGCGAGCAGCGGCCGCAGCCGGGCGTTCAGCACGAACGGCGCCACCGCGTTGACCAGGTGAACCTCGAGCAGCTCCGCGGTCGGGACCTCGGCCAGCGTCATCCGCCAGCTGTTGAAGTCGCGCAGATCGACCTGCTGCAGATCGGCGTCGAGCCGGCCCTCGGGGTAGAGGTGGCTGCCGCGCTCGAGGTCCTCGGCGAGCAGCGGGACCTGGGATAGCACCGCCGACCGCCACAGCCCGGCGCCGCGGATCTCGCTGCCGGCGCTGACGACAAGCCCCCCGGCACCCCCGGCACCCCCGGCGCCCTCGCCGAGCGCCCGGTTGCGCTCGAGGATCGTGCGCTCTGCCGCCGGTAGCTGCGCGTAGCCCTCGAGCTCGCCGGCGATCACGTGATCGTACCAGCCGCCGGGCCGCCGCACGGTCTGGCACGCGTTGTTGATCAGCGCGTCGAGCCGCGGCAGGGTCGCGAGCAGGTGCTGGCACAGCTGCTCCACGCTCGGGGTGTGGCGCAGATCGATGCCGTAGACGTGGAGCCGATCGGTCCACTCGGTGGCGTCGGGCTCGCGGGCGAACCGGCGGGCGGCGTCGCGCGGGAACCGGGTCGCGACGATGACCTCGGCGCCGGCGCGCAGCAGCTTCATCGCGGCCTGGTACCCGATCTTGACCCGCGCGCCGGTGACCAGCGCGATCCGGCCGCGCAGGTCGGCGGACTGCTCGCGCTTCTCGTAGTTGAGCGCCGCGCACGGCAGGCACATCTGGTCGTAGAAGTGGTGCAGCTCGTGGAACTCGGTCTTGCACACGTAGCACAGCCGCGCGGTCTCGACGCGCGGGCCGGAGCGCGGCGCGGCGTCGCCCGGTGAGGTGTCGTCGGCGGCGCCGTCCTGGGGGGCCTGGGCCAGGACGTCCCCGGGCAGCGCCTCGATCGCGCCGGGATCGCCGGCGATCGGCTCGTCGCGCCGGGCCTCGGCGGCGGCCCACGCATCGGGCTCGGCGTCGTCGCGCACCGGGGCATCGAGCGCCATCGCCGGGCGCGGCAGCGGCGTGCGGAACACCGGATCCTTGCGCAGCGCGCGGATCCCGGTCTGATCGAGGATCGCGCGATCGGCGTCGCGCCTGGCCGCCACCCGCTGGCGCGCCAGGACCTTGCCCAGCGCCTTGCGGCTGTAGCGGTCGGGCCGCGACAGCTGGCCGGCGGCGGTCACCAGCCGGATCCGCAGCGCCTCGTCGAGCTCGGCGAGCGAGCGCAGATCGCTCCCGAGCCGCTCGAGCAGCTCGATCGCATCCACCAGGCGCGCTTCCCGGAGCTTGGATTCGTCCACGGCGGCGTATATTGACCCGCCGCATGATCATCGCCAAGCGCCTCAAGGGCAAAGCCATCGCTACCTGGCTCGGACCGACCGGCGATGCCGCACGTCGCGCGCTGACCCGCGCTCGCCAGCGCATCACCAACGCGCCCAGCCGGCTCGAGCTCTACCTCGACATCGGAGATCCGATGAGCTACCTGACCGCGCAGGCGGTCGCCCGGCTGGTCGCGGCCTACCCGGTCGAGCTCGGGGTCCACGTCGTCACGCCGCCGGCGTCCGACGTCGACGGCGCCCCCACCCTGCGCGCCAAGCACGCGGTGCGCGACGCGGGCCTGGTCGCGCAGTACTGGAACGTCGAGTTCCCCGCCCACAAGGAAGCCGACTCCGGCATGGTGCGCGACGTCGGCACGTCGCTGATCCGCGACCGCCCGGCCGCCGAGCAGCTGCGCGCGTTCCTCGAGCTGACCGCGGCGCTGTGGACCGGCGACAAGAAGCTGCTCGGCAAGCTGCTGCTCAAGTACGGCACCGAGAGCTCGACCGCGGTGCCGCCGGTGCTCAACGCGGCGTACGCCGAGCTGCGCAAGGCCGGCCACTACCAGGGCGCGACGCTGCATTACGGCGGCGTGTGGTACGCGGGGCTCAACCGCCTGCACTACCTCGAGGCGGCGCTCGCCGCGGAGCTCGGGGTCACCGCGCCGCCGGTGGTCGCGCCGCGGCCCGAGGCCGAGCGCGGCCCGCTCGCGCTGTCGGACAAGCCCCTGGCCTGCGAGCTGTGGATCTCGTACCGCTCGCCGTACAGCTACCTCGCGCTCGAGCAGATCGAGGCGATCCTCGCGCCGTACGGCGTGCCGCTGGTGCTGAGGCCGATCGCGCCGATGGTCATGCGCGGCCTGCCGCTGCCGCCCGAGAAGCAGGCGTACATCCTGCACGACGCCAAGCGCGAGGCCGAGCGCCTCCATATCCCGTTCGGCGAGATCTGTGACCCGCTCGGCAAGGGCATCGACGACTGCCTGGCGATCGCGCACTGGGCGGCCAAGCGCGGCCCCGCAGCGGCTCTGGCGTTCTCGCACTCGGCGATGCGCGGCATCTGGTCCGAGGCGCTCGACGTCGCGGAGTACGTCGATCTGCGGACCATCGTCGAGCGCGCCGGCCTGCCGTGGGACGACGCCCGCGCCGCGCTCGGCGACCCCGAGGCGGCCAAGGCCGCGCAGGCCAGCGCGGCCGACCTCGCGGTCTACAGCCTGTGGGGCGTGCCCTCGATCCGGTGCGGCGACTTCATCTCGTGGGGCCAGGACCGGCTGCCGCTGCTCGCCGATCGGCTGCGCCGCCACGCGCTACAGCATGTGAAGCAAGACGGCTAGCGCCAAGGCCGCGTGGTATCCCTGAGCCATGGCGAGCCATGGCCGAGTCTGAACCGCGCGGCATCGTCGACTTGCCCGGCGCCGGCGTTCCCGCCGATCACGGCCTGGCCAGCCTGGGCCTGATGATGCAGCTCGCCGGGCGGATCACCGCGGCGCTCGCGGCGCTCGCGATCGTCGTCGGGATGCAGCAGTCGGCGATCGACCGCGCGATCCTGCCGTGGCTGGTGATGCTGGGCATCGGCGCGATCGGCCGCTCGATCCTGCACCAGATCGCCGGCCGCGATCTCGTGTACGGGCGGCGGACGGCGGACGGCCGGGCCGCGAATCCATTCGCGGCGACGCGGCTCTACGTGCTGTTCGGGATCGGCCACGCGATCGTGATCGGCGCGATGATGCCCGAGCTCGGCATGACCCGGCCGACCGCGGTCGGCGTCATGATCGCGCTCGCCGTGTGGCCGATCGCGCTCGCCGTGATCCTCCAGACGCTGGGCCGGACCCCGGGCAAGACGTCGAGCCGGACGCCGAGCCGGACGCCGGAGCACTCGCAGGCCGGGCCCCGGCTCGACCCCGCGCTGCCGCTCGGTGAGGACCGCGGGCTCGAAGGCGCGTCGATCGTGATGACGGTGCTCGGCGCGGCCGGGCTGGTGTCGGCGGCGGCCCTGCTGCTCTTGATCGGCGCGCTGCGCCACTATCACCTCCGGCCCGACTCGACGGTGATCCTCGGCGCCGTGTTCACGGTGCTCGCGCTGCGCGCGGTGATGCAGCTGCGCGCCGGGCTGGCCGGGCTCGGCGCGGCGTCGTTCGATCTGCTCGCCGAGCGGACCGCGCGCTACACCCGGTTCGGGATGCTGAGCGCGCTCGGCCTCGGCATGCTGACCGCGCCGCTCCTGATGGCCCAGCTGTTCGTGCCGGCGGCGCTGATGTGCGCCGCGATCGTGACCTGGCTGGCCATGGCGTGGCCCCTGACGATCCGGCGGTTCGTCGATCACCGCCGGTGCACCGAGGTGATCCTGGGCCCCCAGGTGATCCACCGCCGGGCCCCCGACGCCGGGTTGACCGCGCTCGGCTGGCTGCTGGTCGGCCACGCGGCGCTGATCGGGCTCGGGCTCGGGCTCGCGGCCCAGGCCGAGCCGCTCCACCTCGGCCGCGCGATCACCGCGCTGGTCGCGCTGTGCGCCTCCGCCCTGGGGCGCACCGCCGACGAGCACGTGCTCGCCGGCGCCGTGGTCGCGCTCGAGCTGTTCGCCGCGGTCGCGGTGCTCCGGATGTCCGATCACCGCCGGCTGATCGCGACGACGTATGCCGTGGTCGCCGGCGCGGTCACCCTGGCGCTGAGCTGGCCGCTGGTCCGGAGCTTCCAGGTCGATCCCGGCAACCTGCGGACCGTGCTCCGGCTGCTCCCGGCCGGGTTGCAGCTCGTGCTCCCCGTGGCCACCCTCGCCCTGGTCCATCGCGTGGTCCAGCCGACCGCGCAAGCGCGCTACCGAGCCGGCCCCTGACATCGTGTAGTTCGAGGTAAGCGGTCAGGCCAAGAATCGACGGCTGCCGTCATTAGCTGCATCTCACTGTCAGCGTTTCGAGACCAGGACTAGGACGAAGCCTGATACTGTCCTTTGGTGAGCGCAGGCTCGCCTACAGAGGAGTTCGGGCCGTACATCGTGTACGAACAGCTCGGAGTAGGGGGCATGGCGCAAGTGCATCGCGCCATCGAGATGGGCACCGAGCTGCCCCGGCCGATCGCGCTCAAGCGCATGCTGTCGCACATCGCCGGCAGCGAGGAGATGGTGAAGTCGTTCGTCCGCGAGGCGCGGCTCGCCAGCTACCTCAAGCACCAGAACGTCGCGCAGACCTACGATCTAGGGAGGGTCGGCGACGTCTACTTCATCGTGATGGAGCTGATCACCGGGCGCAACCTGCGCGAGGTGCTCCGCCACTGCGGCACCACGACCGGGCCGATGCCGGTCCCGGTCGCGCTCAACATCCTCAACCAGATCTGCGACGCGCTCGACTACGCCCACAACCTGCGGGACGAGACCGGCCAACCGCTCGGGATCATCCACCGCGACGTGTCGCCGTCCAACATCATCGTGTCCAACGACGGGATGGTCAAGCTGATCGACTTCGGGATCGCCAAGGCGTCGGGCGCCGGCATGCAGACCCTCGGCGGCACGCTCAAGGGCAAGTTCGGCTACATGGCGCCCGAGTACATCGCGGGCCGGATCGACGCGCGCGCCGATCTGTTCGCGGTCGGCGTGATCGCCCACGAGCTGTTGACCAACCGGCCGCTGTTCGCGGGCCGCGACGACATCGACACGCTGACCCGCGTGCGCGACATGCACATCGATCCGCCGTCGAAGAAGAACCCGCTGGTGCCGCCGGAGATCGACGACGTCGTGATGACCGCGCTCGCGCGCGATCCGGAGCGCCGCTGGCAGCACGCCACCGCGCTGCGCAACGCGATGACCACGTTGACCCACCGGCACGGCCTGGTCGCGAGCAACGCGCAGGCCGTGCAATGGCTCGACTGGGCGTTCACCCACAAGCCGAAGCGCCGCGGCGCCGAGCCCGACACCGAGACCGACGGAGGGCCGCTCGGCGCTGACGGCGACGACCTCGACGGCGGCGATACCAGCGGCGGCGATACCAGCGGCGGCTCCGAGCCGAGCATCTCGGTCGAGCCGCGCACCGTGCAGCTGGTCGCGATCAACCAGAAGGCCACCCTGGTCGATACCCGCAGGCCGGAGCTGATCCACGCGCCGAGCGGCACCCCGGCGACGTTGCCGGCGCAGCGCGCGACCCCGCGGGCGATCGCGGACTCCGGCTCGGGGCGAGCCACCTTGCCGGGAACGCTGCGCGCCACCGGCAACGTCGCCGTGCCGGGGACCGCGCGCGCGTCGGCGCAGATCCCGCGCGCCGCCTCGCCGTCAGCCCCGCCGATCGCCGGCGCGTCCCCGACCGGGCCCATCCCTTACCGGGCGTCGGGCCCGTACCCGACCAGCGGATCGCCGCGCCCCGGGTCGCCGTCGTCGCCGCCACCGAACGCCGGCCGGCCGAGCGCCACGATCCTGTCGACCTCGGCGCCGGCGCCGGGCTATCCGCCCGGCTATGCGATACCGCTGCCGGCGCTACCGCCGCTCAACGCGGCGCCGTTCGCTGCACCGCGGCCCGCCCGGCCGTCGTCCCCTCCGCCGATCTCGCAGGGCGCAGCGGCGCCGCGAATCCCGCCGCCGCCGGCCGCGGCGCAGCCAGCCCCGGCCCAAGGCAGCCACGTATCGGCCGTGGTATTGGTCGTGCTCGCAGCAGCCATCGCAGCGATCACCGTCTACTTCGTGCTGCCGCTCCTGACCTGACGATGAAACGAAGCATCGCGCTGATCTCGACCGGAGGTACGATCGAAAAGACCTACGACGAGCTGCGCGGAGTCTTGTCGAACCAGGTCTCGGTCCTCGATGTCATGCTGGCGTCGCTCGAGCTACGCGGCGTGGAGATCCACCGGGTCCAGCTGATGAACAAGGACAGCCTGGACATGTCACCCGAGGACCACACGCTGATCGCCGAGATCGCCGGCCAGCTCGCCACCGCGCACGCCGGGGTGATCGTCGTCCATGGCACCGATCGGCTGGCGGTCTCCGGTGACCGGGTCGTCGAGCTGGTCGGCACGCCCGCCGCGCCGATCGTGTTCACCGGTGCGATGCGGCCATGGGAGCTGCGCTCGACCGACGCGCTGCAGAACCTGACCGAGGCGCTGCTCGCCGTGCAGCTCGTGGCGCCGGGGGTCTACGTCGCGATGCACAACCAGGTGCTGCAGTTCCCCGGCGTGCACAAGGACCTCGAGCGCAGGACCTTCGTGAAGGCCCGGTGATGCTCGAGCCGCCCGCCGAGATGCTCCCCGCCCTGCTCGACGCCCTCGGTTACATGGGGATGGGGGTGACGGTGGTCGCCGACCGCGGCAACGGGCTCGAGCGGATGTACGCGAACGCCGGCGCGGCCGCGTTGCTCGGCTACTCGCTCGACGAGATGCTGAGCCACCCGCCGATCGACAACGTCGCCCCGCAGCAGCGCGCGCTGATGATGCAGCTGTCGGCGGCCTGCCGCGCCGGCCAGCCGATGCCGCCGTTGATCGAGCTCACGGCGCTGCGCAAGGACGGCAACCCGTTGCCGGTCGAGTTCACGATGACCCGGTTCTCCGTCCCCGACGGCGTCGCCTTCGTGATGGTGCTCCGCAGCATCGGGGCGCACCACCAGGCCCACGTGTCGCTGCTCGAGGCCGACCGCATCGACCTGATCGGCGCGCTGTCCGCCGGGTTCGCCCACGAGATCAACAACCCGCTGACCTCGCTGCTGCTCAACCTGCGCTCGCTGCGCCGCCAGCTCTTGACCGTCCTGCCCGAGGCCGCGCAGCCGCAGGCGATGCGCCACCTCGACGACATCACGACCAGCGCCGACCGGATCGCCAGCAACGTGCGCGCGCTGCAGACCCTGGCGACCCGCAGCGAGAGCGCCGCGATCGACCTCGCCGCCGTGGTGTCGGCCGCGCTCCGGCTCGCCGCGCCGACCCTCGAGCATCGCGCCCACGTGATCCGCCAGATCTTTCCGGTCCGCCGGGTCACCGGCGAGGAGTCGCGGATCGGCCAGGCGGTGTTCGCGATGCTGCTGTTCTCGAGCTCGGGGTTCGCCGCCGAGGCCGCCAGCGCGAGCAACCGGATCGTCGTCAGCGTCGAGCAGCGCGACGCCGAGGTCGTGCTCGAGGTGTCCGATAACGGCCGCGACCTGACCTCCGAAGAGGCCAACCACGCGTTCGATCCGTTCTACCGGCTGTCGGCGCGCGGTGCCAGCGTCGGCCTCGGCCTCGGCGTCGCGCGATCGATCGCGGCCGAGCTCGGCGGCGAGGTCACGCTCGCGGCGCGGCCGGGCGGCGGCTCGGTGATCACGATGCGGCTGCCCGCGGCGGACTGATCGGTGCTCCGCCGTGGAGCAGCTGCGCCGGCGTGAACCAGCCGCCGGCGGTGGCCGCGACGGCGCGCCGCCGGGTTAGCCCGGCACACCGGGTGCACGATCGCTCGGCGATGGCGCAACCGAAGATCAGCATCGTCCGTTCCGACGCGCGAGCCCCGTCCGAGCTCCCCCGCCCCGAGTCACCCGCCGCGCACGACCTGCCCGGCGACGGCCACGTCGAGCGCTACCAGCACGGCTGGCGCAGCGGCAAGCCGATCGAGGATCCCGGCAAGCTCAAGCCGTGGGGCATGATCGGCGCCAAGCCGAGCGAGTACCTGGTTTGCACGCGGCGCGGCGAGGTCGATCCGAGGCGGTCCGGCCAGGGCCGGCGGATCTTCAAGTGGCCGTGGGAGTCGATCGCGATCGTCCCGACGACCCTGCAGCGCATCGAGTTCACCGCCGACCAGATCACGCGCGAGCACGTCGGGGTCGACGTCACCGGCATCGCAGTCTACCGGATCGCCGATCCGCTGCTCGCGTTCCGCGTGCTCAACTTCACCTACGGCGAGGCCGCGAGCGAGAAGCTCGGCCAGACCCTGCGCGAGATGTTCATCGGCGCCGCGCGCCGGCTGATCGCGAACCTGTCGCTCGACGAGTGCCTGACCCGCCGCAAGGAGGCGATCGCCGGCTACCTCATGGAGGAGATCGCGCCGATCGTCGGCGGCGAGGGCTCGCCCTACGACGCCACCACCAAGGGCTGGGGCGTCGTGATCGACACGATCGAGATCCAGCAGGTCCGGATCCAGAGCCCGCAGGTGTTCGCCCACCTGCAGGCGCCCTACCGCGCCGAGATCGCCGCCCGCGCCGAGCTGGCCGAGCTCGAGCGCGCGCGCACCATCGCCGAGCGCCGCGCCGAGACCGAGCGCAAGAGCCAGGAGGCCCAGCTCGAGGCGCTGCGCCAGACCCGCGCGCTCAAGGCGCGGACCGAGGCCGAGGCCACCGAGGTCGAGGCCCACGAGGCCGCCCGCCGCGCCGAGATCGCTGCGACCTCGGTGCGCCGCAACGCCGAGCTCGAGCGCGACACCGTGCTCCACAAGATCCAGATCGCCGAGGAGCAGCGCCGCGCCCAGGCCGCCGCCGAGGTCGCCGCGCTCGAGGCCGAGCGCGCCCGGATCGAGGCCAGCCACGGCCAGGCCATGCTCGTCCTCGGCCACGATCAGGCGACCCAGCTCGAGCGCCAGGCCGGCGACCTCGAGCGCCGCCGCCGCCACGTGGCCACCGACCTCGAGCTGCGCCGCGCCGAGGCCGAGACCCTCGCGGCGGCCAACGCGCTCGACGCCGTCCACCAGCGCCAGCTCGCCGAGATCGAGCAGCTCGTCGCCCACGGCCGCCTGCTGCGCGAGCTGGTCACCATCGGCCTGCCCCAGATCGCCACCGCCCTCAAGCCCGAGCTCGGCGGCATGACCTACACGGCGATCGGCGGCGCCGGCGGCGGTCCGCTCGACGCCGTCCCCGCCGCGCTCGCCCAGCTCCTCGCCCTCGCCCGCAGCTTCGGCCTGAACCTGCCGGCCGCGGAGCCGGACCCTTCGCGCTGATGACGGCCGGCGCGGCGCGGTCAGCGCATGACCAGGAAGATCGCGTGGGCCGTGGCGACTGGAACCTTGCGATCGGCCTGCCAGGCTTCCATGCGGACGTTGGTGACCCGACGGCCCTGTCGGGTCACGACGCCGACCGCGTGGGTATCGGCGGGCGCGCCCGGGCGCAGGTAATCCACGGTCAACGTGATCGTCTTGGGCAGCACGATCGTCTCGGCGCGCCACAGCAGCTCGAAGATCGCCGCCGACTCGAGCAGCGCGCCGAGCGTGCCGCCGTGGAGCGCCGGCAACGACGCATTGCCGATCAGGTGGTGGCTGAACCGCATCGTGGTGATCAGCTCGTCGCCGTGCATCGCGGCGGTGAGGCCGAGGAACCGCGCGTAGGGTACGAGGTCGATCAGGCCCTGGTAGCTCGAGGCGGCCTTGGCGGCGCTGAGCCGGTCGATCAGCGTCGCCTGCCCGTCGGGCGCAGCGGCGGCCGGCGGCCCCGCGGCCACGTCCAGCGATGCGCCCGGCGATGGCGCCGGTGACGATGCCGGCGCCCGGCCGGCCGGCTGCGCTGGTGCCGTCACAGCTTGCCCTGCTTGGTCGACAGCATGAACGTGCCGACCGCGTGGGCGATCGCGTCCTCGGGATCGTCCTGATAGGCCACCGCGCGCGTGAACGCGACGTTGCGCGTCACCTTGTAGCAGGTCGCCTTGCTGATCACCGACTTGCCCGGCTCGGCGGGCTTCAGATAGTCGATCCGGAGATCGAGCGTCGCGATCGGCACCAGCTCGGCCAGCGCGTTGAATACCGCGACCCCCGACGAGCCATCGAGCAGCGCGGTGATCGCGCCGCCGTGCAACGTTCCGGAGTCCGGGTTGCCGACCAGCTTGGCGTCGTACGGCAGCTCGTGGATCACCTCGGTGTCGGTCAGCGCGATCAGCCGGATCCCCAGCGCCTCGTTATGAGGAACGCTGCGCGAGAACACCTGCGCGATGCGAAGCTTTCGCTCGTTGTTCGCGGCCCGCTCGTCCGTCATGATCGGGCGACCGTAGCAGGAATGCTTCGCCATCTCCTCGGGCTTCTTCTTGCCCATCGCGCGGCGCAAGATCCCCGAGCACGGGCTGCATCGAGCCCGCATCGAACCCCATCCGGCCCGCATCGAACCCCCATCCGGCCCGCATCGAGCCCGCATCCGGCCCGCATCCGGCCCGCATCGAGCCTGCATCCGGCGCCGCTGGGGTCGTGCTAGCTTGTCTCGCCATGTCCAGCGAAGCCAGCCGAGGACACAAGCCGGCGCAGCGCGGCCCGATCCAGACCTGGTACTTCGCGCTCGTCGTCGTGCGGCTCGGCCGCCGGTTCTTGCTGACCCAGGAGCACAAGTACGGTGCCACGTGGTCGATCCCGGGCGGCCGCGTCGAGCCCGGTGAGACCCTGGCCGAGGCGGCGGTCCGCGAGGTCCTCGAGGAGACCGGCGTGCCGGTCAAGCTCGACGGCGTGCTGCGCGTCGAGCACTCGCCGGGCGAGGGCAGCGCGCGGATCCGCGTGATCTTCGTCGGCTCGCCGCTCGATGACACCACCCCGCGGACCACGCCCGATGACGAATCGATGGGCGCGGCGTACCTGACGCTCGACCAGATCCGCGAGCTGCCGCTGCGTGGCGCCGAGCTGCGCGTGCTGCTCGAGACCGTCGCCGACGGCTGCCAGGTGTTCCCGCTCGATCTGCTCGGCACCGAGATGTCCGTGTGACCTCGGGTCCCGACGCTGCGCCCACCGACGACGCCGCGGTGCTCGCCCGGCTCGGCTGGAGCGCGGCCTGGGATGCCACGCGCACCGCCGCCGACCCCGAGCTCGCCTGGCAGCCGGTCCGGATCGCCGCCGAGCATCGCGGCGCCTACCACGCGCTCGGCCCCGGCGGCGTCGCCTGGGTCGAGCTCACCGGCCGCGCGTTCCACGCCGCGGGCGACAAGCGCGCGCTGCCCACCGTCGGCGACTGGGTGCTCGTCGAGCGCTGGCGCGAGGCCGTCGCCGGCGCCGGCGCCGCCACCGTGCGGACGATCCTGCCGCGCCGCAGCTTCCTGGTCCGCCGCGCCGCCGGCGAGGCCACCGCGCCGCAGCCGCTCGCCGCCAACGTCGACACCGGCATCATCATGACCTCGGCCAACGCCGATCTGTCGCTCGCGCGGATCGACCGCTACGTCAGCCTGCTGCGCGACGGCGGCATCGCGCCGGTCCTCGTGCTGTCCAAGATCGACCTCGCCACCGACCCGGCGCCGATGCTCGCCCAGCTCGCGTCGCTGGTCGACGCCACCGACCGCGTGCTCGCGATCTCCACCGTCACCGGCGCCGGGCTCGACGCGCTGCGCGCGCTCGGCGCTCCCGGCACCACCTGCATCCTGCTCGGCAGCTCCGGCGTCGGCAAGTCGTCGCTGCTCAACGCGATCGCCGGCACCGAGCAGCTGATCCGCGCGATCCGGACCGACGAGCGCGGCCGCCACACCACGACCCGCCGCGAGCTGTTCGTCGCCGGCGGCGGCCTCGGCGACGGCCTGTGGAGCGCCGGCGGCCTGTGGATCGACACCCCCGGCATGCGCGAGCTCGGCCAGTGGGTCGAGGACCAAGACGACGACCTCGCGTTCGACGACATCACCGAGCTCGCCCAGCGCTGCAAGTTCCGCGACTGCCGCCACCGCGACGAACCCGGCTGCGCCGTCCGCGCTGCCGTCCCCGCTGCCCGGCTCGCCAGCTTCCACAAGCTCGCCGGCGAGCGTCGCACCGGCGCCACTCGCCAGACCATGGCCCAGAAGCTCGCCGAGACCCGCAAGGCCAAGACCAAGAAGCCCGTCCCGCCCAAGGACGACTGACGCCGGCCCATCGCCGCGCAGCCCCGTCTCCGAGCGAGATCCGCGGACTTCGCGTACCATCGCAACGGGACCGAGCCGGACGCATGATCACGCAGCTTCACCTCGAGAACTTCAAGGGCCACCTCGACACCCGGCTATCGCTGCCCCGGTTCGCGATCCTCGTCGGCGATAACGGCAGCGGCAAGACCAGCGTGCTCGAGGCCCTTCGGTTCCCCGGCGAGCACATCGAGCAGATTCCCGGCGATGAGCTCGACGAGCTGCTCCGCCGGAGCG
The DNA here is from genome assembly GCA_036271215.1 of Kofleriaceae bacterium. Classification (GTDB taxonomy): domain Bacteria; phylum Myxococcota_A; class Polyangia; order Haliangiales; family Haliangiaceae; genus JABFXX01. The sequence goes on along the minus strand of DATBBB010000043.1, from coordinate 981 downwards.
CTCACCGCATCGGGCTAGGCTTCGAGGGCCAAGGCCGCCAACGCTGGACCGGCTCGATCGACCTGGACTCGCAAAGCCCACATGGCTGGAACATGATCATAAAAGGTCAGTCCGCCGAGGTCGGGTTTCAATCGAACGATGGGATCACGGCCGAGTACTCGCAGCATGCCTATGCACTGCAACAACTCTCGAAGCTCATGGGGCCGATCCGGCTCTATCGGTTTCGCGCCGACCAGGTCGCCGCGGTGGCGTACAGCGCGCAGTCCCAGACCGTCGTCGCCGAAGACGGCGCGCAGACCGCCGTCGTCCTCGCGGATCTCAAGCTGGCCGACGACGAGCGCTTCAACCGGATCGAGAACGCCCTGCGCAAGATCGTTCCGTCGTTCCAGCGGCTGCGCATCGGCCCGGCCATGATCGAGGTCCCGCACAGCTCACAGCCGGTCCGTGGCAGCAGGCTGCACCTCGACTTTCAGGGCGCCACCAACGTCCCCGCTCACCGGGCCAGCCATGGCACGCTCGTCGCCTTGGCCCTGCTCACCGTGCTGCACGGCAACGACCGCCCCGGCGTGATCTTGCTCGATGACTTCGACCACTCGCTGCACCCGCGCGCGCAGATGGAGCTGGTCCGGATGATCAAGGACCTGCTCGAGCTCGACGAATTCCGCGACACCCAGGTCATCGCCACCACGCACTCGCCCTATGTCCTCGACGAGGTCTCGCCGTCGAACGTCATCGCGTTCGCGCTGCGAGAGGATGGCACGGTCGCGTCGAAGCCGCTCTCGGAGCATCCGGACGCGGCCAAGGTGACCGGCGCGCTGAAGGCCGGCGAGCTGTGGACGCTGGACGCCGAGCGCGACTGGGTTCGATGAAGCTGGTCGCGTTCTGCGAGGCGCCGGCGGACTTCCGGCTGGCGTCGGGGCTGGTCGATCGCGTGCTCCGCGCGTCGGGGCTTCCGTGGGTGATCGACAACCTCGAGACGCC
>DATBBB010000042.1:0-15952 GCA_036271215.1 Kofleriaceae bacterium | reverse complement strand
CGAAGGCGTGGCGACCGCCGAGCACGCCGCCGATCCGCACGCCGGCGAGCAGCTCGTTCGCGATGCCGCCGGTCGGCGTCTCGGTCGCGACGCGCGAGCTGATCGGCGGCTCGTCGCCGACGCGCACGAGATCGACGAGCTCGTAGTCGCCCCATCCGACGCCCGTTGGATTGTCCGGAACGAGCTTGGCGAACAGCTCGCAGATGCAGCCGTCGTCGGCGCGCGCGGTGCCGGCGAGCATCGCGAGCGAGATGGCGATCGCGATGGCCCTCATCGGTCCGCGAACCCCAGCCGGCCGGGGCCGAGCGGCACGATGATCGCGGGCGGCCAGAAGTCGACGCCGAACGACAGCCCGAGGACGTGAACCTCGATGCCCTCCTTGAGCCCGATCTTCACGCCGAGCACCGCTGTCTCGAGCTGCACGCCGGTGCCTTCGGTCGTGATGCCGCCCCCGATCCAGCCGCGCCAGTCCTTGCCGATCGACGTCGCGGGCAAGCTCGCGTGCAACCCGCACCGCCGCAGCATGCGATCGCCGTACGTGTTGCAGTTGGGTCCGGGAATCAGCCAGAAGTGACGGTCGACGTCGCGGCGGATCTCGCGATGGTTGGCCTCGATGCACGCTGCGGCGCGATCGGCGTCGTCGCCGCGCCAGACCGCCTGCACGATCGGCTCGATGTACGGCTTGTTGTCGAGCGGATCGGCCCGCTCGTGCTCGCCGTCGAAGTCGTACACGGTCCAGTCTGGATCGCCTGCGCGCCGCACCGCGAACCACGGGTGGCGCGCGACGTCCTCGATCGGACGCGGCAACCCGCCGGTGACGAGCGCGACGGTGGTGACGTTGTCCGGTTGCACCGGCAGCGATTGCTTCGCGACGATGCAGCCGGCGGCGAGTGTCAGGGCGAGGCAGCGCATGACTCCATGCAACGCCGGACACTGCCTCTCGGTCTCGCCTTGCACCGAAAAGCAACAAGCCCGCCGAGGCGGGCTTGCAGCGTCGCAGGTCGCAGGTGACTACTGCGCGTCTTTGCCGCCCGACGGCTTGAGCTTGTCGAGCTTGCCGCGGAACTTGTCGCCCAGCGTCGCGCCGCCCGCGTTGGACGAGTTGAAGCCCTGCGCTTCAGCGGCGTCCTTCGCGCGGTTCGCACCCTTGATCGACAAGCCGATCTTCCGCTCCGCCGCGTCGGCGTGAAGGATCTGCACCTTCACCGCCTGGTTCGGCTGCAGCACCGTGCGCGGATCCTCGACGTGGTCGTCGCTGATCTCGCTCACGTGCACGAGGCCCTCGACACCTTTCTCCAATTCAACAAAGGCGCCGAAGTCGAGGACCTTCAGGACCTTGCCGTCGACGATCTTGCCGGCCGGGTAGTCGTACGGAATGCGATCCCACGGATCGGCGACGAGCTGCTTGATGCCGAGCGAGATCTTCGGCTTGTCGCCGTCGCCGGTATCGATGTTGAGCAGCACGGCCTCGACCTCGTCACCCTTCTGGAACAGCTCGCTCGGGTGCTTGACCCGCTGGGTCCACGACATGTCGCTGATGTGGACCAGGCCGTCGATGCCTTCCTCGATCTCGACGAAGATACCGAAGTCCGCGATGTTGCGGACATGGCCCTTGACCACGGTGCCCGGCGGGTACTTCTCGGTCAGCTGCTCGTACGGGTTCGGCTCGAGCTGCTTCATGCCGAGCGAGATCCGGTTCTGCTTGACGTCGACGTCGAGCACGACCGCCTCGACCATGTCGCCCACGGCGACCATCTTCGACGGGTGCTTCACGCGGCGGGTCCACGACATCTCGGAGATGTGGACCAGGCCCTCGATGCCCTCTTCGAGCTCGATGAAGGCGCCGTAGTCCTTGAGCGAGACGACCTTGCCGCGGACGACGGTGCCCGGCACGTACTTCTCGGCCGCGCGGCTCCACGGATCCTCGGTGATCTGCTTGAGGCCGAGGCTGACGCGCTCGGTGTCGGCGTTGAACTTCAACACCTTCACGCGGACGTGGTCGCCGACCTGGAACAGCTCGCTGGGGTGGTTGACCCGGCCCCAGCTCATATCGGTGATGTGGAGCAGGCCGTCGATGCCGCCGAGGTCGATGAACGCACCGTACTCGGTGAGGTTCTTGACGATACCCTCGACGATCTGGCCTTCCTTGAGCCGCTCGAGCGTCGACTCCTTGAGGGCAGCGCGCTCCTTCTCGAGCAGCACGCGGCGCGACAGCACGATGTTGCCGCGCTTCTTGTTGAACTTGATGACCTTGAACTTGAAGCTCTGGTTCAAGAACGCGTCGAGGTTGCGGACCGGCCGCAGGTCGACCTGCGAGCCCGGGAGGAACGCCTTGACGCCGCCGCGGATCGTGACCGACAGGCCACCCTTGACGCGCGCGGTGATGACACCCTCGATCAGCTCGTCGCGCTCGCACGCGGCGCTGATCTCGTCCCACACCTTGAACCGGTCGGCCTTCTCCTTCGAGAGCACGCACATTCCGGCGTCGTTCTCGCGGGACTCGAGGAGCACGTCGACGACGTCGCCCGGGGCAACGCCGATCGAGCCGTCCGCCAGGCGGAACTCCTCGAGGGGCACCTGGCCCTCGCTCTTGTAACCGACATCGACGATCGCGTAGTCCTTGCCGACTGCGATCACGGTGCCGCGGAGGATTTCGCCCTCCTTGACGTTGTCTTGGCCGAAGCTTTCGGCGAGCAGCGCCGCAAAGTCCTCTTCACCAGTGCCGTCTTGGGTAACGTTGTTCAAGCAGATCTCCTGAAGCCGCCGAGGTTTGGATTTACTGCCGCTTGGCAGCACCTTGGCGCAGGGGCGAGTAGGTAACCTTCACCACCGGTTTTGTCAACCATCGCGGTGAGATCCAGTCATTCCAAGCGCGCAGCTTACCCCGGATGGCGCGCCACGCCACCCCTCTATGGCGGGGCCGCGCGCCGGGCCTCGACCAGGCCCGCCAGTGAATCCACAACTTGTTCAATAGTTTGCATCGAGCTATCGACGAGGACGGCGTCCGGAGCGGGGATCATCGGCGCGACGTCCCGGCTGGCGTCGCGGCGATCTCGCTGTTCCATCTCCTCCAGGGTGACGGCGTAGTCGACCACCGTGCCGGCGGCCGCGAGCTCGGCGACCCGGCGGCGCGCGCGCTCGGCCGCGCTGGCGGTCAGGAAGAACTTGGCCTCGGCCGCCGGGAACACCACGGTGCCGGTGTCGCGGCCCTCGACCACGACGCCGCCACCCGCGCCGAGCCGGCGCTGCAGCTCGAGCAGCGCCGCGCGGACCTCGGGGTGCGCCGAGACCTGCGACGCGCCCTGCGAGATCTCGGGCGCGCGGATCGCGGCGGTCGCGTCCTCACCGGCGAGGTAGACGTGGTTCTTGTCACCGACGAAGTCGAACCGGATGTCGAGCCCGCGCGCGATCTGCGCGCAGCCGGCGGCGTTGTTCCACGCGACGTCCCGGGCGCGCGCCGTGAGCGCCACCGAACGGTAGATCGCACCGGTGTCGAGCAGGCGGTAGCCGAGCCGGCGGGCGAGCAGCTTGGCGACGCTGCTCTTCCCTGCTCCCGCGGGCCCATCAATGGTGACGACCACCTGTTTCATCGCGTCACCGTACATCCGCCGCGGGCGTGGTGGGCAGTCACGTTGTACATTCGAGGCCCGGGTGGCCGAGCTCACCACAGAGAGACGCTGGAAGACGTTCGCGGACGTGGTCGCGTTCACGCTCGGCATCAACGTGTGGATCACGATCGTCATCCTGCCGGCGATCTTCGTCGACGCGCTGCACGGGGTGTCGCGCGTCGCCGCCGCGGCGCTGCCGTTCGCGGTGCTGATGCTCGGGCTCGCCCGGCGCTCCGAAGCGGTGCTGCTCGGCGTGTTCCCGGCCGCGATCCTGGTGCCGATCGCGCTCGAGCCCCTGATGGCGGCGTCGTACGTCTACGGGCCGGTCCGGTTCCTGCTGGTCGCGCTCGGCGTGATCGCGTACCTGTTCGGCGTGTCGTTCTTCACGACCTGGCACGAACCGCCGGCGCCGCGCTCGATCCGCGGGCTGACCTCGGCGCAGGCCGGGCCGGCCGAGCGCTGGCAGCGCCGCGAGCGGGTGTACTGGATGCTGATGGCGATGTCGCTGGTGATCCCCACGGTGCTGATCGCGTGGGTCAACTTCGACACCGGGATCGGCGACTACCTCGGCGAGATGTACCCCGGCCGGGTCGCGCTGATGACCACCGCGCTGACCGTCGGCGCGATCGTGCTGTGGCTCGGCATCTATCATTATGCGTTCCTCGGCGTGCTGCGCCCACATCGCACCGGTGACCGCGATCTGGTCGGGGCGCTCGCCCAGACCCGGGCCGACGCCAAGTCCGGAAAGCCGCGCTCGCGGTTCTATGTCGCGGTCGCGGTCGCGCTCGCGGCGATGGCGAGCCTGATCCTCCTGCGCCACCTGAAGGGATGAGTCATGCGCCGCTACTTCTTCGAGATCCTGGCCGTCGCGCTGATCGGCGGCAGCTTGTTCTTCTTCAAGGAGACGCTCGACTACCTGGCGCGCCGCGACTACGTGGCATCGTTGCTCGTCATGGTGATCGGCGTGGCGGTGATCTCGGTCGGCAAGGAGATGGCGCGGCTCGCGCTCGTCCAGCGCGATTGACGCCGCAGGGGACCGCCATGGGCTCATCGACAGGCAAACCGGGCAAACCGGGCAAACCGGGCAAGCCGGGCAAACCGGGAACGCGCGGCCGGCGCGGGTGTCTCGCACCTGTGCGTGCGGTTTCGGCGCTGGCAGTGCTCGGCTCGCTCGGCTCGCTGGGGGCCGCGTGCGGTTCGTCGCCGCATGGCCCGCCGCCTGCCCCGCCGGCGACCGCGGTGATCGCCACGCCCCGGCTCACGCCCGACGACGTCGAGGTCGCGCGGGTCAACGGCCGCCCGGTGTGGGCGTCGTGCGTCGCCGCCCAGGCCACCACGGTCGCCCGGCCCCCGGCGGGCGCGGCGAACGATGGCGACGCGGTGCGGCGCGCCGCGCTCGATCAGTGCGTGGCGTTCGAGCTGCTGGCCCAGGCCGCCGAGGCCCGCGGGCTCGCCGCCGGCCCCGAGGTCGCCGCCGCCGCGCGCACCGCCGCGGTCAACCGCCTGGTCGAGACCGAGTTCGAGCAGCGCTACCAGACCCCGGCCGATCTCGGTGCGGCGATCGACGCCGTGATGCAGCGCAACGCGTGGCGGATGCACCTGATCCAGCTGCGCGCGTCGAGCTTCGCGCGGTTCATCGTGCCCAAGAACGCGCCGCCCGACGTCGACGCCAGGGCCCGGGCGCTCGCCGAGCAGCTCGCCGGCCAGCTCGCCGGCCAGACCGGGCTCTACCCGATCCACCTGACCGAGGCGGCGCAGCGGATCGACGCCGGGACCGGGATCAAGCTCGAGTCCGATAGCGTCAAGCCGATGCACCAGGACGACCTGGTCGCGCCGTACGCCGCGGCGCTCTATGCGATCCCCGCCGTCGGCCAGGCCTCGGGGGCGTTCCGCACCCAGTGGGGCTGGGACGTCGCGCTATGGACCGGCGGCGTCGAGCCCAAGGACTCGACGCGCGTCGAGCTCGCGGCCGAGATGTTCCCCGATCTGCGGCGCCGCCAGTTCCAGCTGTGGACGACCCAGCTCGGCAAGCAGCTCGGGCTCCACATCGAGATCGATCAGGCCACCGTGGCCAGGCTCGACACCGAGGGCGCCGCGCCGTGACCCCGTTCGGTGAGATCTTGAAGCGCGCAGTCGAGAACACGCCGCGCGCGATCGGCGGCGCGTTCGCCGACTCGGAGGGCGAGATGATCGACGGCTTCACCACCCGCGATCCGCACGAGTGGGCGCTGCTCACCGCGCACTACGGGATCGTGCTCGGCCAGCTCCACGCCGCGTTCGGGACCTGGCACTTCGGCGGCCCGGACTACTTCATCGCGCGCCACGCCCAGCTCGACGTCGTGGTCCACGCGGTCGACGGCGGCTACTACACGCTGCTCGCGGTGACCGAGCCGGCGCCGCTGGGCCATGCGCTGCGCAGCCTGCGCGAGGCCGCGCGCGCGCTGCATCGGGAGATGCTGTGATCGGCCGCGGCCTGCGATCGCTGCGATCCCCGCGGTCCCTGCGATCCCTGATGCTCGGCGCGCTCGTGCTCGCCGGCCTCGCCGCGCGCGATGCCGGGCCGGCCCGCGCCGCACCGCCGCCGCTCGCGCTCGAGACCGACGACTACGATCCGCACTCGACCGCGTGGAACGGGATGGCGAGCTTCGTCGGGCTCGCCGAGGGCATGGGCTTCGAGGTCACGCCGGTCAGCTTGCTCGAGTGGAGCGAGCTGTCGTCGACCGACATCCTGTTCCTGATCTATCCGCTGCAGCACGTCGACCCGGGCCGGCTCGGCGCGTTCGTCCAGGCCGGCGGCAACGTGGTGATCGCCGACGACTTCGGCGAGGGCAAGGACGCGATGCAGGGCCTGGGGTTGCTCCGCGCCGAGACCGAGACCCCGCGGGCCAGCAAGTACTACGACGGCCGGAGCTACGCGCCGATCGCCAAGGCGCGCGGCGATCACCCGCTCGCGGTGGACGTCGACGAGGTCATCACCAACCACCCCGCCGCGCTGACCCGGATCCAGGGCGCGACCACCGTGGTCGCGTTCGACGAGGGCGCCGTGGTCGTCGCCGGCGAGCGCGGCAGCGGCCACTTCGTCGCGATCAGCGACCCGAGCATCTTCATCAACAAGATGCTGATGTTCCGCGGCAACATCCAGCTCGCGGCAAATCTATTGCGCTACCTCGACCGCGGCGGCCGCGCCCGCCACGTCGTGCTGCTGCGCGGCGACGTCCCGATGTACGGCGATCCGCGGCCCTACATCGATGACGCCAAGGCCGGCCAGCTCGGCCGCTCGATCGCCGATCTCAACTTCTGGCTGTCCGAGCGCCGCGCGTGGCTGCTCACGCCGCCCGCGATGAAGGTCCTCGCCGCCGCGCTCGCCGCCGCGCTGCTGCTGCTCGCGATGGTCGCGCTGCCGGTCCGCCGCGGCCCGCGGATCGACGGCGCGTGGCTGCGGTTCGGCCGGCCCGGCCGGCGCGACGAGCCGCACGCGGTGATCGCCGCCGCCGAGGCGGGCCCGGGCTCGAACCTCGTGGTGGCGTGCGTGCTGCGCGATCACGTGCAGCGCTTGCTGACCGAGGCGGTCGGCCGGCCGGATCCGCTGTACGCGCTGCCCGAGGCCCAGCTGACCACCGAGCTGTCGCGCGTCCGCGGCCCCGCGGCCGGCGCCGCGCTCGGCCGGGTGTATCGCCGGTTTCGCGCGCTGCCGAGCCGCGGCCAGGCGGCGGCACCGTGGAGCACCGGCCACCTCGCGCGACGCGAATTCGACGCGCTGTACCGGGATGTCGCCGAGCTGTGTCGTACTCTCGGCGCCGAGCTCGAACCGAGCCCCAAAGCCTAGCCGATGCCAGTATCGCCTCTCACGTCCGACCGTGTCGCCCGCGTCAACCAGCTGTCCCGCGCGATCTCCGAGGAGGTCGCCCGTGCGTTCATCGGGAACGCGACGATCACCGAGGCCCTGCTCGTCGCGCTGATGGCGCGCGGCCACGTGCTGATCGAAGGCTACCCCGGGGTCGCCAAGACCACGCTGGTCAAGGCGTTCTCGAGCACGCTCGGCTGCCACTTCCGGCGGATCCAGTTCACGCCGGATCTGCTGCCGTCCGATATCACGGGCACCTACATCCTCGACATGCGGACCAACACGTTCGTGCTGCGCGAGGGCCCGGTGTTCACCCACGTGCTGCTCGGCGACGAGATCAACCGCGCGCCGGCCAAGACCCAGTCGGCGCTGCTCGAGGCGATGCAGGAGCACCAGGTCACGATCGAGGGCGAGACCCGCTCGCTCGCCGAGCCGTTCATCGTGCTCGCGACCCAGAACCCGATCGAGCAGGAGGGCACGTACCCCTTGCCCGAGGCCCAGATCGATCGGTTCCTGATCAAGCTCAAGATGGGCTATCCGTCGGCGGCCGACGAGAAGCGGATGCTCGGGACCTACGATCGGCCGCCGCCGCCGGTGCGCGCCGTGGTCGGCCCGTCCGACGTGCTCGAGATGCAGGCGCTCGCGCAAGAGGTCTTCGTCGCCGAGGAGCTGATCGACTACGTGCTCGGCCTGGTCGCGTTCACCCGGTCGCACGCCAAGGTCTATCTCGGCGCGTCGCCGCGCGCCGGGCTCGCGCTGGTCCACGCGTCGAAGGGCCTCGCGCTGCTGCGCGGCCGCGACTACGTGCTGCCCGACGACGTCCGCCACCTCGCGCCGCTGGTGCTCGGCCACCGCATCCTGATGTCGCCCGAGGCCGAGCTCGAGGGCGGCACCGGCACCGCGGTGATCGCCGAGTCGCTCGACAAGGTCGGCTACAAGATGCCCAAGAGCGGCGCCCGGTGAGCGAGCGCGAGGCACCTCCGTGATCCCGCGCCTGGCGGCACGCGGCAAGCTGCTGCTCGGCACGGCGCTGATGTTCCTGATCGTGGGCGCGCTGCACGCCGCGCCGCCGCTGGTCGGCCTCGCCGGCGTGATCCTCACCGTGCTGCTCGCGCTGTACCTGCAGTTCTATCCGACCGCGATCCTGCTCCGCCGCAAGAAGATCGAGCTGTCGTGGTGGGTGCCGCCCGGCGATCAGCCCGGCGGCGCGCTCGCGGCCGACCGGCCGTTCCAGCTCCACCTCGCGTTCCGCAACCACGGCAGCCGCAAGCTGCGCGTGCTGTCGACCCAGATCCTCGCGGCGTCGCCGCTGCAGATCGACGAGCGGCCGGCCGCCACGGTCAAGCGCGGCCAGCAGGTCGAGGTCACCACGACGATCAAGTCGCTCGCCGCCGGCTACCAGGTGCTGCACGGCGCCGCGCTGACGTTCGGCGACGCGCTCGGCCTGTTCGACATCGAAGCGTTCTTCCCCAACCCGATCGCGGTCAAGATCTTCCCGCGCACCATGGTGGTCCGCGGCCAGGCGGTGCGCGCGGTCGGCGGCGCGCTCCACGAGCAGGTCGGCCAGCACCACGTGCGGCGGCGCGGCCTGTCGGGCGAGCTGCGCGAGCTGCGCGAGCACAGCCACGGCGATCCGTTCAAGTTCATCGCGTGGAAGGCGACCGCGCGGCGCGGCCAGCTCATGGTGCGCGATCTCGAGAACGAGATCGTCACCACCCACATCGCGATGGTCGACGTCGGCGGCGGCATGCGCTCGGGGACCACCGGGCGGACCCCGCTCGACTGGGCCAGCGACGGCGTGGCCGCGCTCGCCAAGGCCGCGATCAGCAACGGCGACCGGATCGGCCTGGTCGGGTTCGATACCCGCACCGTGGTCGAGCTCGCCCCCGACACCGGTTACCACCATTACTTGCAGCTGGTCGACAAGCTGCTCGACGTGCGCTCGGTGGTCGACGAGGATCTGACCGACGTCACCGCCGGCGAGCTGGTCGCGCTGGTCGCGCGCTACCTCGCGCACCAGGAGGCGATCGATGTCCGGGTCAAGCTGCCGCCGCCGCTCGACGATCCGCGGTGGAGCACGATCCAGGCCGGCCCCGACGGCCAGCTCTACGACGTCGCCGCGACCGGCCGGCTGTGCCGGCGGCTGATCGACCTGATGCTCGGCCACGACAAGACCAAGGACAAGCGCGCCGCCGATGCGCGCCGCCAGCCGGTGGTCGAGGCCGACGTCCAGCTCGCGCCGCTGCGCCAGCTGAGCCGGTTGCGCGGCATCGAGCTGCCGTACCGGACGTCGTGGGAGCACGGCCGGCGCGCCGGTGGCCTCGCCGCCGCGGTCGAGCGCGCGGTGTCCGGCGGCCGGCCCGACGTCGTGATCCTGTTCAGCGATCTCGCCGGGCTCGCCGAGGACGATAGCCGGGCGATCCGCGCGATCGCGCGGCTGCGCAAGGCCGCTGGCTCGGTCGTGGTGATCACGCCGTCGCCGGCCGCGTTCCTGCCGGCGGTGACCACACCGCACGGCCGCCGCGTGCGCGAGCTGATGGTGCGCGACGCGAAGGCGGCGATCGAGCCGGGACGCCGGCTGCTGATTCGACACGGAGTTCGGGTGGTCGAGGGCTCGCCGGCCGACAGCCTCGATCGGCTGATCGGTCACGGCCGCGGCTCGGCCCGCCGCGCTGGCTGATGCTCGGCGCGGCGGCGCGTACTACCTCACTACCTCAGCGTGGCCGCGGCGCCTCGCTCTGGCCGACCTCGAGCGCGCCCTCGAGGACGGTCAGCGTCCACTGGCGCTCGTGCGCCGGACCGACAGCCTTGGATGTCACCGAGCCCAGCGACAACGACGTCAGGAGCACGGCTCCGACGACGAAGACCACGTCTCGCCAGCCATCGGGACGATGGCGCAGCTCGATCTGTTGCAGGTTGCTCATGGTGTTCCTCCCGATCACAGGCTAGCGCTCGCGCCCGGGGCTGTCACGGTAAACCCGATCTCGCAACCTAGTTATCTACATTAACGACATGCAGATTTTGTCAGCGTATTAAGCGACTGCTGTGCGATGTCAGATTGCTTATCTACTGACAGATCCGGTGACAGATCCGGTAATCCAGCGCTGCTCCGTCAGCGCCGCTCTCACGAAAACCGGCACGCGGTTTGCGAGGCGATTCATGAAAGGAGAACACACATGAAGATCCTGACCTTCAAACGACTCGTCGGCCTCGCGGCCATCGGTGGGGTGGCCTACGTGCACAAGCAGCGAGGTGGCGTGTGGACGCTCGACAGCGTCGGCGCCACGCTCAAGCACCTGTGGAAGACCGCGGTCACCAAGCTCGAGCCGATCAAGCGTGAGGTGCGCGATACGCTCGACCGCGCGGCTCACCTCGAGCAGTCGCCGCGCGGCCGGAGCACCGAGGAGCCGTCGGCGAGCCGGAGCTATCGCGATTACAAGCGCAAGGACGAGCACGGTCCGCACTAGTGCCGTGACCGGAGCATGCTGCTCCGTCACGTCACATCACGTCACCTCGGCTCGTTCTCCGACTAGCCTCGAGGGATTTGCCGCGAGCGCCGTGGCACGCCGCGCGAAGCCGCGCGGGGAACGCGCCGCGAACGTTCGCCACCCGAGATCCACGCGCCGCGCGCGCCATGATCGAGGCCCGTTTTCGGGACCCGACATGCCGCGCGCGGCGCGTTTTGCGTTGCAGGCGCTCGGGCGCTCGAATCGCCGGACTGGCGCCGGCGCTCCGACGGTGTCGCGGCTCGGCGGCACGCACCGTGCACCACGAATTCTCATGATGACGATGAAGACGGTCAAGCGAACCTTCAACCACCTCGGCGACACCACCGGCGACCTCGCCCGGACCACCGGTGACTTCGCCCGTACCATCGGCAGCGATACGGTCGACCTCGCGCGCCAGTTCGGCGGCGGCACGGCCAAGCTCGCCAAGCGGATCGGGCCCAAGCGTGGCCTGATCGGCCTGGCGGTGCTCGCCGCCGCGATCGGCGGCTCGGTCGTGCTGATCCGCTACCTGCGCGCGCGCAGCGCCCAGGACGGCCTGGCGGCCGACGAGTCGAACGACGTGCTGGGCAACGGGTTTGCCAAGAAGCGCGCCCGCGCCCAGCACGCCGCCGAGTCGTTCGTCTCGCGCCAGTAGCGGTCGTTTCGCGTGATATTCGCGTGATCCAAAGATCGCCAATCGCACACTGCAATACCTGGCGCGATCGACGATCTCAGCGATTTCGCGAGCATCGCGCGCCGCCGCGGGTCACGTAAGCTCGACTCACGGGTGCGGCAAAATCCAGGCGGTGTGCTGTCGAGTCAATTCTGAGTCGAGTGCTGTCCTGTACGATGGTCACTCATGGGGCCATCACGCTGGGCAGTTGTGTGCATCGCGATCGCCGCCGGCGCGTGCAGCGCGGGCGATAACACCGTGGATCCGAGCGACCTCGCCCTGCGCGACTTGCTCGGGGTCTCGCCGGATGTCGCGACGGCCTGGAGCGCGCCCCAGCGCACGGCTGCCCGCCGCGTGCTGATCGGCGGCCTGCGCGCCGATGACACACCCGCCGAGCTGGCGGCCGAGCCGAGCGCCGCGGGCGCCGGCGCGGGTTCCGGTGCGGGTGTCGGCGCGGGTTCCGGATCGACGGCCCCAGGGCTCGCCTCCGACGATCGGGTCGCGAGCTTGCTCGCCACCGGGGATGTCCGGCGCGCCGCCGAGGGTGCGGCACCGCTCGGCGTGGTCGGCGTGCACGCCGATCCCACCGGGCTCGCGATCACCCCACACGTGGCCGCGAGCGCCGCCCTCCTGCTCGGCGGCGCGGCTTCGCCCGGCGCGGCGCACGACGGCGGCGAGCAACCGCGCAGCCTCGCACCCGGCGGCACCGCGCCGGCGGCGATGCAGCTCCTTCTGGCCGAGCAGTGGGACACCGATCCGCGCTGGTCTCACCTGCCCGGCCGCGGCCTGGATGTCCTGTCGGCGCTCGCTGTTGACGCCGCGCACCCCGGCGGCCCGGTGGTCGTGGTCCCCGCGCCACGGCTCACCGTGATCGCCGCGTACGTCGCGCACGACGACACCTCGCCGCCGCACCTCGAGGTCAATCCGATCTTGCTCGCCGCGCTCGAGCCCGAGCCCGACGAGGTCACGGCGGCGACCGCGGTGACGCGGTGGTCGCCGGCGCCCGGTGCGCCCCGCCGGGCGCTGGCGGTGCCACGCGTGCCGGGTGCGATCCCGGGCGCGGCGCTGGCCCCGGCCGAGCCGCACCTCACGCCGCCGGCCAGCGAGGTCACCGGTGGCAACCCCTACAGCTTCTACGGCTCGTTCGAGGAGTGTGCGCAGGCGCAGCGCGCGCGCTGCGAGGCGTGCCTCCCCGGCAACACCTGCACGCCGGTCACCGACACCTCCGACGGTAACGCCGAGTGCACCTCGCTCGCGGACAACTCGGGCCGCGGCTACTTCCTGCTCTGCATCGATCTGTCGCTGGCGATCACCTCGGTCGACCGCTGTGCGGGCGATGCCGCGCCATCGTGCCCGCGCGACGCACACGCGGCCGACTCGCTGGCCACGCTCGACGCCAACACCGACTTTCTCGACAACCCGGCGTGCGCCGGTGCGCTCGACGGTTGCCTCGCCAAGATCTACGGCGCGCCCGAGGAGCCGTTCCCCGGCCCCGACGGCGGCACCGTGCCGACCACCCCACCGCGCTCGACCTCGGTCGACTGCGGCCACGCGTGCGATCACGACAACACCAACTGCTCCGCGTCGCCCAACGTCGACTGCTCCGGCCCGACCTGCAACAACTCGCAGTCGTGCGACAGCAGCTGCTCGAGCTCCGACGGCCAGAGCGGCTGCGGCGGCAACTGCAACTCGTGCTCGTCGAACAGCAGCGGCAACACCAGCAGCTGCGGCGGCAGCACGAGCTCGAGCTCGTCGGGCGGCAGCTGCGGCAGCAGCAGCAGCAGCAGTGGCAGCTGCGGTGGCGACGGCTGCAGCGGCGATTCATGCAGCAGTGGCAGCGGCTCGGGCAGCGGCTCCGGCGGCAGCGGCTCGGGTGGCGGCAGCTCGGGTGGTGGCAGCAGCGGCGGCGGTTGCGGCGGCGGCTCGGGCAGCGGCTCGGGTGGCGGCGGTTGCGGCGGCGGTAGTGACAGCAGCGGCTGCAATAGCTGCGGCGGCGGTGACAGCAGCAAGTGCAGCGCCGCGCCCGCCGATCCCGGCCCCGGCCTCGCCGCGGCGATGTCGCTGCTCTGGGGCCTGCTCCCCGTGCCGTTTGCGGCCTTCACCCGCCGCCGCGCCCGCATGCGCCGCGGCTCGACCCGCCCCGCGAGCCCCGAGCCGGATCGGCCTTCGGGCGGCGAACCGAGCCCCGAGCCGCGTCGTGACTCGGGCAACAAGCCAAGCGCCGTGCTGGATCGGCCTCCGGGCAGCGAACCGAGCCCCGAGCCGCGTCGTGACTCGGGCAACGAGCCAAGCGCCGTACCGCGTCGTGACTCGAGCAACGAGCCAAGCGCCGAGCTGCATCGTGACTCGGGCAGCGAACCGAGCCCCGAGCCGCGTCGTGACTCGAGCAGCGAGCCAAGCGCCGTGCCGCGTCGTGACTCGGGCAGCGAGCCAAGCGTCGAGCTGCATCGTGACTCGGGCGGCGAACCGAGCCCCGAGCCGGATCGGCCTTCGGGCAGCGCGACGAGCTCCGGGCCGGATGCCGGCGACGAGGAGCGGTCGTCGTGAGGCCGCACGTGGTGTCGTGGCTCGAGGGCTTCCTGCCCGGCAACGTGGCGGCGCTGATCGCGCCGACCTGGTTCACCTGCGTCGGGCTCGCCGGCGTGGTCACGCTGTTCCTGATGCTGGCGATCGCACGGCGCCACCGGATCGACCCCGGCGTCGTCGCGAGCATCGTATTGTGGTGCTACGTCGCCGCGGTCGCCGCCGGCATCCTCGTGCCGATGACGCTCGATGCGCTCGAGCAGCTCGTCACCCGCGGCCACGTGCAATGGCGGTGGGCCGGGATGACCTCGTTCTGGGGCTACCTCGCCGGCCTCGGCGCGGTCGCCGCCGTGTGCCGCACGCACCGCGTGCCGCTCGCGCGGCTCGGCGATCTCGCGGCCGCCCCGCTCGGCGTCGCGCTCCTGTTCTCGCGCCTCGGCTGCTTCGTCGCGGGCTGCGACTACGGCAAGGTGACCTCGGTGCCGTGGGCCGTGCGGTTCCCGGCCGGGAGCCCCGCGTGGCACGATCATGTCGACGCCGGGCTGGTCCCGGCCAGCCGCGCCGCGTCGCTGCCGGTGCACCCGACCGAGCTGTACGAGGCCGCGCTCGGTGTCGCGATCGCGGTGATCTCGCTGGGCGTGGCGCGCTCGGCCTGGGGCCGTCGTGGCCAGGGCCGCGTGTTCCTCACCGCCGCGGCGACCTACGCGGTGGGCCGGATCGTCGTCGAGGCGTTCCGCGGCGACGCCGGCCGCGGCATCTACCTCGGGCTGTCGAGCGGCCAGATCTTCTCGCTCCTGGTGCTCGGCGCGATCGGCCTGGGCGCGGCTGTCAGGCGCGCCCGGATCGCCACCGCGGTGGCCACCGCCACGCTCGTGCTGGCGCTGCTCGATCCGCACCCGGCCGGCGCCCAGGCCCCCGCGCACCAGCCAGCGGCACGGCCGGCGGGCGCGCAGCCGGCGGGATCGCCTGCAGATCGGCCGTTCGGCCCCGCGTTGCCGCCCGCGCCTGCGCCGGAACAGACCGCGCCGGCACGCTCCGCGACCGTGGCCCCCACCGCCGCGTCCACCGACGGCTCCGCGCCGAGCGACGCGCAGCGCTCGACCGTCCACGTCGGCGGGCTGCTCGGGTTCTCGGCCCCGATCAACCGGCGGTCGGATCAGGTCGATTCGCTCGCCGGCGGCACGCTGTCGGTCGGGCTGACGCTTCGCGAGCTCGGGCTCTGGCTCGATCTCGACAGCTTCGCCAACCGCGACGCCTCGCACGGCAGCGTGCTGCTGTCCGGCAGCATGATGACCACTGTTGCAAACGGCTTGCATATCGGCGGACGCTTCGGGTTCGGCGCCACGCTGGTCAACTTCAAGGATCCGGTGTTTCGCGATGTCACCGGCACCGCGGTGCGGATCGAGGCCACGGCCGAGTACGACCTCAGCCGGTCATGGGCGGTGTGGGTCCGGCCGCTGTCGTTCGATGTGCTGACCAACGCGGCGCTCGGCGGCCCGATCACCACCTGGCAGATCCGCGTCGGGCTCGGCTACCGGTTCGCGGTCGGCCACGACGGCGCCTCGAGCTCGTCGCCGTCGCCCGCATCGCCGGCTGCACCCGGCCCCGGTGCGCCGGCTGCACCCGGTCCCGGTGGGTCGCCGTATCCCACGCCGTCGCCGTATCCCGCTCCGTCGCCGTACGCGCCTGGCGCGCCCAACCAACCGTACCCGGCCCCCGCGCCGTACAACCCCGGCGCACCGAACCAGCCGTACCCGGCCCCCGCACCGTACAGCCCCGGCGCACCGGCCCAGCCCAACCAGCCGTATCCGGCCCC
>DATBBB010000041.1:0-25622 GCA_036271215.1 Kofleriaceae bacterium | reverse complement strand
GCACCACGCCCACGAGCGCAACGCCAACGACGGCCGCCCGCTCGGCATCGTCCACCGCGACGTCTCGCCGTCCAACCTCATGGTCAGCTTCGAGGGCAACACCAAGCTCGTCGACTTCGGGGTCGCCAAGGCCGCCGACCGTGCGGTCGAGACCCGGTCCGGCACGGTCAAGGGCAAGATCAGCTACCTGTCGCCCGAGCAGTGCCGCGGCGCCCGCGTCGATCGCCGCAGCGACATCTTCTCGCTCGGCATCGTGATGTGGGAGATGTTGACCGGCGCCCGGCTGTACCGGCGCACGAGCGACTTCGAGAACATGACGGCGATCGTCAACGAGCCGATGTCGGCGCCGTCGGCGCTGCGCACCGATCTGCCGCGCGCGGTCGACGACATCGTGGCCAAGCTGCTCGCCAAGGACCCGGCCGCCCGGTACCAGACGGCGGACGAGGTCGTCGAGGCGATCGAGCACGCGTCGATGCGCGCCGGGACGATCCTGTCGACGTCCGCGGTGAGCCGGCTGGTCCGCGAGCTGTTCGGCACGCGCGCCGAGCCGTGGATCGAGCTCGATCTCGCGGCGCGCCAGCACGAGGCGGCGACCTTGATGTCGCGGCCGGTGCCGCACGATCTCGGGCTCGCCGAGATCGATCCGGTCGAGGCCGAGCTCGGCAGCGTGATCGATCTGAGCATGGCGAGCATCGCGGTCGAGACCCAGTCGCTGCCGGACGTTGCAGGCGTTGCGGCCGCGCCGGTCCGGCCGACCCCGGTCCCGGGGTTCGCAGCGGCCGCGCCGTCCGCGCCGCACCCGGTACCGGTCTCCGGCCCGGCTTCCGGTCCCATCCCGGTCCTCGATCCGATCGCGATCGCCGCGGCCCACGCGACGACGATCCGGATCACCCCGGCCGCGGGCTCCCGGCTCACGGCGCCGTCGGACGCCGGCTCGCACAAGGTCCCGACCTCGAGCCCGTTCGCGCCGACCGCGAAGATCGGAGGCTCCACGCTGCTCCACGTCGGCGCGCCGGCCGCGCGCACCACCGAGAGCACCCCGGTGTTCTCGCCGGCGAGCCGGCCATCGGGTCCGATCGTCGCCGTGCCCCGGGTCGGGTCCTCGGCGCCGCTGCCGGTGCGGCCCGAGCTCGGGACGTCGTCGGACATGATCGTGCTGCGCGCGGGCGCCGAGCGTCCGGTCGCCGGACGGTCCCGGCGAGACTCCGTCGCCCCGCCCACCGGGCGGCGCGTGGCCTGGCCGCTGGTCGCGGTGATCGCCGGGGCCACGGTCACCGGCATCGTCCTGGTCTGGCTGTGGATGCGGCCCCCGTCGGCGCGGCCGCCGTCGCCCGTGGCCGAGCCGGGCGCCGCGGCCGCGGTGCAAGACGCCGCGGCGAGCGATCCCGGCGCGCCGGCGAGCGAGCCGGGGTCCCCCCCGACCGCAGCGCCCCCGAGCCCTGCCGAGCCCGCGGTGCCCGCGGCGGCCGCGAGCCCGGCTTCCGGCGCGCCGGCCACGGCACACGCCGCGGCGCCCGATGCCGCGGAGATCGACTTCGCTGATGATCGCGGCGCCGGTTCGGCCCGCACCGCGCCCGACGCCGCGCGGGCGCAGGTCGCCGTCGCGCGTGGCCCGATCGACGCGGGGGTGCGCCATGCCCCGGCCGATGCGATCGGTGCCTCCGACGATGAGATCTGGCAGCCCAGGACGGCGCCCGCCCACACCGGCACGCCGCCCGCCCCGCCGGCTCACCCCGGCACGTCGCCCGCCCCGCCGGCTCACCCCGACCCGGCGTTGCCGTCCACGCCGTCGCCGCTGTCACCGCAAGCCCACCCGAGCTCGCCATCCACGCCGGCGGCCCACGCCAACCCGCAGCCACGACTGCCCACGCTCGCCGACCTGACCCAGCGGTTCAACAACAACGACTACGCCGAGATCGTGAAGCAATGCAGCGCCGCGCCGGGCCGCGGCGACATCGCGCGCGTCTGCCTGCTCGCAGCCTGCGTCCAGAACAACCTGGCCCAGGCCAAGCTCTGGATGGCGCTCAACGATCCGACCAAGCACGCGCAGCTCGTGGCGTACTGCGAATCCCACGGCACGCACATTCAGTAGGCAGCAGGTCCCCGCCGCGCTCAAGGCGTCGCGGCCGAGCCCGCCGAGCCCGCCGAGCCCGCCGAACCGGCCGAGCCCGCCGAACCGGTCGAGCCCGCCGGACCGGTCGAGCCCGCCGGCCCCGTCGACGGCATCATCGCTCGGGACATGCACCTGGTCAGCTGCTCGGTGATCCCGGACAGCCGCTGCATCTCGTCGTGGCTGAGCTTGGGATGATCGCGATTGGCGCGCGCCTCGGCCTCGCCCCATGCGGTCATGTCATCGAGGATGCGATCGGCACACGCCTGGTCGGCGCACGCGCACATCGCGGCGGAGAACGCCGTCATCTTCGCAAACACGGCGTCGGCGGTGGCCTCGGCCTCGATCGCGGCGTCGGCCGGCGCGACCGGCGGCGTGGCCGGAGCCACGTTCGAGATCGGCGCCGCCCCGGCCGGCGGGGCCTGGCTACTACCGCACGCCGCGAGCACGAGTCCGAGGAGCGCGAACCTCACGCGCCGAGCATGCCACACGCGCGCAGCTGGCATTCGATCCGTGCGCGAACGCGACCCGGCACTCGCGATCGCTCAGGGCGTGGCGCTACCGCCAGGGGCCGGACTCAGCTTCGGGCTCAGCTTCCTCAGGCACTGGGTCATGTGCTCGCCGATCGCGGTCAGCTGCTGGGCCTGGTCCTGGGTCACCTTGTCCATGCGCCCCACCATCGCCCGGCCCCACTGCGTCATCTCCTCGATGACGCGTTCGCTGCACGGCTTGTCGGCGCACGTGCACATGGCGTCGGACAACTGCTGCATCTTGACGATCGCCGCCTCCGGCTCTTGCGACGGCGGCGCGGCCGGTTCGCTCGATGCCGGGGCCGCGTTCGAGACCGGCGGCGAGGACCGCGGCGATGCCGGCGCCACGGACGGGCGCTGCGGGCCGCCGCCGCACGCGGTCAGGACGATCCCGAGCCCGAGGAAGAGAGCTGGTCTCACGCGGCGAGCATGACACGCCGCCTGCGCAAACGCGGGCGCGCCGCTGGAAACACCGTGCCGCGGCCGTGCCAAGATATCGGCGTGAGCCCGAGCCCGCCCGACCCCGCGCCGGCGATGCGTCCGCCGTGGCAGGTCGCGCTGTACGCCGGGGCCGTCACGCTGGCCCTCGGCATCGGGGTCGCCGTGCTCGCCGGGATCGCGACCGGCGCGATCCACCGTCACCCGCGGTGGGCGGCCGAGCACTTCGTCCCCGCGTGGCTGCCGTTCGTCGTGATCATCGCGGTCGCCGCGTACGCGATCCAGCGCAGCCGGATCAAGAACCGGTGACCGACCCGGCCGCCGCGTCGTACTGCATCGCGCCGAACACGTTGCCGTCGAGATCGGCGAAGAACATCAGCGTGCCGACGCCGGGGATCACCGAGCGCGCGAGCATGACCTTGCCGCCCGCCGCCACGACCGCCTGCTCGGTCGCATCGATCGAGTCGACCGCGAACGTGCACTCGAAGCCGATCGTGCGCTGGCCCTTGACCAGCTCGCGGCGGCCCTGCAGCGCGCCGAGCACCGCCGAGTCCTTGGCTTCGATCTGGTAGAAGCCCGGCGGGCCCCAGGCCTGGAACGTCCAGCCGAAGACCTTCGAATAGAACGCGCGCGCCTGCTCGACATCGGCGGCATTGATCGCGAAGTGCGCCATGGTGTTTTTGGGAAAATCCATGGCCCCAACGTACGCCTACCGGAAGGTGTCGGTAGCGAGGGGCAAGCATCTACCGCCGCGAGCCTACTTCAGTTTCTCGCAGGCGATCTGGGCCGCAGATTGCCTCCTACGGACCCGCGATCAGTCGAGCTATGCTTTGGACACGATCAGGATGGGGGTGTGACGATGGAGTTCGAGGTCTCCAAGATAACTAGATCCGGTTTGCGCACCTGGGCCTCGACGGCCCGTGCGCCGGCAGGCCGTGTGCCGGCAGGTCGCCAGAGCAAGCTGCCATTCAAGCTCGGCGTCCTCGCCGCGCTCGCGCTCGCCGCGGCCTCGACCGGCGTGGTCGTCCCCGCGCTGCGTGCGCTGGTCGATCAGGCCGGGCTCGGCCCCGCCGCGGCCGGGCTGTTCATGTCGGTCCACGTGATCGGCGGGATCGCCGGCGCGGCGTGGGGCAAGCGCGCGCTGCGGCTCGCCGGCTCGGCCCGCATGCTGGCGATCGCCGCGCTGATCGCCAGCGTGGCGGTCACGCTCGCGATCGCCGCGGTCGATTCGTTCGCGATCCGGCTCGGCCTGCGGATCGTCGACGGCGCCTGTCACCTGCTCGCGATCACCGCGCTGGTCGCCGCCGGCACCGCGGGCGATCCCGAGCTGCGGGTCCGGCGCGCGGTCGCGCTCGGCATCGCGATCGTGCTCGGCGTGGTCGGCGGGCTCGGCATCGGCGCCGCGCTCGGCGCGCCCGATCGCGCGCTGATCTTCGCCGCGCTGCTGTCCGCCGGCGCGCTCGGCACCGCGATCGCGTTCGTCGCCGGTGAGCCGGTGGCGCCGGAGCCCATGGCCGCGGCACCGGCCGGCCTCGCCGCCGGGCGTGGCCTCGATCGCCGGCGGTTCGCCGCGGGCCTGCTCGCGTTCGGCGAGCGGTTCCTGTTCGGCATCCTGACCGTCACCGCGTCGTACCTGGCATCGCAGGCCCGGGTCGGCCTCGTGCTCGGCGTGTTCATGATCGCGTCGGTGATCGCGATGCCGCTCGCCCGGCGCCACGCCGCGGCGGTCGGCCCGCGCAAGCTCGCGGTGCGCGGCACGCTCGGCCTCACGCTCGCGCTCGTCGTGGCCGCGTTCGTCGATGTGTTCGGCTCGCCCGGCGTCGCGGTGGTGTGGGCGATCGGCTGCGGCGCCGCCGCCGGCGCGCTGTACGCCACCGCGCTCGTGCTCGTCGCACGCTCGGCCGCGCTCGAGGATCGCGCGCGCGACATGGCGACCGTGCAGGCCGCCGGCAGCGCCGGGCACGCGCTCGGCACGCTGGGCGCCGGCGTGTTCGCCGCCGCGCTGCCCGGCACGCTCGCGTTCGCGGTCCCGGGCATCGCCATGATCCTCGCCGCGACGCTCGGCGTGTGGCTCACGGTACCGGACGCCGCGCGCGACTGCCCGGTGATCGGCGGGCTCGCCAGCCTCGGCGCGGTCGCGCCCCCCAAGCTGGGCGCCAAGCTGGGCTCGTGACGCGCCAGCACGAGCATGCGAGCGCGTCCGTATAGCCGAACGCCGCGCGCTACGCGCCGGTGACGTAGAAGAACTCTTCGCGCACGATCTTGTCGCCCTTGACCGTGAACAGCGCCATCTCGTCCATCTTGTGGCGCTTGTTGGTCGGCTTGTTCGTGATGTCGTACGTGAAGCGCACGACGAACCGATCGCCGTTCGGGAACGGACCCTCGACCGTGGCGGAATGAACCTCGTGAGCGGCCCCCCACGCCTCGCTCTTGGCGCGCACCGCCGCGAGCCCGCGCGACTCCGCCGGCATCCCCGGCATCGACGCCGCCTCGACGCTCACGATGTCGGGCGAGTACAGCGTCTCCATCACCTCGTGGTTCTTGCCCTGATTGCACAGCTCGACGAGCTTCTTGCCGACTTCAAACGTGGTCATCGCGATCTCCTTGCTGGGTTCGCGCTAGTTGTGCCCGAGCCCGCGCTCGCGTCAATGTGCGCCGCGAGCACTCCCGAAACAAACCTGACCACGACGTGTCAGGTTGCGCCGGCGATGCCGCATCGGGTTGCGACGATCGCGATGTAAGCGCCGGCTTACTCCATGCCGCGGCGGCGCAGATCGTCCTCGTCGAGGCCCTCGAGGTGACCGATCTCGTGCAGCAAGGTGTCGCGGATCTGCTCGGACAGCTCGGTGCGGGTCTTGACCGCGCGCGCGAGGTTCTTGCGGTACAGCACGATCGACACCGGCTCTTCCTCTGGCCCTGGCCCTGGCCCCGATCCCGGCCCCGGCCCCGGTCCCGGCTGCGCCGGGACCTCCGCGGCGTGGCCGACTGGCCCGCGGTACAGCCCGAGGATCGTCGGCGGGAACGGCGGCGTCACCGCGGCGAGGTCGCTCGGGTCCGGGAGATCGGCGATCTCGACCTTGATCGCCTTGACCCGCGCCTTGCGCTCGGCCGGCAAGGTCGCGATCACCACGTCGATCTCCTTCTGGAATTCGGGCACCGTGATCAGCACCGGCCGCGACAGCTCGGTCGGGGCCAGCTCGAGCGCGCGCGACAGCTCGGTCTCGGCGCCCTTGGGATCGGCCAGCTGCTCGAGCGTCAGCCCGAGCATCTGGTGGGTGTAAGCGTCGTCGGGCTGGATGCCGATCGCCTTCTGCAGCACGCCACGGGCGTCGGTGAACCGCGACAGATCGAACAGCGCGACGCCCTTCTCGTGCAGCGCGTCGCCGCGGCCCGGCGCGATCCGCAGCGCGGCGCCGACCCGGACCAGCGCCTCGTCGCTGCGCCCGAGATCGTTGAGCGCCTGGGCCTCGAGCACCGCGAGATCGGCGACCAGCGGCGGGTTGCGCCGGCGCCGCGCCTCGGCCCGCCGGCTGCCGCGCTGGGCGAGCTCGAGCCCGAGCCGCAGCGCATCGCGGCCGTGCTCGCCCTTGCCGTTGATGTAGAAGTCGGCGACCGCGCGCAGGGTCTCCGGATCGTCGGGATCGAGCGCGAGCGCCAGCGCGTAGGCGGTCTGCGCCTCGGACTCCCGGCCGAGCGCCGCGAGCGCCGCGCCGCGCAGGTGCTGGGCCTCGACCGAGGTCGGCGACAGATCGCTGGCGCGATCGGCGCACGTCCACGCCGCGGCGTACTGCGCGCGCTCGATCTGCTTGTTGGCCTCGTCGAGCAGCGCCGAGACCCGCGCGTCGTCGTCGGTGCTGTCGGCGATCGCCGCCGGGCACTCGACCACCGGCTCCTCGTGGTGCGGCCGCACCGTGGTCGCGCCCTCGACCATCCCGCCCTTGGACTGCGGCGCCGCGCTCGACGCCGCGACCGTCATGTTCGATCCGGCCGAGACGTGCACCGGCTTGTCCGGCTTGGCCTCGGGTGGCGCCGGGGCTCGGCACGCCGCGCACACAGAAGTGGCGGCGGCGGCGGCGGCAAGAACGGCACGGCGCATCGGGGGTACAGGATAGCGGACGACCCCCAGGAACGCGAAACTCCGCGCCATCCTCCACGCGACTATCGAAGACGGCAACGATTGCGGTAGCTTGACGGGGTGATCACCCGCCGCCGTTTCGTCCTGGGTGCCCTGTCAGCCGCCGGGGTCGCCGCGTGTGCCCGGTCCGCGGTCGTCCGCGCCGTGCCGCCGCAGATCACGCACGGCGTGCAGAGCGGCGACGTCCAGACCGGCCGCGCGCTGATCTGGGCCCGGTGCAGCGAGCCCGCGCGGATGATCGTCGAGTGGGACACCCGCGAGGGCTTCGCCCAGCCGCGCCGGGTCGCCGGCCCGGTGGTCGGCCCCGCCACCGATTGCGCCGCCACCGTCGCGATCACCGGCCTGCCCGACGCCCAGACCGTGTGGTACCGGGTCCGGTTCGAGCGCGAGGCCGCGCGCGGCGCCAGCGCCTGGGTCACCGGTCGCCTCGTCACCCCGCGCGCCGATCGGTTTCGCTTCGTGTGGACCGGTGACACGGCCGGCCAGGGCTTCGGCCGCAACCCCGACTGGGGCGGCATGAAGGGCTACGCGGCGATCCGCGCGGCCCAGCCGGCGTTCTTCCTGCACTCCGGCGACCTGATCTACGCCGATAACCCGATCCTCGCCGAGACCACGCTGGCCGACGGCCGGGTGTGGCGCAACATCACCAACGAGCGGGTCGCGCGGGTCGCCGAGTCGCTCGACGACTTCCGCGCCCGGTTCGCGTACAACCTCGAGGACGACCACGTCCGCGCGCTCGCGGCCGAGGTCCCGATCCTCGCCCAGTGGGACGATCACGAGACCCACAACAACTGGTGGCCGGATCAGACGCTCGACGACGATCGCTACCACACCGAGCGCAACACCACGGTGCTGTCGGGGCGGGCGCGCCGGGCGATGCTCGAGTGGACGCCGGTGCCGCCCGGCCCGGTGCACCGCGTCGTGCACTACGGCCCGCTGCTCGACGTGATCGTGCTCGACTGCCGGTCGTTCCGCACGCCCAACGACGCCAACCGCGGCGCCACCGGCACCATGCTCGGCGCCGCGCAGGTCCGGTGGTTCGTCGACGCGGTCGCCGGCTCGCGAGCGCGCTGGAAGATCATCGCGTGCGATCAGCCGCTCGGCCTGGTGATCGGCGATGGCCCCGATGACTCCCGCAACGAGGGGTTCGCCAACGGCGCCGGGCCGCCGCTCGGCCGCGAGCGCGAGGTCGCCAGCATCCTCGCCGAGCTCCAGCGCCGCCGGGTCCAGAACCTGACCTGGCTGACCGCCGACGTCCACTACGCCGCCGCCCACCGCTACGACCCGGCGCGCGCGACCGGCGCCACGTTCGATCCGTTCTGGGAGTTCGTCGCCGGCCCGATCCACGCCGGCACGTTCGGCCCCAACACGCTCGATCCGACGTTCGGCCCCGAGGAGAAGTTCCGGTGGGCGCCGGCGCCCGGCCAGACCAACCTGGCGCCGTGGGACGGGCTGCAAAGCTTCGGTGCGATCGACGTCACCCATGATGCGCTGAGCGTGGGGATCCTCGGGATCGACGGCCAGGAGCGCTACCGGGTCGACCTGCCGTACGTGTGAGCCCGGGTCGGCGGCGGCCGATCTCGGCTGGCGCGGAGATGGCCCGGCGACGACGTCACGAGGTAGGCTCGGCACTAATGTCCATCTCCGACGCCGACCTCTGGCACCAGGTGCACGCCCAACGCGAGGACGGCGTCCCTGCGATGTTCTTGATCCGCGACGTGACCCCGCGGCCCGACCAGCCGCAGATCGTCCTGATCGAGCTGCCGTACCCGACCACCGAGTCGTCGAAGCTGCCCGACGATGCCGCCTATCAGCGGCTCGACACGTTCCAGGAGGAGTGGGTCGAGCCGGCGAGCGAGGCCGCCGGCTGGACGTTCGTGGCGTGGAAGAGCGAGGACGGCAAGTTCACGCTCTACCTGTACGGCGATGGCGATCCGAACGCGCTGGTCGAGCGGCTGTCGCCGTTCGACGACGAGCTGAGCTTCTACAACGAGCGCGACGAGGCGTGGGCCGAGTACGCCGCGCTGCGCGAGCTGGTCGAGCAGGCCGAGCAGGCCGATGGCGAGGACGGCGCGCCGCACGACCACGATCACGACCACGCCGATCATGACCACGCCGGCCACGACCACGCCGATCACGCGCATACCCATGGCCACGAGCACAGCCACGTGCACGACCATCACGGCGACGCGGACGACGCCGACGATGACGACGACACGGACGACGCCGATCAGGACGACGACGACGAGACGGCGGACCACGAGACGACGGAGCGCGACGCGGCGGACCGCGCGGATCGCGAGGACGCGGCCGCGGACGATGCGCACGAGGCGGCGCACCAGGCGGCGATCGGTGGCGACGAGGACGACGAGGAAGAGGCGGAAGACGATGAGGACGACGAGGACGACGTCGAGGACGTGGCGACCGCCGACGAGCACGTCGCCAGCCAGGCGCTCCCCGTGATCGGCGATACGGCAGCCGGCGAGGACGACGCAGCAGACGAAGCCGAAGACGACGAAGACGACGAAGACGGCGATCACGGCGACGAAGACGAGGGCGAGGGCAACGAGGCGCCCGCGGCGGCCAAGCCCACCAAGGCCGCGGCCAAGCAGCCCGCCGCCAAGGCCAAGCAGCCCGCCGCCAAGCCTGCTGCCAAGGCCAAGAAGCCCGCCGCCAAGAAGCCCGCCGCCAAGAAGCCCGCCGCCAAGAAGCCCGCTGCCAAGAAGCCTGCTGCCAAGAAGCCTGCTGCCAAAGCCAAGGCCAAGCCCGCCAAGAAGCCCGCCGCCAAGAAGCCTGCTGCCAAGGCCAAGCCCGCCAAGAAGCCCGCCGCCAAGAAACCTGCCGCCAAGAAGAAGCGATAGGTCTCGGTTCGCGAGGCGACCGAGATCACGGACCGCCGCGCGGCCCGGCGTACGCGATCGCAATTCCGCGGCCTCCCGATCGAGCCTCGCGGCCCGGCATGCCACGATGCTCGCCATGTCGAAGTGGATGATGGTGGGGTGTGCCTGGATCACCCTGGTTGCGAGCGCCGCGCACGCGGCCCCGGCACCGAGCGCGCCGGCCAAGCCGAGTGCCGACGAGCAGAAGCGCTACGGCGCCGCGCTCAAGCACGCCCGCGAGGCCGAGGCCGCCGGCAAGCTGGCGGTCGCCGCCAAGGCGTTCGAGGACTGCCTGAAGATCATCGCCGATGATCCGGTCGCGCTCGGCGAGCTCGGCGTGGTCCAGCTGCGCGCCAACCAGCTCGCCGATGCCGAGGCCACGTCGCGCAAGGCGGTCGCGCACGCGACCACGGTCAACGTCCACGCAGCGGCGCTGTTCAACCTCGGCTACATCCTGGCCAAGAAGGGCGACAACCCCGGCGCGATCGAGGCCTACCAGGGCTCGCTGCGGCTGCGCGCGAACCAGACCGTCGAGGCCGCGTTGCGCAAGCTCGATCCCAAGGCCGCCGACAGCCTGCGGTTCGTGCCGCGCGCGATGACCGCCTCGGCGGCGACCAGCGGCGCCGCGCTCGCCAAGGCCCAGTGCAAGAAGGATCTCGACGGTGACGAGCAGCTGCCGCCCGGCACCAAGCCCGAGGACACCTACGAGCACCACTACGACTGCACCGAGTTCCCGGCCAAGCTCGCGCTGACCGGCACGCCGTTCCTCGAGGTCAAGGTCCTGCACGAGGTCGGCAGCTACAACTCGCAGCGCGAGGTCGACACACTCGCGATCCGCACCCAGAACGGCTGGTTCGTCACGCCGTTCGAGTCGCTGTGGAGCAACCGGTGGGGCACCAGCACCGGCAAGATCGCCGCGGTCGAGCTCACCGCGATCGGCGCCGGCAAGGCGATCGTCGTCCGCTGGACGCAGGACGTCGACGACTGGCCGTGGGACGCCACCAAGCACTACCCCGACGACGGCCTCGAGGGCCGCCAGGAGATCATGACGTTCATCGCGATCGCCGGGGTCGGCCCGTCGGGCGTCCCGGCGATGACCCCGGCGATCCCGGTCGGCATGGCGGCGGGCTACGGCGATGACCGGGTCCGCGGCGCCTCGGCCGAGCTCGCGGTGGCGTTCCCCGCCGCCGGCGGCCTCGCGCTCACCGGCCCCACGCTGGCGCCGACCAAGACGCCGAAGATCAAGTACGCCGACCT
Organism: Kofleriaceae bacterium; assembly: GCA_036271215.1. Taxonomy (GTDB): domain Bacteria; phylum Myxococcota_A; class Polyangia; order Haliangiales; family Haliangiaceae; genus JABFXX01. The sequence continues at coordinate 14,273 of DATBBB010000041.1, read as the reverse complement.
GCTCGCGCTGCTCAAGCCCGGCACGTTCCCGCTCGACTTCCCGTAGCCCTGGCAGGGCCGGCGAACCGCCGGCATATGGCGTCGATCGCCGCCGCGTGCGCGCGCTCGAAGCGCGACCGAAGCGCGACCGATCAGGGCGTGAGCGAGCAGTAGACGCGCAGGTAGTCGTAGGCCACGCCGCCCACGGTCACCGCGGTGATGTGCGCGCCGTTCTCGAACAGGTAGGCGCCGCCGAGCGTCGGGGACGGCAGCACGAGGTACACGATGCCCTGCCCGGTGCTGATCAAGTTGACCCCGACCTGGAACGCCAGGTTGGTCGCCGGCGCCGAGTTGACCGCAGCGTACAGCTGGTACGTGGCGTTGGTGACCGAGGCACCCGACGCGGCGACGGTCGTCATCAGCTTCGAGAACGACAGGATCGGCGACGTCGCGAACGACGGTGAGAACCGCTCGTACTCGAGGTTGCAGTTGAGCGTCCCGGTGACGGTCGCCGGGGTCGCCACCACGGACGGCGCGGCGCCGGCCGACGGCAGCGTGGCGAGCTGGGGCGCCTCGTCCGACGCGGACGGCGCCGGGTCGGTCGACGACGGATCGGCGGCGGCGCCGGCCGTGGTGCAGGCCGCGGCACCGAGCGCGAGGACGGTGAACAGGGCGGACGACGAGAGCGAGATCACGGCAGATCGCATGGGGCCTCCTGGAAAGGGCACCGGCTGGTTAACGATGTCCAGCCATCGCTGTCGCGCATATGAGGCACGACTCCTGTCGCGTCACGTACGCTTCGTGATCGTGATCCCGCGACGGAGATCGCCCACTACGCGGCGACCAACGCCGCGACGACCTCCGCGGCCGTGATCTGGCCCTTGAGCGCTCCGGCCCCGCGGTCCGCAAACTCGATCCAGCCCTCGTTGAACCCGTCGAGCATGCGGATCCGCGGCGCGGGGTGCTTCATGCCCTGCGCGCGAAACAGCGCTTCCCACGACGCGCGCGGCACCGGCTCGGCCCGCACCGGCGTGCCGAGCGCGCGGGCGAACGCCTCGGCGAGCTGGTGCGGCGTCACCCGCGCGGGTCCCTCGAGCTCGACGACGCGCGCGCCGGCCGCAGCGTCCTGCAGCAGCGCCGCCGCCACCCGCCCGACGTCCTGTGCGGCGACCATCGGGAACGCGTGATCGAGCGGCTGCAGGAAGCTCGGGACCACGCCGGTGTCGCGGGCCGACGCCACGTCCCACGCCGCGTTGTCGAGGAACCAGGCCGGCCGCAGGATCGTCAGCGGCAGGTCCAGCGTGCGCAGCGCGGCCTCCATCAGCGTGCGCTGCGCGAGCAGGTTGTCGTGCGCGGCGTCGGCGCCGATCGTCGACAAGCACACGACCCGCGCCGGCCTCGCCGCGGCCAGCGCCGCGACCACGCTGGCGATCACCGCGCGCGCCTCCGGATAGCCCGGCTCCGGATCGAACACCGGCGGTGGCAGCACGAACACCGCCGCCGCACCGGCGAACGCGGCGGTGAGCGCCGCGGCGTCCTCCATGGCGGCGACCGCGAGCTCGCAGCCGCGCGCCGCCCACCCCGCGGCCCGGGTCGCGTCGCGCACCACCGCGCGGACCGGGCGGCCCGCCGCCAGCAGCGTGCGGGCGACCTCGCCGCCGACGTTGCCCGTGATCCCCGTGATGGCGTAGCTGGTCGTGGTGGATGTCATGCGACCGATCTAGCCGGTGCGCGGCCGTTGCGGAACGTGCGACGGAGTCATAACATTGGTGATGCAGAATCAACGGAGCACGGGATGACGTTCGACGGCCGCGTGATCGCGAACATCGGCGTGCTCACCGCGATCGCCGAGGCCGGCAGCTTCACCGGCGCCGCCGACGCGCTCGGGCTGTCGCGCTCCGGGGTCAGCCGCGCGGTGGCGCGGCTCGAGGCGCGGGTCGGCGTGCGGCTGATCGATCGCACCACCCGCGCGGTCGGGCTGACCGACGAGGGCCGCCGGCTCTACGCCGAGGTCGCGCCGCTGTTGACCGGGATCGAGGACGCGGTGACCGTGACCTCGGGGGCGTCGATCGCGGTGCGCGGCCGGCTGCGGGTCAACGTCGACGCGTTCTTCGCGCGCCAGCTGCTCGCGCCGCACCTCGCCGAGCTACTCGCGCGCTACCCCGAGCTGGCGCTCGAGCTGATCGCCAAGGACCAGCTCGGCGATCTGGTGGGCGAAGGGTTCGACCTCGCGGTCCGGTTCGGCACCCCGCCCGCGTCGTCGCTGGTGGCGCGCAAGCTGCTCGACACCCGGATGATCACCGTGGCGTCGCCGGCGTACCTCGCGCGCCACGGCACGCCCACCACGCCGGCGGAGCTCGCCCGCCACACCTGCATCCAGGTCCGCGACTCGCTGACCGGTCAGCCACTCGAGGACTGGCAGTTCCGCCGCCACGGCAAGCTGGTGACCGTGAAGACCACCGGCCGGCTGATGGTCGCCGAGTTCGGCACCATGCTCGGCGCGTGCGCCGGCGGCGTCGGGATCGCGCGGGTCAAGGCGATCGGGATCCAGCACCTGCTCGACGCCGGCACGCTCGTCGAGCTGCTGGCCGACTGGCCCGGCGAGCGGTTCCCGCTCCACGCGCTGTACCCGTCGCGCCACCTGCCGCCCGCCAAGGTCCGCGCGTTCATCGACTTCGTCGAGGCGCGCGTGATCCGCCGCTGACCCGGCGCGGCCTGCCGTGGCCGCCGCGGCCGGGCGCCGCTACGCGTCGGCCCAGTTGCCGGCGATCCCGATGTCGACCTCGAGCGGCACGCTGAGCTGGTACACGCCCTCCATCTCGAGCTTGAGCGCCGCGCCGACCTCCTCGGCGATCGCGGGCGGCGCCTCGAACACCAGCTCGTCGTGCACCGTGAGCAGCATCTTGACCGGCCACTTCTCGCGCGCGATCCGCGCCGCGGTCGCCAGCATCGCGAGCTTGATCAGGTCGGCGCCCGCGCCCTGCATCGGCGTGTTCTGCGCGACCCGCTCGGCGGCGTGCCGCGCCTGCGGCGACTTCGACATCAAGTTGGGGATCGGCCGCCACCGGCCGAGCAAGGTCCGCGCCCCGCCCTGGGCGCGCGCCAGGGTCACGATGTCCTCCATGAACTTGTGGATCGTCGGGAACCGCTGGAAGTAGCGCCGCGAGTACTCGGCGGCCTGGGTCCGCGTGACGTCGAGCGCGCGCGCGAGGCCGAAGTCCGACTGGCCGTACGACAGCCCGTAGTTGACCGCCTTGGCGATCCGGCGCTGCTCCGGGGTGACCGCGTCGCGCTCGACGCTGAACACCTCGGCCGCGGTCTGGGTGTGGACGTCGATCCGCTCGCGGAACGCGGTGCCGAGCAGCGGATCGCCCGACAGGTGGGCGAGGATCCGGAGCTCGATCTGCGAGTAGTCGGCGGCGATCAGCACGTGGCCCGGCGCGGCGACGAACCCGCGGCGGATCTCGCGGCCCAGCTCGCTGCGGATCGGGATGTTCTGGAGGTTCGGATCCTGCGACGACAGCCGGCCGGTCTCGGCGACGACCTGGTTGAACGTGGTGTGGACCCGGCCGGTCACCGGGCTGATCAGCGGCGGCAGCGCGTCGAGGTACGTGCCCTTGAGCTTGATCAGCTCGCGGTGGTCGAGGATCGGCCGGATCACCGGGTGGGCGTCGACCAGGGTCTCGAGCGTGTCGGCCTCGGTCGACCACCCGGTCTTGGTCCGCTTGACGCCCTTGGTGTCGAGCCCGAGCTTGTCGAACAATAGCTCGCCGAGCTGCTTGGGCGAGCCGATGTTGAGCTCGGTCGTGCCCGCGGCCTCGTAGACCTGGTGCTCGAGCTCGGCGAGCCTGGCGCCGACCTCGTTCGACAGCCGCTGGAAGTGCGCGGTGTCGATCGCGATCCCGATCCGCTCGATCTCGGCGAGCAGCACCGCGACCGGCAGCTCGACGTCGCGGTACAGCGGCAACAGCTTGCTCGCGGTCAACCGCGCCGGCAGCTGGTCGCTGATCGGCAAGAGCGCGTGGGTGATCGCGCCTGCCCACGGCGCCGCGCGCTCGACCGCCACGCCCTCGAGGCTGGTCCTGGCCTTGCCGGCGATCGTCGCGCGCGACGGCAGCAACACGCCGCCGAGCCGCTCGACCACGGCCTCGCCGGGCTCGGACTCCGCGGTCGGATCGAGCAGGAACGCTGCGAGCATGGTGTCCTCGACGATGCCGGCGACCGTGACCCCGGCGATCGCGAACGCGCGGGTCACCGTCTTGGCGTCGTGCACGACCTTGGCGACCGCCGGATCCGCGAGCACCGCATGGAGCGGCGCGAGCTCGGCCGCGGCCGGCGCGGCCGGCGCCCCGATGTAGCGGTGGGCGAGCGGCAGGTACGCCGGGGCCTGGCCGGCGATCGCGATCACCACCGCGACCAGCCCCGCGCGCTCGAGGCGCTCGGGCGCGAGCTCCACGGTCACCGCGATCCGGCCCGCCGCGCGCGCCGCCGCCGCGAGCTCGGCGATCGCGTCGCCCCCGACGACGATCCGGGCATCGGGCGCCTCGGCCACCGCGGCGACCCGCTGGACGTCGGGCGCCGGGACGATCTCGACGTCGTCGGCCGGCGGCATCTTCATCTTGACCTTGTCGACCAGGACCTGGAACTCGAGCTCGGTGAACAGCTGGTGGAGCTCGGGCAGGTTCCACGCGCCGACCACCAGCGCGTCGAGCGCCAGCGGCAGCTCGACGTCGCGCCGCAGCTCGACCAGCTGGCGCGAGATCCGGATCCGCGCGAGCTGCTCGGGATCGCCGAACGGCTGCTTGATCTGGATCCGCGGCACCACCGGGTTCTGCGCGATCAGGTTGTCGAGCGTGCCGTAGGTGTCGAGCAGGGTCGCCGCGGTCTTGCCGCCGACCCCGCGGATCCCGGGGATGTTGTCGCTGGTGTCGCCGACCAGCGCCAGGAAGTCCGGGATCTTCTCGGGCGCCACGCCCATCTTCTTGATCACCTCGTCGCGGGTGTACGTCTTCTGGTGGAGCGCGTCGATCATCGACACGTGGTCGCCGACCATCTGCATGATGTCCTTGTCGGCGCTGAAGATCACGACCTCCCAGTCGCGGGCGCGCGCCTGCTCGACCAGCGTGGCGATCACGTCGTCGGCCTCGACCCCGGGCACCCGGAGCACCGGCCAGCCCAGGCCGTCGACGACCTTGCCGAAGTAGTCCATCTGGACCTGGAGCTCCTCGGGCGCCTCCTTGCGGGTCGCCTTGTACTCCGGGTACAGCTCGGCGCGGAACGTCCGCTTGCCGGACTTGTCATCGAACACGACCGCCATCCGGCGCGGCGCGAAGTCCTCCTCGAGCCGCATCAGCATGCGCGAGAACACGTACAGCGCGCCGGTCGGCATGCCCTCGCTGGTCGACAGCCGGACCTCGCGGCGCTCGCCGCGCGAGCTGTTCATGAGCCCGTAATGGGCGCGGAAGATGTAGCCGTGGCCGTCGACGATGTAGAGCTTCTCGGTCACCGCGCGGACTCTACCCCCAGCGACGCAATCCTGCCCATCAGCTGACACCGCATGTTCACGCTGCGGTGCCGCGTCAGCCTCGCGTTTGTATGGCAAGATGCCGGCATGCACCGTATCGTCGTCGACGCCATGGGGGGCGATCATGCTCCCGACGAGATCGTGCAGGGGGCCGCCGAAGCGTCGCTCGCGCTGACGTCGGCCGAGATCATCCTGGTCGGCGATGCCGCCGCGCTCGGCCGGCTGTTGCCGCGGATGCGCCACGACGGCGCGCGGGTCCGGGTCCACCACGCGCCGAGCTTCATCGAGATGGACGAGAAGCCCGCCGAGGCGCTCGCCGCCAAGCCCGACGCCTCGATCGCGATCGCCGCCGATCTCGTCGCCCGCGGCGAGGGCGACGCGCTGGTCTCGGCCGGCAACACCGGCGCGAGCGTGCTCGCCTGCGCGCGGCGCTGGACCCTGCTCCAGGGCGTGCGGCGCGCCGCGCTCGCCGCGGTCTACCCGACCGAGCTGCGGCGCGGCGAGAAGGACGATCCGTTCTCGCTGATCCTCGACGTCGGCGCCACGATCGACGCGACCGCCGAGGATCTCGTCGGGTTCGCGGTGATGGGCTCGGCGTACGCCAAGCTGGTGTCGGCGAACCGCCGGCCGCGCGTGGCGCTACTGTCCAACGGCGCCGAGGCCGGCAAGGGCCCGCCGAGCGTGATCGCCGCGCACGCCGCGCTGGTCGAGACCACCGAGCTCAACTTCATCGGCAACATCGAGGGCCTCGACATCCCGCGCGGCGTCGCCGACGTCGTCGTGACCTCCGGGTTCGTCGGCAACGTCGTGCTCAAGATGCTCGAGGGCGTCTCGGAGACCGTGGTCCGGCTCGCGCGCTACGCCCACAAGGAGCGGCTCGCGTGGCGGCTCGGCCTGATCGCGCTGTCGTCGGCGATCGATCAGCTCAAGTCGATCACCGACTGGCAGCAGTACGGCGGCGCGCCGCTGCTCGGGTTCACCAACCCGTTCATCAAGGCGCACGGCCGGTCGAACGCGCGCGCGGTGGCCAACGCGATCAAGGTCGCGCACAAGGCGCTCGCCGGCAACCTGTGCGGCAACATCGCGCGCACGATGGCCGAGCTCGACGAGCGGGCGAACCGCCGGCCGCGCTCGGCGAGCGACGTGTCGAGCGGCCCCGTCGAATCCACATGAAGTCCCCGCTGGTTCGCCGCATGACCACGCTGGCGTCGCTACCCGGCCGGATCGGCCAGCGCATCGGCCTGCTCGATCACATCCCCGCGGGCCTGCCGCCGGGCGCCACCCCGCCGCGCCACACGTTTCGCTGGGACCTCGACAAGACCTACCTGCGCACCGAGTTCGACTCGCTGGCCGATCTCGCCAAGAGCGCGGTCGAGACCGCCGCCGACAAGCAGGCCTATCCGGGCGCCACGGCGCTGCTCCGCGCGCTGCGCCAGGACGGCCACCGGATCTGCATCGTGTCGGGCAGCCCGACCCAGATGCGCCAGGTCCTGGCCGCCAAGCTCGCGCTCGACGGCGTCGACTACGACGAGTTCGTCCTCAAGAACAACCTGAAGAACATCCTGCGCGGCCGGTTCCGCGCGCTGCGCGCCCAGATCCCCTACAAGCTGCCGGCGATGCTGCAGTCGCGGGTCGGCGCCGCGGCCGACGCCGAGACCCTGTTCGGCGACGACGCCGAGGCCGACGCGATCATCTACTGCCTGTACGCCGACCTGGTCGCCGGCAAGGTCTCGCTGCAGGACCTCGAGCGCGTGCTGACCGCGTCGCGCGCCTACGACGACGACGCGCTGCGGATCCTCGATCTCGCCCGCCGCGTGCCCAAGCACGCCGCGGTCAACCGGCTGTTCATCCACCTCGATCGCCGGTCGGCGCCGGTCGGGTTCCGCCACTACGGCCCACGGCTGGTCCCGGTGTTCAACTACTTCCAGGCCGCGCTGGTGCTCTACGCCGACCACGTGCTGTCGGCGCGCCAGGTGATCTTCGTCGCGCTCGAGATGCTCGACTCCAAGCAGTACGAGCTCGGCCACCTCGCGACCAGCGTGCAGGACATCATCCGGCGCGGCCGGGTCACCCGCGAGCTCGCGCTCCAGCTCACCGCCGAGGCCAGCGAGGCCGCCCGGTCCGGCGCGCTGTCCGGCCGCTCCGACCTGCCGCCGTTCGAGCAGATCGCCCAGGCGTTCCGCACCCGCGTCCGCGAGCTGGGGCCGATCGACCCGCCGCCATTCGAAGACCTCGCCCCGCTCGACTACGTCCGCCTGGTCGACGAGGAGCACGAGCACCGCCGCAACCGCCGCCGCCGCGGCCATTAGCCAATTAGAGTCGGCGGGTCACGGCAGGTGGTACTTGGCGCGCAGGTACGCGTTCACCCCGCCGCGCTCGGACTCGGACAGCGCGCGCTCGTAGATGATGACTTCTGCGAGGTCACCGACCATGTAGTACGTCGAGAACCACGAGCCCACTGACGCCAAGGTCCACGGGCCCGTGGTCGTGAACGCGTTCGACGACACCTGGTTGCCATCGCGATACACCGTCATCGTGCCGCCGTCGTAGCGCGTCGACAGGGCGTGATAGACCCGGGTGTTGCCGATCGTCGGGGTCACCTGCGGCAGGTTGTTGCCAAGCCCGATCAACAGCGCCTGGGTGCCGTTCTCCCAGCGGAGCTGGTTGTTGGGCGTGCTGCCGCCCGGGCCGAGGATCATGCTGAAGCTCTCGCTCGTCAGGCTGTTCTTGCCGACGATGAACATGGTGAACGTCGTCGGCGACACGGGCGTGGACATGGACAGCGACTGCGCGCCGCCGAACCGGACCACCGGCTGGCCGTTGAGCGCGGCGCTGACCAGCTGCGGCTGGCGCGCCGGGGTGGGCATCGAGCCATTGCGGCCCTGCCCGCTCTGATCGGCCCACTGCGCGACCTGGGTGCCGGACCCGAAGGAGATGCCGGCGTCGGCGCGCAGCCACATGTCCAGTCCGGAGCTCGGCACCCCGCCGATGTTCAGCTGGAACGCGCCGCTGCTGGAGACGTAGCCGTCGACGATGATCTGGATGGTCTCGCCGGCCGACAGGGTCGCGGACACCGTGGACTGCACCGTTCCGCTGCTGTCGTCGTTGCACCCGAGCGAGGCCCCTGTCGGGGGCAGCCGGAGCTCGAGCACGGTGTCGAACGACGACCCGAGCGTGCTGAACGTGTAGCGACCGGTCGCGGGTGCCGTCCAGGTCAGGGCCAGATCGGGCGCGCTCCCCGCCGGCGTACACGACGGCTGATAGTCGTTGGACAGGCCCACGGTGGAGCTGGAGATCACCGGACTGCCGATACTCGAGCCGAGGTTGGCGCCGGTACTGAACTGCTCCACCGTGGTGGCGTCGTCGTCGGGCTGCGTGGCGCAGCCCCCGAGGTAGAGCGCGGCCGTCGCGGCCAGGGTCAAAGCGCGATGCAGAGTCATGGATCCCCCGAGCAAGTAAAACGCGACACGGGAATCGTGTCGGTTGTGTTAGTCGTGGGCGGAACAAGATCGGATATCACAATCGTACGCACCGGGTGCCGCATGTCGCTGCACACGCGATCGCCCGGCAGCCGCACCGCCCCGCCGGGGGCGCGCTCCCGGGCCGGGACCGCAACCTTCCGAAACTCGGGTTGTCTGTCCGGGGTGGTAGCCATGCGAGCCGCGCGCAAACCTTCCACTCCGCCGGCCGTGCTAGAACCGCCGGAGATGTCCGCGGAGCGCTCCGGAGCCGTGCTCGTCGTCGAAGACGACCCGGCGATGCGCGACCTGCTCCACGAGGAGCTGTCCGACGCCGGGTTCACCGTCGAGTCGGTGCCGACCGCCGCCGCCGGCCTCGAGCTCGCCCGGGTCACCCGGTTCGACCTGATCATCACCGACCTCCGGATGCCGGAGATGGACGGCTTCGACCTGATCCGCGGCGTGATGCAGCTCCCCGATCCGCCGCACGTCGTCATGGTCACCGCGTTCGCCTCGATCGAGACCGCGATCCGCGCGGTCAAGCTCGGCGCCTACGACTACATCGCCAAGCCGTTCGAGATCGAGGAGCTGCTGCTGGTCGCCGACAAGGCGCTCGGCGAGCGCGCGCTGCGCAACAAGGTCGCCCGGCTGCAGCGCGAGGTCGAGGAGCGGTTCGGGCTCGACAACATCATCGCCAAGAGCGGCGTGATGCGCGACGTCGTTGCCCTCGTGCGGCGGATCGCGACATCCACCGCCTCGGTGCTGATCACCGGCGAGAGCGGCACCGGCAAGGAGCTGATCGCGCGCGCGATCCACTACAACTCGCCGCGCGCCGGCAACGCGTTCGTCGGCGTCAACCTCGCGGCGCTGCCCGAGGGCCTGATCGAGAGCGAGCTGTTCGGCCACAAGCGCGGCGCGTTCACCGACGCGCGGTCCGACAAGCCCGGGCTGTTCGTCGAGGCCGACGCCGGCACGATCTTCCTCGACGAGATCGGCGAGCTCGCGCTCCCGCTGCAGGCCAAGCTGCTGCGCGTGCTCCAGGAGCACGAGGTCCGCCCGCTCGGCGCCACCCGCAACCAGCACGTCGACGTCCGCGTGGTCGCGGCGACCAACCGCAACCTCGAGACCATGCTCGCCGACGGCAGCTTCCGCGAGGATCTCTACTACCGGCTCAACGTCATCCACCTCGACCTGCCGCCGCTGCGCGCCCGCCCCGAGGACATCGTCCCGCTCGCCGAGCACGTGCTCACCCAGCTCGGCGCGCGCCAGGCCCCGCCGCGCCGCATGCGGCTCTCGCCCGAGGCCCAGCACCTCCTGCTCGCCTACAACTGGCCGGGCAACGTGCGCGAGCTGATGAACGTCCTCGAGCGCGGCATCGCCCTGTGCCAGGGCGAGCTGATCGCCGACGACGACCTGCCGCCCCACGTCCGCGAGAAGCGCCCGGTCGACTTCCTCGGCGCCGCCGTCGCCCGCCGGATGACCGTCGCCGAGCTCGAGCGCGAGTTCATCGAGCGCGTCCTCGAGGACGAGGCCGGCAACAAGACCCGCGCCGCCCAGCGCCTCGGCCTCGATCGCAAGACCCTCTACCGCAAGCTCGACGAGTACGCCAAGGCCCGCGGCGATGCCTCCGCCCCGGTCCCGTCCCCGCCGGTACCCCCGGGCGACCCCGAGTAGCCTGATTCCCAGCCTTCGCGCACCAGCAGGTCGGCAGGTCGATCAATCGCCGCGGCCCGCGTAGAGCTCGATCAGCTCGTCGCGCACCGGTAGCGACACGAGCTTGTGGTTGTAGAGCTGCCACGCCGCGGTCGTGGCGCCGACGCCATAGCGTTCGATCAGGTCCGTGAACGCCTGGCCCTGACCGACGCCATCGAGGTGCCCCCCGCTGGAGATGTCGAGCACGCGCTTCGGCAGCAGGAGCTCGGCCGCGAACGCACCCGAGCGGCGCCGGCGAACACTCGGCGTCCACTTCGTGGACGCCGCGCCCAGCGCGTCGCCTCGCAGCGGATCGAGGAGCGCGTGGCCCAGCGCTCGGGCCTCCTCGAAGCGATTCCCCCAGCGCTTCCGGGTCTGGACCGTCTGGAGGATCGTCACGGCCGGCGCACACCGCCGCGCGGCAACCACGAGCATGTGCTCGTGGTTCGCCTCGACCGCGCTCGTTCGCGCGACCACGCCGCTGCGGTCGAGTGCATCTCGCGTATCGATGGGCTGATCGTCCAGGGCCAGGGCTCGGCGCACTGCCGCCGCCGCGAGCTGACCGGCGCGCTCCGCGGTCTCTGCCGGTCGAGCGGCATCGAGCGCGAGCGCCCGGGCCGTCTTCCACAACGCCAGCGCCGACGATCGCGTGGCCTTGGTCGAGTGGTCCAGGGTAACGCGCGCCTCGCCGCCGACGCCCTCGGACGGTCCCGGCGGGAGATCTCGGAACACCTGGCACAGCGGGTTCGTCGCAGGATCGACGACGGCCTCCGCCCCCAGGACGTCCGAGACATCGCCCTCCCTCACATCGAGGAGCTCGGCCACCTGCTGCAAGGAGCGAGCGCAATACAGCGCGATGATCTCGGGGCCGGAGACGGCGACATGCAGGCGTGACGGTACCGCCGCCAGCCAGGCGTATGGCGCGAGCTTGCGCTGCTCGAACGCCAGCGCGACCTCATCGACGAACCGACTCAGCACGGCGTGAACGTCCTGCCATGCCACGCGTACCGAGCCCTCCGCATTGAGGAACGTGATCGGATCCACCGAATGGGCGGGCGGCTCCCTCCAGGCCACGATCACATCGTCGTCTTCGCGAAGCAGGCACAGGTTTGGCAGCCACGCACCCTCGGCTCCGGCGAGCAGGAAGTGCCGCGACCAGAAGGCCTCGCGATCGTCCAGCCAGGCATCCTCATCGACGCCGACCGGCGGTGGCGACTCACCCCATTTCCGCACGACATCGTGGAGCCGCCGCGTGGTCTCGAACCATCGCGGACGCTCCTCGAACGCGAGGCCTGGATACGCGCGCACGAGCCAATCGGCGATGGGCCCGAGCGGGACAAAGAGCGACGTGCGAAGCTCCTCTTCCCCTGCACGGACGTGCGCGCACAGGTTCTTGCCTCGAACCCAGATGCCGAGCCCTGCCCACGCCGCGGCCTCCGGCTCGTAGCGCGGCTCCCAGGATGGCGACACCGGCACGAGCTCGATCGCAAACCGGTCGCGGTTTCCGATCAGCATCCGGGGAGCTCCCGGCGCAATCGGTTGTACTCCGCGAGATCGATCTGCCCGGTCGCGCGGAGTTGCTTCAGCGCGCCTCGGTCGATCCGCGAGGCCGGGTGGCCATGGAACTCGGGGACCCCGTCGACGTCACGGCCGTACTTGATGTCGAACAGCTCGAGCGCCGCGGGTGTCCGCCGCACGGCAAAGCGACGCGAGCGAGGATCGGCCGCGTCGACGGGCACCGAGGCCGCGAGCAGGGCGTTGCGCTCCTCGACCGTCATGCCGCGCGGACACTTTGCCTTGTCGGGATTCCAGACCGGTGGGCCTGCCTCGCTGGTCTCCGTCTTGTGGGCAGGATTCGGCCAGTAACGCACGCCATCAGGTTAGCATGTAGGTGCCCTCGGGCGACCCGTGTAGCCGCTACTCCCAGCCCTCGGCCAGGACGATCTGGCGAGCATCCACACCATCGCGGACGCTCAGCTTCAGAAGCTCCGGTGGGTGCTCCGAGGACACTGGCGAGTCTGCCGGCTCGGGATCGCGGCATACCTCACGATCCCGAGCCCGCGGATCCGAGCCCGCGGAAGACTGTCTCAGCTGCGCGAGCCCTTGGTGAAACGCGGTGTGAACGGACTCGCGCGCTCCCAGCGCAGCATAGAACGCGGCGGCGAACACCCTCGCGTCCGCGTCCGGGATCTCTCGCGTCGTGGCGACGACGCAGTCTGCGTGTGCCCGCAAGGTCTCGGCCAGCGCGGTGCTATGGCATGCGTTGAGGACGATCACCGTGACCGAGGCACGCACCGCCTCGAGGGTGTCCACGAGGTCGTCGGCGGACATCACGCACGATCCGGTCGCGTCGGCTCGGAAGTACACTCCGCGCGTGCTGCCGTGTCCGCTGAAGTGCAGGATCGTCGGCTTGACCTCGCGCAGCAGATCGAACAGCTCGCCCGGGCGGGGCGCCGCCCTCGGCTCGAGCTTGAATCGCGATCGGTAGGTGCTGGCCTTCAATGCTTGATCGACCGCGCGGAGCTCTTCATCGATGTCGAGCCTCTGGTGGTCGGGGGGGTTCGCGGTCAGGAACAAGATCGGGTGACGAGCGCGGCGATATCCGATCCGGTACGCGAGCTCGTACTCCTGCTGGATCTTCAGGTACTGATAGACTCGGACGTTCGGAAAGATGCTCTGGGTCAGCGCGCGACCCACGAGGAACGCCAACGTGGCCGGGCCGGCCACGAACACGTCGAGCGCCTCGCGCTTGTTGTATGCGTGGTGGACGTCGCGCACGATCTCGTCGAGCTCGCGGATCACCGAGAACACGTTGTCATCCCCGAGCTTCGCAGAAGATAGCGCGCCTACCACATTGGCCAGGTGCTCGCCTCGGCGCGCCAGCTGGCCCTCGATCTCGATCGGAATTTCCTTATGCAGCGAGGATACGAGCAGGCCAACAGGAAGCCTGGACTCGCGACGGACCAGTGGCCAGCGGCCGGGGGACCGATCGAAGAACGTCGACTTCGACGAGGCCGGCGATGCGCCATGGCCGTCGAGTGGAAGGATGTCCACGATTCCGGATCCGTCATCGCGCTTGTTGATCAGCGTGACCAACGCCTTCCTGGATAGCCGGTAGCCGAGATAGACAAACCCGGGCAACCCGGCGCGACCGACGACCCAGTAATGGCACGTGACGTCACGCTCTTCTTGGCGCGCACGAGCCAGCATACGCTCGATGCCAGCCAGCACCGGGAGCCAGTTATCGGGTGTGCCGATGCCTTGGCGCTCGATCGGAACCACGGACCTCGCCGTTTTCGCCTGCAATGAAGGTTCGGAGGCAGCATCGCAGTCGGTCAGCCTGAACAGCCGCGCGTCGGCGAGCTCCGGGCACTGCTCGCGAATCCACGCTTCCGTGTGCTGGTTCTCCTTCGCGAGATCGAGCCACAGGATGATGTGCTTGAGCTCCGACACTACCGCCTTCCTTTCTTGGAGCCGCCGCCCTGGCCCTGGCCCGACTTGACCGACTGGCGAGCGGCCGAGAGCTTTTCGGCGACATCCCGGCGAGTGGTGAGCGTGTAGCTACCCTGGCCAACGTTGGCGATCCACACGTCGGCCCGCTCCCCGACAGCGATATCGGG